>DATAYF010000202.1:0-3386 GCA_036272735.1 Ktedonobacteraceae bacterium
CTTGCATCTTGGCAAGAGTGATATGCCCATTGCGCCAGGTGAAAGCGGTGCCAGGGTAGGTCGCAGATTGACGGTTGCGCTTCTTCTTAAAGGTGGGATACTTGCCATGACCCTCAAAGAAGTTGAGAAAGGCGCGATCCAGGTTGCGCAACGCTTGTTGCAGAGGAACAGAAGCAACTTCAGAAAGCCATGCCGTTTCTTCCTGCTTCTTCAACAAAGGCAGCAGGGCAGAGAGGTCTTTGTAGTACAGGCGTTGATTGTCCTTGTAGTAGGCATCGGTTTTCTTACGCAATGCCCAGTTGTAGACATATCGGCAACACCCAAAGGTCCGAGCAAGCGTCTGCTTCTGCTCGTCGGTTGGGTAAAACCTGTACTTGTACGCGCGTTTCTGTTCCATACTCTACATTTTAACATACACAGTGTAGGAAGTCAACAAGGAATGCTGAAAGGAACGGCGGCATTCATCCCCATCGCTCGAAGCAAGGGGTCCTCTGACGCCGCATTTATGATAGATACGTGCTGCCATACTGGCGATGACGCTCACGAAGTCGTCTACCAGTTCATCGCCCGTATCGCTCTGAAAAATCATCTCCAGGTGTCGTCCTTGTGCCGCTAAGAGCGTTTCGATGGAGTGACTGCCAAAGCGGCTAAGGCGATCACGGTTCTCAACCACAATCGTGCCAATGCTGGTATCGGCCAGCAGCTTCTCAAGCTTTGGACGGCTATCATTAAGACCTGATGCGATCTCCGTGACCTCTTTGGCCACCTGATAGCCACGGGCCGCCGCATAGTCTTTCAAGCGTTGTATCTGACGATCTAAGTCCTCTTTTTGCCCGATGGAGGACACCCGCGCATACAAGGCGATGCGGCCCGTGAGAGGCTTCTCGTCGTGCTCGTCTCGCACAATGATAATGCCGGTCTCCGTTTGATAGGCATCAAGGGAGCCAGCGCGATACCAGCGATACGCGGTTATGTAGCTGATGCCGACCTGTTTGGCATACTGGCTTAATTTCATGTCGTTATTTGACCACAGTATGACCAAAATTGTCAACGCTATTGATAACTAATTATCACCCCTTTGATGCGTTGGAACTGCCATTTGGCTTCGGGCCTCTGTCACGGCCATCCGGCACCGGGTACCGATACCTGGCTGACCAACACCTGGCCGGTCCGAGCTGCGACCGCCTCGTTCACCTGCTCGATGCCGCGCCACTCGGCTGCCAGCAGGAACAGCGTCGTGCGGTCCGGTCCACCGAGCATGGCGGCGAAGATCGCACGGTCGTACTCGATCCGTTGTAGCACCTCGCTGCCCTCGCGGACCCGCACGACCGCGCCCTCCGGTGCATCGGAACGCCCGGTGTGTGCACGTGTGTCGCCTGTCTGGACCCAGACGGCACCTTCGGCATCCATGCAGATGCCATCTGGACCAAGGCCCTCGGCCCATACCCGCTGGTTGGACAGGCTGCCGTCGGATTCGATATCGAAGGCGATGAGCCGCCCAGTGAAGGACTCGGAGATGATCAGCGTCGAGTTATCAGGCGTGATCACCATGCCGTTGGGGAACGCCAGGTCGTCGGCGACCTGGCGGACCGAGCCGTCCGGGGTGACCAGTGCAATGATGCCGGATGTGGGCGGCTGACCGGCGAGGAAGCCGAAGCGGATGCTGTTGAGGTAGATGTTGCCCCGGCCATCTACCACGATCTCGTTCCAGAAATCGGCGACCCCGCTGAGGTCTGCGTGCCGAACCATCGACCCGTCCGGTTCCCTGCACAGCAGCTCCTTGCCCGTGACCAGCAGGCGGCCATCGGGCAGCCAGTCGATGGCCCAGCCCAGGCCAGCAGGTCCGTGGCCGGTGACTTCACTGTTGCCGAAAGGATCGACTGCGACGATCTCGCCCGTCCCCCAGTGGGCGAACCACAGTCGGCCCTCGTGCCAGCGAGGCGATTCGACATAGGCGAGTCCGTCCAGCAGGACGTTGAGTTCAGGCATGGACGATGCGTTTTTTCCCCGATCTGCGTTGCTGTTCTCAAAGGTTGACATACGTTCCCTTCCTTTCATGCGCTTTCCGTGTCTAAGGACATTCTTGGCTTGTTCGCGGCCTGTCATCCTTTCCCGCCGACCACGTCCCAGTCAGTCCGTTTTCCCTGTGGCCGACCAACGCAGGCGAGGCGAAGGGCAAGCGTTGGTCTCCAACAGGAAAAACGGACTGACTGGGACGTGGTTAGAAGATAAAGGATGAATGGCAAGAACCGATTCTGCCGTTTTCGTCTCGCCGCCACAGCTTTAAGCCGGTTCCAGCGGAGCGCCGCCGAATGCGATCTCGTTTCCGTCAGGATCGCGGTACGTGATCTTGCGCGTGCCGTTGGAGTAGGTTTCCCGTTCCGCAGGGTCGAGCCCCCGATCGGCTATCTGCGCCACGAGTGCATCGAGGTCATCGACGAAGCTCAAGTGCATGGCGTGGCCAGCGTGCTCTGGCCGCAGCACAATGTACATGTACCGATGCGGAGCTAGCTCCCACACGGCCTCTCTGTCGTTTGGATAGAATGCGGGCGCCTTACCCAGCAGCCGTTGGTACCACGAGAGCGCCGCTGCGTAGTCGGCGACTGGAATTCCCGCGAACAGGTCGAGATTCGTCGTAGGAATCATGCTTCTTGCTCCTTTCTCTTCACAAACGGGTCATATCAGGCGTCATCACCTTGTTCTGACAAGAGGCGTCATCTGCCTGTTTAAACAGACTCCCTCTCTCTTTGAAATGGGTACAGTCTAACATCCGGGGTCCACTCCATGGACACTCCATGGAAAATAGTCTAACAGAGAAGAAAGGACAAAACTTCTCAGATCTTGCGCACCGGAGACGCGTGACGCGCGAGATGGACACCTTACTTGAGCTGATCAGACCCTTGCCTTTCTTTCGAGCTCATGCGAACCTCTCTTTCTCTCCCTCTCATTTACAAGACATCGATGGAAGAAGCCGGATGCGGAGCGGTTTTCCAGAAAACGTATGTACCAGTGCTCAAGATTGAGGGCAAATTTTCACGTTTGAGGGCAAAATCCGCTCACTTCGTAGGGCATGTACCAAGTATATACCCCAGTGGGTTTTGGTAGATGGGCTCAATCTTCGACGGAATCAGCCTCAATCATCGGAATGTGGGCTCATTGTTGGCAACAGAGCAGAAGCTCAGTGCTTCTACCGCTCTCAGGACAGAAGCTAGCAGGCAACACATGAAAATTGGTTGGACACCATTTCTCTCTGAAAATGGCCTCTTCTTAGAAAATGAGCCAGCAGGTGGAAAGAGTGTCGAACAGTCACCCCCAATTTTTGGGGGTGACTGTTCGACGCAATGGCCCTCAGCCCAGTTACCATCTGAGGCTCATGCACAGGTTTG
>DATAYF010000203.1:0-6589 GCA_036272735.1 Ktedonobacteraceae bacterium
GGAGGACAGGGGAACCGGGTCGGAATCGACACCGCGCCTCCAACGACCCATGCCAGACCTTCAGTTGGTCCGCCTCGACCACGCGCCAGCCCTGCTTGCATTCGAGCGGGAGAATCGGGCCTACTTCGCGGCGGTGATACCAGATCGGGGGGACGAGTTCTTCGCCGAGTTCGACACGCGCCATGCGCAACTGCTCGCGCAGCAGGCCGCCAGGACGGATTACTTTTACCTGCTGGTGGCCGAGGGCGGCGAGGTGGTGGGGCGGGTGAACCTGTTCAAAGTGACAGACGGGTCGGCGGAACTCGGATACCGGATCGCGCAGAAGGCTGCGGGGCAAGGGCTGGCTACAGCGGCGGTGCGTAAGGTGTGCGAGCTCGCCGCCACAGAGTACGGACTCACCAGGCTGCGCGCGAGGGTCACGCTGGACAATCCGGCCTCGCGCAAGGTGCTTGAACACAACGGATTCGTCGCCGGAGGTTCGCTCACGCTCAACGGCAAGCCAGCCATGTCCTACATCTGCGAGCTCCGGTAACGCAACGCACTCGTGTCAATCCCAACACTATTCTAGCCGCTTTTACCATAATTGTCCTGGTGGGTAAGCTACCCGGAACACCTTGTTCACCAGGATAAGTGTGGGATTTTCGCCAGAATAGTGTTGGGATTGACAAGACCTTTTGCCACACAGTCTCAAAGAGCAATCGCTTTCTGATCGAGAAATTGTATTAACGCCTGAGAATGCCTCCCACATTGTTGATGTTCTCGAGGTGGCACAGTGGGCAGTGGTTGGTTGGGAACCATGGCTGAAATTGGCTGATGGTTCTCATCTCCATCCCGTTGTGGGAGGGGATTTTGTGCGTGAGGAGCATGAAGATTGGACAGCATATGTTCACCGAACAGCGCATCTGTGCCGTCAAGCGATGAAAGAAGAACAAGAACGCTGGGATTCGGAGAACTTTCCCTTAAAAGTCAGTCCAGATGGACGGGAATTGACGCTCTACTTTTGCCTGACAGCCATCGCAGAGTCATGATCATTAGATAGCATGCAGCACCCGCTTGGGCAGGAGTGGAAATCCAGCTTGCCCATACCCCTGCCTTTTGATAAGCTTCAGCTTCGTCACATGCCCTTCGACCACACCGTTATTGATCCACCAGGTAAGCCCTGCTCTCACCGTCTCCTTGTCTTTCTCGACTCCTGTGGCAAAGGACTGAAGTTCGGGGATGTTGCTCTGGTTCACCTGGTCCAGCCAGCCATCAAGGAGCCCTCCCGAGCGCTCGCGTAGCATCTGGGTGAACTGGCATACTACTCCTCGATTTTCTGTACGCGCCCAACCTGTCCATCGACCAGCCGTACCTTGATCCCATGTGGGTGAGAAGCGGAGTTGGTCAAAATGTCCTTGACGATTCCTCGGGTCAGTTTTCCTGTTCGCTGGTCTTGCTTGAGGACGATTGACACGATGATTCCCGAACGTATATGTTGACGGATGCGTCCATCTGGCATTCAGTTGTGCTTTCTACTGTCATCCCTGGTGAATGGATGTCTCTTTTCCCAGAGCGGATTTCACGTGTTTCCTGATGTTCACCATCCAGAGTAACACACTTTCCCTTCATGGTCCATATTTGTGGCGAATAATGAGCACTGAATTTACAAGAATGGTATGTGGCGATTCGCTTCTAGAGCGGTTTTCCAGTCGATCATGATCCTATTGCTCAACATTCGGGGGCAAGTGCTCACATTTGAGGGCCAGACCTGCTCACTTCGCAGGGCATTTACCAGTTGTAAATCCCAAGATCCTGATGGTAAATGGGCTCAATCTTCGAGGGAATCAGCCTCAATCATCGGAATGTGGGCTCACTGGTGGGAACAGAGCAGAAGCTCAGTGCTTCTACCGCTCTCAGGACAGAAGATAGCAGGCAACACATGAACATTGGTTGGACACCATTTCTCTCTGAAAATGGCCTCTTCTTAGAAAATGAGCCAGCAGGTGGAAAGAGTGTCGAACAGTCACCCCCAAAAAATTGGGGGTGACTGTTCGACGGAATGGCCCTCAGCCCAGTTACCATCTGAGGCTCATGCACAGGTTTGGTGAATCTGTGAGTTGATGAGTCATTCTCGCTTATCTCGTGAGCACGAATCTTAGGGAACCCATGCCGATAAGCTTGCCATCACCAAACCTGGGCATGAGCCTTTACATGGGCGGTTTTTATACACCTATCCTGACTTACGGGGTGCCGAAAGGGGGATTTTACATCAACTGTTTACAGGTGCCATTCTGTGCTATTTCCGTGCTCAAACCACTATCCTGCTGTTTACTGCAACGAACAGAATACCGTTCTCATTTTTCGGTTTTGCTGTCAACTTCATTCATTTTCAGGGAGACAATTTTCACTCTGCAACGATTCTTGGATGGCCTGAGATAGTAGCTGGAGTTTAGAATGCATTGGAACAGACATTTCTAATGCGAAAATGAGCAGCGCATACTGAGCAGATTGTAAAGCCTCACGTAATAGTATATGCTTCCTTGTCTGATCCTCTAAAAGTGTTGAAGTAAGAAAAAGAATAAATGCGATTTGGCTGTGAAGTGCGGCCCACCGCATAGAAAATTGCTCGCGGGTATAAATCTGTAGAGCAGCGCAGCAAGCCTGGACTGCCTCTGTCAACAATAGCCAAAAATAGCGTTTTTTTGGGGTGTTGTTCAGGAACTTGCGTTTCAAATTATGCTCAAAACGCTTCAGTTTTTCTGTTCGTCTCTGTCGTCTTTGTCGTCGGTTTTCTCTGTAGTTACTGTCAAATAAACTGTCAAAAACGAGGGCGTCGAGGCACAAATAAAGGCACCTGGCCAGTAAATAACCAGGCATAGGCGTCAAGTTATGCCCCAGTATCCCCCGTCAAGAAGTTGATGAGAGGTACTGGGGCGTGTGCTTCGAGCAGGAATGGAAGCATTTCCCAGTAAGGCATCACGGATGTAGTGAAGAGCAGACGAGAGAGGGATACATCCGCGAAGACCAAGAAGCAAGAGCGGGAGTTGATCTCGAAGCAAGTCAGCACAGAGCATCCAATTGCGGTGGGGATCATCCCAGCAACTCTCAAGGAGAACCCAATGTTCTACCAGCATTGCGAGCAATTTGGCATACACCTCACAGAGAATATGCTCGGGAAGTTGGCTGGCCCATTCATCTACATGCCCATGACTTTTCCAGAGCTTGAAGAGTAACTCGACTTGCCAACGGGCCCGAAACAGCAGGAGCGCTTCCTCAGCCGAGAGATCCTGCACCGATGCATTGGTCACGATCAAGGTCCAAGCCGCAAGGGCAAGGGCTTCTGCCGAAGGCGCATGGCCCCTCCTTTTGGCTGTGTCCAGCAGATGCTGTCTCCGTTTCTGCGCCACCTCCTCAGTGACAGGAAAGGCAATGATCCTCGCATTGAGCCAGAGAGGGCGAATGGAGCCTAAACGGACGGGAAGGTCAATGATCTTGTCGGTCAAAGTGGGTAGGTGGGAAACCAGGTCCAAACGCTGCCCATCGAGCCGACTCACGGCAAGATTGCCACGTGGACGGATCACAAACACGACCCCTTGTTGGTTCATCTGACGCAATTGCTTGAGGGAGTAATAGGCAGCATCTGCCACCCACACACTGACTTGCGGTAAAGGCAAGGCATGGATGCTCATCCGACTGTCCTGATCACGGCCCTCATAGAGCATCGGTCCTTGCAATCTGCCACTGCGCAAATCCCAGCGAACGGCGAGCTTGAGAGCTGATGGGGATGCACGGCCTCCACTTCCTTTCCAATACCGAGCAAGAGCCGAGGGGAATTCAATACAAGACGTATCTTCGAGGACGACCGCGGGAAAACGAGCCAGGAGCCCAACGGATAAAGAAGAGGTGAATAAGAGGGTTTGAACTGCTTGCTGTAAGACGCTGAGAAGCCAGTTTGCTGTACGTTCTGTCAATCGCTCGAAGATTGCCTGTTTGCTCACCTTCACCCCAAGCGAACGAGCAAAACGGGCGAGCTGACGCAGGGCCAGCGACGGGATGCTTGAGCCAGCCAAAGACGAGTAAGAGCAGCAAGGTACTCGCTGAAAAACAACGATGCCGGATCACCACTCCTTGTTCTTGAGCCAAACGAGGTGCGTCGTGATAGACAAGATCTTCTAAGGCACGGCACACTGGTGTCGTATTGTTCATAAAAAAGCTCCTGTTTCGGACAGAGTTTGCATCCTTCTATCACGATACGGGAGCTTTCACTTGTCAGCCTGAACCAGTTCTTTCTTAACTTGACGCCTATGCCTGGTTATTTACTGGCCAGTAAATAACCAGGTGCTTTTTTGGGCAGTAGAACAGCAAATTGCGCATAGGGCTACGAGAAGTACGACACGGATCGTCAGCATGCCAATCAGCAACAGGCGCCGGGCTCGGAGAGGAATGGCTATTATGGGCTGCCAGTGCTATCATAATGTTCAAAGGGTTGGCATGTTTCGAGGCGTCCTTGCATCTCTATGATTTAAGTGCCAGGTCTCTCTTCTCTTGCCTTTTCCACTGAGAGAAAAAAATACAAGCAAGCTTCAGGAGTATTTTTCATGAGCGAACCACAGAGCGGTGTCACGCAAACCCACTCAACCGGCAATGTCATGCCTCCAGCTTCGGGCGATACGGCGTCTCGCGTGCCGATCGAGCCGGGGACGATGTTGAGCATCCGGGAGGCACATGATGTCACCCTTTCGCCTGATGGGCAGCGGGTCGCGTTTACCCTGTCGGCATTCGTGGCTGATCAGCAGAAAGAGCAGTCGCGTATCTGGATGGTGGAGACCTCCGGAAAGGGTGAAGCCCAGCCTTTGACCAGAGGGTCGAAAGACGACATGTACCCGCGCTGGTCCCCCGATAGTCGGCAGCTTGCCTACATCTCTACAGAAGAAGGCGAGAAGGAGAAGCCACAATTGCATGTCATAGAGGTACATGGCGGCGAGGCGAGGCGTGTCTGCACCATGCCTAACGGCGTGAGCGACCCGGAATGGGCGCCTGATGGCAGCCGCATCGCTTTTCTCTCGCTGGAAGGCGAGATGCCACAAAGCGATCCTCTTGTTGTCGTACCCGCACGGCATCGTCGCCTGTGGATAGTGCGGCCTGACTTCGCTATCCCTGAACCAGTCACACCGGATAATCTCACCGTGTGGGAATATGCCTGGTCGCCCGATGGAAAACAGATCGCTGTCTATTACTCAACGGGACCAGATGAGACAGACTGGTACAATGGGCAGATCGGCATTGTGCCCGCCGGCGGCGGTGCGGTACGTCAGATTTCGCAGTTGGAGGGCCAGGCGAGCGGCCTTGCCTGGTCGCCTGATGGCAGGCAGATAGCCTACATTACAGGCAATTGGAGCGATCGGGGACTCGTTGGCGGTGATCTGTTCGTGCAATCGATTGAGGGCGGTGAGGCTCGTAATCTTACCCCTAACGGGAAGAGCAGTCTGAGCTGGTGTCGCTGGTTTCCTGATGGCAAGCAGCTGCTCTACGCGGCATGGTCTGGCGTAACCCATCAAATTGGCCTCCTGAATGAGCAGGATGGCAGCATGGAGACGCTGGCCGAAGATTTTGTGATCGGTGAGCGTTTTGGCCCGCGCTTCTCCGCAACACCTGATCTCCGAAGTATTGCTGTCACTCATTCCACGCATGAACATCCCTACGACGTGTGGTTTGGTGAACTGAGCGAGGATGGCAGCGCCAAGAACGGCATCGAGTGGCGGCGACTCACGCGGCTGAACCCCATCGCGGAAGAGACACTGGCGATCGCGCCCACAGAGCGCTTCCGCTACGAAAGCATCGACGGCTGGCAGATTGATGCGCTGCTTACCTCGCCGCTTCACCACGATGGCAAGACGCCGCCTCCATTAGTGGTACATGTGCATGGTGGCCCGTCTTCCGCTTACGTCGATAGCTGGGGTGGATGGGCGCAGGTGCTGGCCTCGGCAGGCTTTGCCGTGCTTGAAGCCAACATTCGCGGCAGTCAGGGGCGCGGAACAGCCTTCTCCGATGCTGTGCTGGGCAACATGGGTGGGAAGGACTTTCAAGACATTATGCGTGGCGTCGATTACCTGATCCAGCGCGGCCTGGTAGATGCCAACCGCATCGGCATTATGGGCTGGAGTTACGGCGGTTTCATGACGGCCTGGGCGGTGACGCAGACGGATCGTTTCAAGGCTGCGATGATGGGTGCGGGCATCTGCGACTTCCACAGCTTCCACGCGCAAACAAACATCCCCAACTGGGACCGGCGTTTCATCGGCGCCGACATGCTGGAACATCCTGAAGCCTATCGCGAGCGCTCGGCCATTACTTACGCTGCCCGTGTGACTACTCCCACGCTGATCGCTCACGGTGAAAAGGACGAGTGCGTGCCGGTCAACCAGGCGTACGCCTTCCAGCGCGCTCTCAAGGAGCGCGGCGTTCCTGTCGAACTGGTCGTCTATCCTCGTGAGGGTCACGGCCCAAAAGAGAAAAGCCACCTGCGTGATCTGGAAGAGCGTCTGGTACGCTGGTGTAAACACTATTTGTAGCCCGTCCGAAATGTCACACTATGTGTTATCAGCCCAAA
>DATAYF010000204.1:0-3900 GCA_036272735.1 Ktedonobacteraceae bacterium
AATGAATTTAGCGCACCCCACCACCCTGGAAAGCCAAGAGCTTTCAGCGGAAGATTTCTTCAAGAAGGTAAGTCAAGACTTTTTTGTTCTTTGCTTTAAAGACGAGTGAGAAGGTCTAAATGTTGGGAATCGGTGAGCGAAAATACGACAATCATGTGGGCGGTAAAACGGGCATGAGTATGCAGAAAAATGAGCGAGGAGTGGGATGAATGGTCTCTTCCTGCTCTACTGGCTCTTTCTGGCTGGTCGCTTGTTAACCCATTTAATTGTCGCATTTTTTAACAATCCGCCCATTTAATGGCTCTTCCTCACTTTGCGTGAAAGCTCTAGCATTAACTGGGTTTCAGTTTACTTCGATAGGCTTGAGCAGTGGGCTACTACCAACACGAGTCTTCTTCGCTCCTTTGGATTCACGCAAAGTGCGGGTGAGCCGAATACTGTTGGGATTTACACAGCAGAGAGCCGTCATGAAAGCAAGATACAAGAAGTTTTTTCTGATTGAGCATGCTACGCTAGGAGAGCAGACCAGGAGAGGACGCTCTCTGGATTCGCATCGAGTGCGCAACGAAGTCCATCGAAGTACAGAACGTTGCTGCAGGAGCGGAATCTCGTTAAAAAGAGAAAAGAGGATTTTATGGGAAAAATTATTTTAGACATGAGCATGTCCCTCGATGGATGTATCGCTGGACTTGGCGACGAAGATAGTGGGCTTCATGACTATTTTTTCTCCCCTGCAGGCCAGAGTGCTCAAGTCGTAGAAGAGGTGATCACAACGACGGGAGCGATCATCATGGGCAGGAGGTTCTACAATCTGGGAGACCAGCTTGACGGATTTGTCAACGCCCCTTTTCGCGTGCCTCATTTTGTCCTCACACACATAAGCCCAGAAAAGCCAGCCAAGGGAGAGACAGCTTTTACCTTCGTCACTGACGGTCCTGAAAGCGCCTTGACCCAAGCCAAAGCAGCCGCGGGCGACAAGAATGTCGTGGTAGGAGGTGGCGCACAGACTGCTCAGCAGTTCCTCAGTGCCGGGTTAATTGAGGAGCTACACATTCACCTCGTACCCGTTCTGCTCGGCGAAGGCCTTCGCTTGTTTGAGCATCTTGGCAACAAGCCCATGAAGCTAGAAAAGACGCGTGTTGTAAATGCTCCTGATGCCATCCACCTTACCTTTCGAGTCGTCAAGTAAGAGGAGCTTTTGTGTGGGGCAATCTGGACGGCTTGCATTCGAGGCAGGGCTACTCTTCGTCTTAATTACCACCAATACGCGGAGTAACAGACTTCGCTAGGAATACAGCATGCATTTGTGATCAGGCTTGCTCCATTTCTAACAAATTAAGCTCTTCCTTAAATCTGGACAACTTTACGAAATTAACCCATATCTTGGAACTCCATCACTTTTGGTGATGCCTGTTGGCTTGACCAACATGGTATAGTACCTAAGTGAAATCACGCAGTTGTGATCATCTACTCGGAGTTCTTCATCTTATGGTATCTTCCCCATTGCTTTCACTTCCCGATGGTTTTGTCATCGACCTGGTAGGTGTGCTCTATGAGTGTGTGACCATCTGTATCCGCTCGACTGCGCCAGCCGCAGTGTGCCCGCTCTGCTCAAAGCCCACCACACGGATTCATAGCCGCTATCGGCGCACAGTTGCAGATTTGCCTAGCGCAGGACGCAAGTTGGTCCTCTCACTCCTCGTGCGCAAATTCTTTTGTCAAACCAGTGACTGTTCCCGGCGTATCTTTGCCGAAAGGTTCCCAGACATGGTTCGCCCATGGGCCCGCATGACACAGCGCTTGGGTGCATCGTTGGAGGCGGTTGGGTTCGCCATCAGTGCAGAGGCAGGAGCTCGCCTCGCCACACGCTTGGGCATGCCCACCTCTCCGGCAACCATCCTTCGACGGCTCAAAGCCGCTTCAGAACTTCCTTCTAAGGCGTCGACGAAGGTTGGCATCGATGACTTCGCGTTTCGACGTGGCCTCAAGTACGGCACGATTCTCGTCAATCTTGAGACCCACCAGGTCATTGACCTATTACCAGATCGTGCCGTTGACACCGCCACTACCTGGTTCAAAACGCATCCTGGCATTCGGGTGATCAGTCGTGATCGAGGAGCAGACTACGCAACAGCAGCCTCTGCTGGCGCTCCCCAGGCCGTTCAAGTTGCCGACCGCTGGCACATTGTCCATAACCTGAGCGAGGCCGTATCTCTTGCCCTTGAGCACTATCGTAGTCAGCTTCGCAGCGTTTCTCACCTCCTCGTTCCTCCACCTGCACAGGAGCCCGAGAAGCAGAAAAAGGAGGATGCGACCTCAGAAGAATCTTCGTCTCTCATGCCAGTTGCTTCTGGACATCCCTATCGAGCACCTTTCATCCAACAGGTGCAACGTACTCGTTGTGAAAGCCGCCTCAAGCGGTATCAGCAGATAGTAGAGCGACAAAAGCAAGGCCTGACAACTGCCCAGATTGCTCAGCAGATTGGTCTAAGTCCGCGTACCATCCGTCGGTGGCTGGCGCAGGAGCACTTTCCTGAAAAACGCCTCAGACGAAGACGACCGAGTCTCATTGATCCCTATGAAACCTACGTGCTCAGACGCTGGCAGCAAGGGGACCACAATGGGCTCCAGATCTGGCGTGAAATTGCGGCTCGCGGCTACTCTGGTTCGCCAAAAGCCTTCTACAGTTATCTGGCTCGACTCCGTCCTGCTGGCATTTCATCAGCACCACGGTCAGCCACATCTCCAGCAAAAAAGAGGAAGAACGTTGCTTCTTCTTCGGGGCCCTCTGACCAACTGTTGGCAAAACGTGTCGTCCGTTTGCTGTTGCGACGCTCCACAGAATTGACTGCCATCGAACAAGAAACCTTGCAGGTGCTGCGCCAGATGCATCCTCACATGGAAGTCGTCTATCAGCTTACCCAAGGCTTCACGTCCATGCTCCATCAGCATCAAGCCGAATTGCTCGATACGTGGCTGACTGCCGTACAGGGCTGTGGCATTGCAGAGTTGGAGCGCTTTGGGCGGGGAATTGAGCAGGACAAAGCGGCAGTTTCGGCGGCTCTGACTCTCCCATACAGTAATGGGGTCGTCGAGGGCCATGTCAATCGACTCAAATTCATCAAACGCATGATGTATGGCCGTGCTGAGTTTCCTTTACTTCGTCAACGAGTCCTGCACGTCGCCTGATTTCTTAAGAGAGGTTCCACGTGGAAAACATATGCATTCGACAGGCTCAGGCCGCAGATCAAAGGGCTGTTTTGGCCTGTGTTCGCGCAGCCTATTCCAAGTATCTTGTTCGCATGGGCAGGGAACCAGCTCCTCTGCATGCCGATTACGAGGCGCTCATTGCACAAGGTGTAGTCTATGTACTTGCAAACGAAGAAGAGGTGCGAGGAGTCCTGGTGATGATGTCACGGGAGAGGAGTTTGCTTGTGGAGAATGTCGCCGTTGACCCACGTTTTCAAGGGCAGGGATTGGGGCAGGTGCTCATGGCCTTCGTTGAACAGCAGGGGCGAAAAGAGCAGTTAGATGAGATTTGCTTGTACACGAATGAAGTGATGACCGAAAATCTCCGCTTCTATCACAAGCTTGGATTTGAGGAAGATGGGCGGCGAGTAGAAGATGGTTATCACCGAGTCTTTCTGCGGAAAGGACTCAGGTGAGCATCGACTTCCTTAAATGCTTGTCGTGACCTCGGCCAACAGGCATCACCAAAAGTGATGGAGTTCCCGGTATACTTCACAAAGGGAGATTGAGTCGAAATGGGAGATCTCTCACTCTCTGGATTGGCTTGTGAGGGGCATTTACGCAAAAGCTTCGCCACCCTCGCCAATTTCTGAGACCAGCCAGGGTTGGCGTTGCTCGACTTCATCGATGGTTTTGCGCCATCTGATTTAC
>DATAYF010000205.1:0-8021 GCA_036272735.1 Ktedonobacteraceae bacterium
CTCTACGTATCCGTAGGGAAGGGTTGGCCCATTCGCCGATCTTCACTTGATTCACCGCTGCGATGAATTCTGTCGCCAGATCATACGTCCATTGAGCCGGATTTGTCACATCAGGATGCTGTGCTTTGAGCCAGCGTCCAATCATGAGGAGCGGGTAATAAACATTTTCAGGACGCTGTAACGTCGTCTGTTTGCGCCATCGCTCGCACCAAGAGAACCATTCTTGAGAAAGACTGGTATCCTTGTCACGGAAGGTTGTTGACAGAAAACCTGGAAGTGTTTTCGAGATGATACCAAGTGCTTTAAGGGCACGGGAGACTTGAAAGAAATATCTGCGTACGGTGAGAGGGCACTCCTCTGCAGCAGCTTGGAGTACTTCGACAGTGAGATGATCAAGGAGGGGATTTCGATTCTTTAACAGAAGGTAACTGACACACGTAACGAGGTGAGCTTCACTGTGTTGTCGATAGCCCCATCCCTGTAACACTGTTCTGATTCGCCCAACAGCGGTTGTAATAGCTTCCCTTCCAAAGATTCTATTTGTCAGCAAGGTAGGAGCAATGAGCAGGAGCGGCTCAATGCAAATATGAGGGCAGAGCAAGTAGGCGAGAGCTGCAAGCATCAGACGTGCTTCGTCATGTCGACGAAGTGATAAGCCATACCGCTTCGCAAAGGCTTGGGGATTGGGGCAGATACTTTCCCTCCACTCTTCAACTGACCAAGCCCAGAAGGTTTTTTCACGATGAAGCATTTCAAAGAGCATTGTACGAACGACCCTGGAGGCTACAGGTTGTGGGGTATGCAAATAGATACAGACATCTGCAATGGGTTGGTAAAGTCGTTGGAGAACACGCTTCGTTTTTCCTCGAATTTGTAATTGCTGGCGGAAAACTTGCTCCAGTTGGACTTGTTCAATATCACTAAGAGTGAGCGTACAATCATATTTCTCTACTTGAAAGGGCCATGTCCAAGAAGCATCTTGCTGTACAGATTGTGTTGTGAGAAAATTCATGATGATGTTTCTCCAAGAATCGCAGCTATCCATTGCTCAAAGCCTGCCAAGTTCTTTGTCACGGCTTCAGTAAGTTCCACTCCGCTCAAGTGGATGTAGAGCATCGTTGTCTGCAAAGAGGAATGACCCGCGTAGGTCGCGATCTGATGCAAATCCATGTGTGCTCTTGCCATATGCGTTAACCGGAGATGTCGAGGAGTATGAGTGGTGAAGCGTGAAAGGTTCGCCTGACCCGCAATCTTCTGTACGCCCTTCGACCACATCACTAAGGAAAGGGGACCAGCAGTATTGCGATGGGACTCTGACACAAAGAGAGGACCCGGCTTGACCGAAAGGGTACGCCTATGTTGCAGGTAAGCTTCGAGGAGACGGCCAGTGACAGTACTGTATCCCACAACTCGTTCGCGTCTATTTTTGGCGTGCTCTGCTTGCACACGAATCTGTCGGTAGGCAAAGTCGAAATCACCGATCTCAAGTCGCATAAGTTCCTCACGTCGTAACGCTCCATCGTAGGCGATGAGCATCATGACTTGAGTTCGAAGCATCTCTCCCTTGAGACAGCGCAACACGTCTTGCCATTCCTCATCAGACGGAATCCAGGGGAGTTTCTGGTAATGAGGGAGGAGTCCTCTATCACGTATCCCACCAAAAGCTTTTCCAGGGACATACTGACCCCGACCAACAGGGTTATCCTGGCGCAGTTGTTGCTCAACAAGAGAGTCGCAGAACAGGCCTGAGAGCTCCCCGTGCTAAAGCAGCGGGGGTTCCAGGGGTTCGGCCCACGCTTCCAGCTCTTCTCCTTTGGGGAGAAGAGTTGGCTCTAGTGGTGGTTCCCCTGAACTTTTCGGCAGACGCGCTCTGGCTCTGGCCAGGCCAAAGCTTCGGGGCAAGATCTGCCCCTCTTTCGCGCGTTGGTGAAGACGCTCGTGTGCTGCCATGAGGCGCGCCTCCGCACCTTCCCAATACCCCTGGTATCGGGCACACGAGGGAATGGGTTCTGCTGGATCAAGGTAGGCGGCAAGAAAGGCGGAATACAGATCGCGTTGGACGGGACCCACGCCACAGGCGCACTGATGCCAACGCTGTGAAAGCGGCTTCTTGACCCGTCTGCCACAACCATGGCACCATTGGCTCAGCGACGTTGTCCGTGTGGGGACTTCCACCAGGATGCCGCCCGTGCGTGGCCCCGGTGCGTCTCAACAGGTCTACAAACATCCCTGGTGCTCGCAATCCCACGCTCTTGCCAAACTGCTTTTGCCATGCCTTGTAGGAAATCTTTTCGATGATGATGGTGCTGCCCAGCTTCACCACCTGATGCACCTTGCGGCCATGCAGGCTCTTGCGGTGCGCTGCCAGCTTGCGCTCTTTGGTCGCCTTGCGTCGTCGGGTGACCTGGTAGCGCTTGCTCTGCTTCCAGCGCAACTTCTTGTTGCCTTGTTTTTTGATGCGCCCCATATCGCTCGTAGTTCTCAGGGTTGGCCTCCCTTCGTTGCCGCTCCATCTGCCGTTGCAACCGGCGAATGGTACGGGCCTGGGGAGCCAGTTCGGCACAGAACACCTCCAGGCTCGCCTCTCCTTGCTGGGGAAAGAGGGCCAGGGTGGAGGGACCAAGGTCTCCGCCAACAATACTCGTCCCTACGGTGTGCTTTTTCTTTCGGTGAGGCTTGCCTTCCAGTGCCAGTTGCACGACATAGCGATACCCCTCTTCATCGGCGCCCGCCGCTCTGGGACTACTGGCGGGACGCTGGATGAGGCGGGCAAACTTGATCCGGTGCTTGAGGCCATGGGTCACCACCTCATCCTTCCAATCGATGAGGGCGGGGAGCTGGTCTCCATTCCAGAGGAGAAGCCCCACGTTTCCCTCCTCGGGTGGCTGCAGGAGAAAGCGCAGGCTGGTATCGTTGCGCTTGTTCTCGACGCTGGGGAAGCCGCGTCCTCGGCTCTTAAAGCGCACCCGTTTGGCTTTCCCCAGGCAGACGCGGTTGAGGGCGCGGTAGGCGCGCGTGGCCAGGGTTTGGGCCAACACGGCCTCGATATGCTCGGCAATCCAGCCCACGCGCAGCCCTTTGACCGCTTCATGCAGGGCCGCTTCGGTGAAGCCAGAGGTTTTGCGCAAGGCGGAGAAGGCGGCGGCCCGTTCGGCTTTCTGGGTGCGAGGAATGGTACGGGCCTCTTGCCAGGCGGCGTCAGCGCGCATGCGACGCAGGCGCCTCTGGCCTTGGGAGAGGATAGCATTGTAGAGCTGGCGGGCGGCGCGCCATTTGGGCGCGCAGACGGGCGGCTTGCCCTGCATCGACGACCAGGGGCAGTTCGAGCAGGAAGGTGGGAGTGGCAGGTTGTTTCTCCTGCTGTTCCTTCTTCTTGCGTGGTCCCTGGCATGTCTGTGGCACGCTCGCTCCTCCTTCAATCTCATAGATGCGATCGATCCTCGCACGTCTATTGTACCAGAGAGTCGGGAGGAACGCAGGTTCTAGAAGGCTGGCTTTTTCCGATCCTCATGCTCACGCGGGGGTGGCGATTCATCCCCGGCATCCAATGACCGGGGCTTTCTCGCCACGTTCTCTATAAAGTCGAGCGAGATCACTATGGAGAGGGACTTGCACGCTTCCCCACCGATTTTCACTGCATTAGCCGACCTAGATATCCGCCAAGCTGTTCTCCCGCAAGATGAACACGCAGTCCACTTTGTTGTACAGGAGGCTTTTCAGGACATTGGTGGATATCCGCATCGTCCTTTCGAGGAATGGAGGACAGGTGTGTTAGAGATTGCGAGCTTCGATCCGAGTATGCTCTACGTGGCTCGCGATGGGGAAAAGGTTGTTGGCGCGATTGTTTGCCGCACGTACCTGGAAGCGGGCGATGGCTTTGTGCATCAGGTAGCAGTGCTGCCTGCGTATCGCCAACGTGGTATTGCCTCTGGCCTTCTGCAAAGAGTGTTCATGGAATACGCTCAGCGTGGCATTTTCCATGTCGTGCTGAATGTGGATGAGCATAACGCCACTGGTGCACATCAATTATATGCCAGCGCTGGCATGCACCGGTCTCTCCGGATCGACGAGATGCAGAAAGTTCTCGCCTAAGGGAACAACCTATCGAGAAAGAAAAGCCAGAGGCGGCAAAGCTGCTTCTGGCTTTTCCCGGCAGCGTATCTCTCAGAGAGAGCACCAAGGAGAGAAAGATGGCAAGAACGTATCCGTGGAAAGGGAGTCGAGAAGCTGTGGGAAAAAGTGAAACCATTGATGCCCCCCCTCCATCCCATGCCAAAGGAGGGCGTCCCCGAATGGAGGATCGCAAGGCATTTGAAGCGATTGTGTACGTGTTGCGCACCGGTATCCAGTGGAATGCATTGCCGAGAGAATTGGGAGCGAGTTCGATAGTGCATGACCGCTTTCAGGAATGGGAACAAGCTGGTCTGTTCAAAGCTTTGTGGCAAGCAGGATTGTGTGTCTATGATGAGCTGAAAGGGATCCAATGGGAGTGGCAAGCCGTGGATGGAGCGATGACGAAGGCCCCCTTTGGAAAAGGCGCAACCGGAGCCAATCCCACCGATCGCGGCAAGTCAGGAGTCAAGCGCAGCCTCTTGACTGATGGGGCTGGGATTCCCCTGGCCATCGTCATCGACGGGGCCAACCGTCATGATGTAAAACTGTTGTGTGCCATCCTGGATGGCATTGTCATTGCCCGTCCCGAGCCAACGGAGGAGCAGCAGCACCTCTGTCTGGATGCGGCCTACGATGGAACGCCAGCGCGCCAGGAGGTCGAGGCCCGTTACTATCTGCCGCATATTCGCAGTCGCGGTCAGGAGCAACAGGACAAAACTCTCATCCCTGGTTATCGGGCTCGACGATGGGTAGTGGAACGCACTCATTCCTGGATCAATCGCTCGCGTCGACTCCTGGTGCTGCTTTCGAGAAAAAAGCGGAAAATTACCTCGCCTTTCTTCACCTGGCCTGTGCTCAATTGATCTTTGTCAAGATAGAGGTTTTCGGATAAAGTCTAACTGAGTGTGTCGCGGGAGCGCTTGAAGGCGAGGGCTGCGACGAGTATCAGCACCAGACTGACCCCGGCCAACAACAAGTGTGGCGCGAACCATCCTGCAAGGTCGGGCACCTTGTTCTCAATGGTGAGCAGGATCTGCTGAAATTGCGTCGAGCTGGTCGCCGTGTGAGCCTGATTGCCGAAGTCAGCGATATATTGAGAGAGAAGCCCTTGCGCGGTGACCACGCTGGTCGGATCCCAATTGACGTACCAGGCAGGGGGGGGACTGCTCTGGCTGAACCCGCTGGGTAGAATCAGCGCTCCCACGATCCACGCCACCGCGATTCCGATCTTGATCAAAGGGGACCAGCGCGGAAGCAAGGTCCCAAGCGCGAAGCTGAAGCTGCTGATCAGGACCGTCGCTGGCGCAACCATCCCGATCCACAGGACCAGCACGGCACCGGTTGGGGGCAAGGGATACGCTGGGATAGTCAGATGCAAAAGCCAGCCCATCAAGAGGGTAGCGAGCAGCGCCAGCCCGGCCAGCCCCAGACTCACCACCAGACCGATCAGGTAGCGGCCCCAGACATAGGCCCAGGTCGGCAGCGCGGCCGTCAGAAGCAGTTCGTAGGTACGACGGGAAAGATCCCGCGTGACTCCATCAGCATTGACAAAGGGCAGGAGGAGAACCAGCAGGAACAGAGGACCGGTGGGAAGACTGCTCGTCAGCAGTCCCCAGGCACTGGTTCCGGCAATGGAGCCGCTCAGCGCCCGTGGCTATTCGCGGTCGCGATGGGATGACCTGGCATCCGTGTGGACCACGTCACGAAGAGCACGAGACAGAAGAACAAGAGGGCCTGAATCCAAAAGAGCAGGCTAGCGCAGAAGCGGCGCAGTTCCCAGGCCATGACGCGCGTCAGCGGATGCGGGTGCTGGGTAGACCGCGTTTGCTGGCCAGTACTGGTCAACGCTGTGATATTCATGAGACTCTCCTTTTGTATGTTTGAGAGGGACGTGCAGCACGCGCTGCACGTCCCTCTTACGAGCCAGCCCCTAAAAAGGTTCGCGAACCTTAGAGATGGGGAAGCAAGCGGTGCGTATTGGCGTGCATACGCAGCAGCGCGATGAAAAGCCCCGCCAGGCCAATGCAGCCTAGCAGCACGATCAGCGCGGGCGAGAGCAGGAGCACCTGGAGGTTGGAGATGGTGCTGATGGTTAGGAAGGCGAGCCAGCTTCCATAGGCTAAGGAAGCCGCTGTTTGCACCGAGAGGCGAAGCGTCAGCAGCAAGGCTAGTCCCGCGACCAGGAACAGGGGCATGAGCCAGGAGAGCGTCAGCGCCAGCACGTGCCCGGCCCCACCCGCCCAGAGCATCAGACTCAGCGCGAGGGAGAGTCCCACATCGTAGCCTAGCACAATCACCAGGCGGGCGATAGCTAGTTGCAGTGGGGAGGGCAGGCAGACCAGTTCTAATTCCAGTACCCGCGTTGTTCTCCCGCGAAAGGCGACGAGGGTTCCCAGGTAGGCCAGCAGGGGCCCGCAGGCGCGCAGCACCACTTCCTGAATGGGAAGCACACTGCTCCTCAACACAACCGCTGCGCCCAGCAGAGTGACGAGGGTGCTCACCAGCCAAAAGTCCAGGCCAAAGAGGCTGACCTGTGCGCGAGCGGTTGCCACGAGATCGGAGATGCGATGCTGGCGGTGCTCGCGGATGGCCTGGCGCACGGGCGAGAGCGTGGGCAGCGAGGGCGTCAGCCGGACAAGCAGACGCCGGGTGTCTGCGGGTGTCGGATGGGGTGCCTGCCACTCGGACAAGCGACGCACGGCGGGGAGCAAGTCGGTACACTCTTCTGGCGAGGCTCCCTGCTCGCGCAACGCGTCAGTTAAGTGCTCTGGTCGCTCAAACGGCCAGGATGATTGAGGATGAGGCATTTAGTTCACTCCTTTCGGTACCGGGGCCAGCAGAATGCGCAAGCGATGCATGCTCACTGAAAGCCGCGATTTGACGGTGCCCAGTGGGATGTGAAGCGCCTCCGCAATTTCTTGCAAACTGAAGCCTTGATAAAAACGGAGGACCACCACGACGCGATAGTCCTCACCAAGCAGCGCGAGTGCCGCCCGCACTTCGCTACCCTGCTCTGCCGCCAGCACGCATTCTTCCGGGCTAGACTCGCTGTCTTCCAGATGGAGCAGCACTTCCTCTTCATCCCTCTCTCGCCATGACGTTCGCACTGCGGCGGACTTGAAATAGTCGCGGGCCAGATTGGTGGCAATCATGTAGAGCCAGGGCTTGAAACGGCGACCAGTCTGGTAGGTGTGTTGCCCTAGCACATGCAGCAAGGTTTCTTGAACCAGATCTTCGGAAAGATGCAGATTGCCGTCAACGAGCCGATACAGATAGCCGAGGAGTGGGGCATGATGACGAGTCACCAGCGTAGCTAACGCCACCTGGTCGCCTGCCATCACGGCTGTCATCAACTGTTCATCGCTTTTCTCTTGCATAGGACGCGGCTTTTTGACTCCTTCCGTCTTGTGCTGTTCCCTGTTACGAGTGAGAGCCACAAAAGGTTCGCGCGTACCGGATGCGTTTCGCTAGTGGAAGTGCTTTGTTGGTGGCCCTCGCCACCGCGTTCTGGAGTCATCACCTCTTTCCCTGCCTTCTCCGAGACGCGCGGATTTTGGCAGGGAAAGAGGTGGATGCATCCCCAAGGAGATTACAACGCGCCAGGCATGACACGATCAGGGTAGCGAGGCAAAAGCCCGATCATCCTTTTGGAAAAGGGAGGGCAGAGGAGACGTAGTCATCTACAACTGTAGGACTAGGCAGTCGCAGAACCAGAGGCAGAACTGGTCGAATAGCAGCATGACGTAAGGAGAAGATTAGGAATAAATCCAGAAGGATAAGGGGGATTGGCGAGAATTATCCTACGAAAAGCACTAAGAGGCGCAACAGCTCCAGCACAAGAAACAGGGACGCAGCTTTGCCCTCGCCGAAGCTATCCAGGCCATTGAACGGCTGCAGGAGCACGCCAA
>DATAYF010000206.1:0-22522 GCA_036272735.1 Ktedonobacteraceae bacterium
ACTCCTCCTTCAAACATGCACATGTGCTCAATAGAATTGCTTCTATTCTACCAGAGAGACGAGAAGAACACAAGTTCTTTTGGCATGTTTTCTCCTGTTCCCTTTCTCATGCACGGGAGTGGCGATTCATCCCCGGCATCAATGACCGGGGACTTCTCGCCTCGACCTCTGTAAAGCCTAACTTCTAAAGTATCATATATCGGCTGCTGCATCGTAGTCTGCATAGAAGGTGTTTTTGTCGTTGAACGGATCAAGAAAGAGCAAGGTGTAAGCATGCCAGATGAGAGACAGGCAAACGATGACTCCCAGGACAAGCAGGACCAGGCAGTGCTACCGCCAGCCGATAGAGAATCACCGCCTGGGGCGAGGATGACTGAAATTGAGTTGTCGGATATTGTTCATGGCCTGGCCCAACGTCTGCATCTTCCCTGGTTATTGAAGTATCACGCTCGCACTCCTATCGTCGCCGTATTTGGCCTCGTGAATGGCTTCATCAGTATCGCTCTTCTCTCTTTACTGGCATTCATCACGCATTCACCATTCGTCTTCCCATCGCTAGGGCCGACGGCGTTCTTGCTCTTTTTTAACCCAACAACACGCCCAGCCTCGCCACGTAACACCATTATCGGCCACCTCATCGGTATCCTCGCCGGATACTTCAGCCTGGTCGTTACCGGACTGACCAACGCACCTCCCGCCCTGAGCACCGGCATCACTGTACCGCGTATCATCGCAGCCGCACTCGCGCTAGGTTTGACCTCCGGCCTGATGGTTCTGCTAAACACGCCACACCCACCCGCTGGCGCGACAACGCTGATCGTCGCGCTCAGCATCATATCCAAGCCGCTGGACCTCGTGTATATCATGGTTGCCGTGGTCATCCTCGTCGTTCAAGCCTGGCTCATCAACCACCTGGCGGACATTCCCTACCCCCTCTGGTCGATCCCCCAAAGGAAAAAGACAAGTCAAAAATCCGGTTGAAAAGGCAAAGTTAGGATGTGATTTGTGCGGGTACACGTTGTTCGTGCATCAGCCAGACATAACCATCCTCTAGATTTGGCTCTGCTGGCTCCGCTCCTGCCTGCAAGTTTAGTTGTCCCACAATGCGGTACTGCACTGCACTGCCCATATTCAGTGTAGATACCACGATATGATGACCTTCTGGCCTGGCACCTTGAGTCTTCAGGGTCCAGACTTTCCCTTGTGTCTCGCTTATCAGGTCCGTCGTTGTCCCATGAAAGATGATCTGGCCACTCTTCATGATAGCAAGCCGTTGACACGTTTGCGCAACGTCTTCGACGATATGCGTCGAGAGTAACACGGTACGATTGCCGCCAAGATCGGAAAGCAGATTGCGGAAGCGGATACGCTCCTCGGGATCGAGCCCCGCCGTCGGTTCATCCACGATCAGCAATTGTGGATCATTGAGCAGAGCCTGGGCAATCCCTATGCGGCGCTTCATGCCGCCTGAGTATGTTTTGAGTTTGCGGTTCGCTACATCACTGAGCGCTACCACCTCAAGCAGTTCTTCGACACGCTGACGACGTAGCTTGCGTTCATCGAGCCCCTTCAGAACGCCCACATAATCAAGAAACTCACGCGCACTCAGGTCAGGATACATGCCTAAATCCTGGGGCAGGTAGCCTAATATACATTTAATCTGAGTGCGCCCACGTTCAGTTGTGCCATCGTATGCTCCAACCTGGAGAGTGCCACGTGTTGGACGCAGAATGCCTGCCAAAATGCGCATCAATGTCGTTTTGCCCGCACCATTTGGTCCCAGCAACCCGAACATCCCGCTTGGAATGGTCAGGTCAACATCTTTCAGTGCTTGTACACCACCACGATAAATCTTGTTGAGATCATTCATAACAATTTGCATGGAAGCATTTTTCCTTTCAACTATAAGAAAATGCAGGTTCTTCGTTCTACCATAATTCAGTCTTCGCTTATACTTCTGAGCATGCCTTCCGGGTTGCGCAGGAATAACCAGCCAACGAATATCAAGATCAGCCCTGTGCCAATGACCTCGTAGCGCGAGCTGAGCCACATATCATACCAGCCCTGTGGAATAACGGTTGCAGGAAGCACGAGCGTCGTTGGAAAGAGCATGACAGGTCTAAGCCAGGAGTTCGCGGCAATATAATCTTTAAAGATGATTTCGGCAATCCAGATACCACCTAATAAGGCAGCTCCAGCCGCGCGGCTCTTCATCAGCAGCCCAAAGCAGAAGGCAAGGCCCACGCACCAGAGTAGCGGTGCCAACCAGACCAATTGCCTCATGATAAGCCTTGGTAGCGCTTCGCCAGGATGTATCGGGAGAAACATGTATTCGAGGTTGAGGCCCGCACTGGTGTTGAGGAAGAGGCATGCAATACAAGCCGTCCACACGATGATCAAGAGAAGCCGCAGTAACCCGGTCCATTGATACTTTCTGGGCATGGTCAGTTGTAGCTCAAGCGCGGGATCATACGTGATCACATTCCCGGCAAACATACCCACAATCATAGGCATAATCATCTCTGGCCCCGACTCTAGGAAACGGGAAGGGTTCGTTTTCAGATAATGCAAGAGTATCGCCATCAGGATGTAGCCAATCACCAGCAGAATAGGCGGCAAAATTACCTTTTTCCCCAATAGTTGTAGTTCATAACGCAAGCGATCTATAGACATTGTTCCTCCACACGGTAGTAGGAATATTCGTTAAAGCTCATCAGAGGGCATATCGTAGCGGTCTTATTGCCGTGCTTGCTGCCATTTCAGGTAGCCCCAAAGTACAAACAGCACAAAGATGGCAAGCCCTACCAGCACAAGCATACTGGCAACTCCATTGCTAGGAGTTGCCGAAATGCCTGATAGATTCACACCAAAAATTCCCTGAGCCATATATTTTCCTGTCGGCGTGAAAATGGTATCGCTCAACGTGGGAATGCCGTACCGTGGACTAAGCTCATTACCCCAGAAGTAATAACCGACGAAGAAGAACTGGTAGAGTGGCACCCACATAATGGCAGGGCAGGCAATCGAGAAAGCACTGATAAAGAGAATCCCGGGCAGTGTAACTACGGCAAAAACGGCGAAAGAGAGTGGGAGTGCCATAATGTTGTGCGCCTGAAAGAGAATGTAACCAACACCGATCATATAGAAGGCAAATACGGGAACAAGCGTTGCCAGCATACTGCCCAGGTATTTGCCAATCACGCGGCTACTGAGAGCAGCGGGCATGGTCGTAAAAAGTTCCTCTACTTTTGTATGGCGGTCGCGTGGCAAGCGATCTGCCAGTAAAACGCCTATGCCAATGGGCAACAACCTGTTCCCAGCAAAGACCCACTGCACCAGGACATCTTTCAATGGATAGCTACCTAGTTGGAACAAAGGTGCGAGTGCTTGCAACCTCAAGCTGAGCAGTAAACACATCATGAGGATTAACGTGATCCAGACCGCCCGGCGACGGATCTGCATACGAAATTCGTAGCCTAACGTGCCAAAAAGCACTGTGGCTTGATTCATAAATGACCTCTCTCGATAGTTTTTTCATCTATTCGTAAATAATGCTAGAACTGTGCTAAACGTGGTTGTCGCGATACATAAAAAGCCGCAAATGCCACAAAGAGTAATGCTAACAGCAGCATCGGCAAATTCGTCTGCCACGTACCGGGGTATACCATCACCAGCACCGGTATATTGTGCTGTATAGTGACGGTAAACACCTGGGATGCTTCGAGAATGCTGGCCGCAAGCGTTGCAAACCATGATCCTATCATCAGCGAAAGCATAACGGCGATTGACGCCGTAAGGAGCATCGGCCCCAACCATATATGCAGGATCGACCAGAAACTCCCACCGTGTAGCAGCACAATAGCAGCGGATGCGCACGAAGCGAGAAGCACGTTGAAACTGATGACCAGCAGGAAGCGACTGAGCATAACAATGCGTGTCGATGTAGGAGTAGAAAGCGTTATTTCAAATCCAGGATCATATTCCTTGCCGTATATAAAGGCTGCCCCTGTAGCTGCGGAGATAGTGGTAAATAGCGTCAGGGTGAGTACCGCACCTTGTATGTCCACTGACGGAGATAGGCTAAAGGCACACCAGATGAGCATAACTAGTAGAGGAAAAAGCCAGACACTTTTATGAATGAGCGCAACCTGCCTGCTGCACACCAGCCAGAGATGTGCCGCCAAACGAGTCAGCGACCACCTGTGCATCGAAATGACCTGCGTGCGTGCCTGACCCTGCGTTTCTTTCTGCCTGATTGAAGTGGCATCATATTGACTCAGAGCATATGCAGCCGCCTCATGCACTCTGGTATTGCTGTCTTGCAGAGCAGCGACTAAAAGCGCCCGTGGTATCTGCTTGCCTAGTTCCCCTAACGTTAAGGCAACCATTTCGCGCACTTCCCACTCGCGATCTTGCAAAGCGATAATCAGTTGCTCCAGCGGTACACGCGCTCCCAGCCGTCCTAACGCTCGCACTGCCGCAACCCGTACCAGGCGGTGTTCATCCTGCAAAGCCATCAGCAAGCAATCAATCGGGGCCTGCCCACAAAACTCGCCAAGTGCTCGCACTACCGCAGCGCGCACTTCCCATTGTGGATGACTCAAAGCTTGTACGAGTTCTTGCGTAGACTTGTGAGTAGCAACATACGTGTCTCGTTGCGCGAGACGCCCTAGTACCCCGGTGAGAAGGGAATCCGGAGTCTCTTGCATCCTTTCCTGTTGCGATGGCTCTACGCCTTTCTTTCGCTGGATTTCTTCTTCTGCCATGAACTATCCTCCCATCCCTCTATTTCTTGTTGTGCTGTGCTCAATATAGAGCGCAATTGCTGAATTCCACGTGAAATATTGGACTTTACGGTTCCAAGTGGTTGATCTAGCAGGTCCGCTACTTCCTGATAGCTCAGGTGCTCAAAATAGTAGCAGATAACGGCGACACGATAGCGTTCGGGGAGCCTGGCAAGCAGTATTTCCAGTTCCTGGCGGCGTTCCTGATTTTCAAAGAGAACCTCCGGACGCTCATCTTCTTTGTCTTCGATGTCGAAAAAAGGGCCTTCTTCCGATATAGTGAATGGCACGACGTGCAACCGGGCACCGCGACTATGGTGATTGAGCACATTCAGCAACACCTTGTAGAGCCAGGGTTGTAATTTGAGCATCAGCACTCGCTGTGGTGCGTAGTTCTCTAAAGAGACATACGCGCCGACGAACGCTTCCTGTACAATGTCTTCGGCGTCCTGTGGGCTAGCAGTAAGGCGACGCGCAAAGCTATAGAGCCGCTGTTGATAGCGTATGACCAGGTGTTGAAAGGTATTACGCAGGTCGTACGCTAGCAATGTCAGCAACTCATGGTCATTCAGCTCCATATATTTCCTTCACAGCTTTTTTGCTTCTATCAGGTAAATACCAGAACTGGCAATCCGGGTTGCAGGTTTTTTTATGTTAGAGCACACTTCCGCTACATTACACTGCCATGCTATCAAAACCTCTTTTTCAATCTCAGGAAATCTAGTACTTTTTGTTACTGGGCAGGCAGGACGGGCACGCACAGGAGCACAACTACCAGGGCTTCCCCTGGCATACAAAGGCATACCAGGATAAACCATGAACCATCTTTCCTGTTCTTCTAGCTCTTCATTGACAACTTCTAATGTGCTTGCTATAGTATATCTCGACTATACGTTCCACCTGATAAGAACTTACCCACAAAGGTCACGCTACAATGGCATCTCAAATTCTTACTGTCAATAATTATTGCCTGCTTGAAGAGCTGGCCTGCGGCCCCGTCGCCAACGTCTACCGGGGTGCACATATCTTTCGCCCCAATCGCTCTGTCGCTATCAAATTATGGACATCGTCCCTCTCTTCTCAGCGAGAGCGTGACCGCTTTCTCTACGAGGCTGGCGCGCTTAAAAGTTTGCGACATGCCCACATTCTTCCCGTGCTCGAAGCAGGTCTACAGGGAGATTTAGCCTACGTTATTAGCGAATTCGCGCCCGCCGGTTCTTTGCGCCAACGCATGATGCGGCTCACACCCGAACACCTTCCACTGCACGAGGCAATCGCGATTTTGACCCAGGTGGCACAGGCGCTGCACGCTGCCCACGAGCAGCATTTCATTCATCGCAATCTGAAACCCGAAAATATTTTGTTCGACGTCTCCGGTAAAGTACTGCTCGCAGATTTCCGCATCAACGCGTTCACCCAATCCATGAGCATGCAACATCCTTACATGGCACCTGAGCAATTCCACGGCCGTTTCAACGAGCAGACCGACCAGTATGCCCTGGCCTGCATCGCCTACGAACTGCTCACCGGACGCCCACCTTTTGAGGCTATCAACCTCTTTACCCTGAACTTCCAACACCTGGCAGAATTACCCGTGCCGCCCGTGGACTTGAACCCTCAGGTACCTGCCTATATCTCGCAAACCATTCTCAAAGCGCTCTCCAAAGAGCACCATCAGCGCTATGATGACGTGCTCGATTTTGTCGATGCGCTGCACGCGAAGCAAGCCGAGATCAATACCGCCGGGCAGATGCGCCACCTGCTCACGTACTGGAAAGAAGGTCAGATTGCACTGGTTCCAACGCTCGATCCTAACCTGGCGAACGTCTACGTCAAACGTGGCCTGACTCTCTACGCCTACCGCGATTACACGGAGGCACTCAACGCCTTCGATGAAGCTCTGCGCCTCAACCCTAACGAGCCTGAAATTTGCTTTAATCGTGGCCTGACACTTCATGCCCTCAAGCGCTACGATGAAGCCCTCAGCGCGTATGAGGAGGTGCTGCGTATTAAGCCCAACGATCTTAACACGACATTTAACAAGGGCAACGTCCTGCTCACACTCAAGCGCTACGACGAAGCCCTTGCCGCGTATGAATTCGTGATTAATCACGACCCCAAAGATATCGATGCCCACTTCAATAAAGGTCTGGCCTTACGCGCACTGCACCGCTACGAAGAAGCTGTGAACGTGTTTGAAGCGGTCATTCGGCGCGATACGCACTACACCAACGCCCACTACAATAAAGGTCTGGCCCTGCACGCGCTCAAACGCTACGAAGAAGCTCTCGCCGACTTCGAGGAGGTGCTGCACACGCATCCTGAGGATGCTATCGTATACAATAACAAGGGCAACGAACTGCTCTCCCTGAAACGCTATACCGAGGCACTGGCCGCCTTCGAACAAGCAGTAAAGATCGATCCAGACTATATCTATGCCCACTACAATCGTGGCCTGGCCCTTTATAACCTCGAACGTTATGAAGAGTCCCTCGCCGCTTACAACCGTGCCGCCGAGCTTGATGCCACTGATCCCGACATCTTCTACGAAAAGGGCAACGCGCTCTATGCCCTCAAACGCTACGAGGAGGCTCTCGCCGCTTGCGCACAAGCCATCGAGCTAAACCCCAATTACATCAACGCCTACGCGAACAAGGGCTACATGGCCTACAAACTCAAACGTCACGACGAGGCTATTCAGACGTACCAGCAGGCCCTACAACTCAATCCCTCCGACGAGATCGTGCACAACAACCTGGGCAATGCGCTCTACGCCCTCGAACGCTACGAGGAGTCCCTTGTCTCCTACAGTGAGGCCACAAACCTCAATCCCAGCTACGTGATCGCCTATTATAATCGCGGCCTGGCCCTCAATCGCCTCAAACGCTATGACGAGTCCCTTAGCGCTTTCGACCAGGCACTAGCACGCAACCCCGGCTATGTGAAGGTTCACTACAATAAAGGTATGGTGCTCGCCGAGTTGCAACGCTTCGACGAGGCTATCAGCGCCTACCAGCAAGCGCTTGAGATCGACCCACAGTTCGTTGATGCCTACAACGATATGGGCAACGCACTACACGCGCTCAAACGCTTCGATGAAGCCCTGGTCGCTTATGAGCAAGCCATCCAGATCGATGCCCGCTTTTCCCAGGCATACAACAACAAAGGCTATACCCATTACATCCAGCGCCACTACGAGGAGGCGCTAAGTGCCTTTGAGGAGGCCCTACGCCTTGATCCGCACTACGCGATAGCCTACTATAATAAGGGCAACGCGCTCTACTTCTTGCAACGCTACGAGGAGGCACTGACAGCCTACGATCAGGCCATCCAGTACAACGCCCACGATCCCGAATTTTACAACAATAAAGGCATTGCACTACGCAATCTGCAACGCTACGAGGAGGCACTCGAAGCCTACGAGCACGCGCTCCAGTTGAATGCACAGGACCCCGATACCTACTACAACAAGGGCAACATTCTGTGCTTCCTCAAACGTTTCGAGGAAGCGCTCACGTTTTATGACAAGACACTACAATTGAATGCACACTATTTGAACGCTTACAATAATAAAGCGGACGTACTTTGCACGCTCCAGCGCTATGAGGAGGCCCTAGCCGTAATCGACCAGGCGCTGGCTATCGATGCCCATTACAGTTTGGGACTCAACACCAGAGGTGAGATCTTGCTGACCCTGCATCGCTACGAGGACGCGCTCGCGCTCTTCGAGCACGCTCTGGAACACCAGCCAGCAATCGGCGAGACCCACTACCACCGTGGGCAGGCGCTCGACGGACTCGGACGCATCCCCGAAGCACAACAAGCCTTCGCCCAGGCCGAGGAATTTGGCTATAGGGAAACCGTGTGAGGACGACCCCCCTTGCGGAGGTCGTCTTGAGTTGCACAAATTCGCATCGTGATGTATCATGTAGGCGTAGCGTCAAAGGTGACTGGTTCGTATCGGGCATTTCCGATTAGAAGCAGACAGGTAGTATTCCTTCCCACGCTTCAATTTTACTCAATGATGAATAAAAAATATGTATAAAAACTATATGAAAATGATTATGGAGAAAACATCAATGGGCACTCTTATTATTCTATTGCTTTTTATTGCCGTGCCACTGGTACTTACCGCTGGTTATGACTCAAAGCACCTGCAACGCCGTACGTATGTTCACCGGACACAACAACTGCGTGATTTCACGAACCACTAATGCTGCGTCTATTTGGGGCTATCGTCAAATTGAACGATGGCCCCTTTTGTTTGCCCCATCCCTGGTGCTGGTTGACCAATCGGCCTCCGCCAGGGAGGCCATTGCATGATGACTTCCAAATATCCCTCTTTATACGCTATTATTATAGAGAGATCTCTTGAGAACAAAAGGGGCATGTATGCAAAATCCAAATGTCGATGAGGCGTGGAGTGTCGGCAATATCACCAACTACGACCTCTTCGCCCAACCCATTTTAACCTACCTCGGCCAGCACATGGCGAACGCGCGCGATGCCGAAGATCTCCTACTTGAAGTCTTCGTTGCAGCCTTCAACGACATCACCTTTTCCCAATTGCCACCAGAACGCCAACTTGCCTGGCTGCAACGCGTGGCAAGTAATAAGGTAATAGAGCGCTATCGCCGCGATACATCTGGCACTATACTATCTACTGAGCAGCTTATGGAGCGTGAAAACCAGGAACTTTCCCCTGAACAACGCGCCGCACGCCAGGAGCACTACGAGCATCTTCACCAGGCACTTGCCATGCTGCCAGCACAACATCAGCAGATGCTACGTTTGCGCTACGGGCACAACCTATCCTTGAGCGAAATCGCCAGCATCCTCCGCAAATCCGAAGGCTCCATCCGCAAATTACTCTCTCATACCCTCCAACGCTTGCACATACTCTACAACCAGCCAGAGAAGGAGAACAGGCAATGAAGCCATACGACGACGCACTGCCAGAAGAACAAAACTCACCATACAAAGAACTTCTCCCTGCCTTGCAACGCCTCTATAGCAACGCTCCGCGCTCCCTCAATACGGCAGAACAGCACAATATCATACAGCGCGTGCTCTTACGCCTCAATAATTACGAGAACCTTGCCGATGATGCTCCCTTATCACAAGGCGGCAGGCCCACTGCCATACCCGCCAGTATCCCACTCTTTGCCCAATTCAAGCGCCACCCACGTACCACGCGCCTGCTTGGCGTCCTCGCCGCCGTGGTCGTAGTGATCTTCATTGCCAGTAGCGCGCTGCTGGTTTTTCGGGCACTCCCCACCACAACAGGAGCCACCACCAGCCAACAACATGCGGCCTCAACAACCATTCATCTCGCAAACGGTAATCTTGGGGTGACCCTAAACATCACTCCTGGACCTTACTTCGTCAATGAAATGATTGAAGCGACCATGACACTCACCAACCACACGCGTAGCACCCTGGAATCGTACAGACCTTGCCTGGTTGGCTTTACCTTCCAGGGTTCACAGGCTCCTTTCGACCATTATTTTGATAACAGTCACAATACAAATTCCAAATCGCCTTTTGTGCTTAGCGATACCTACTGCTCCTTCGCACACATTGGGCCAGGTCAGTCGTTCACAAGTACGTTGTACACGACTATTCCTATCAGTGGTAATGTCACCGTACAAACTGGCGTGAATATTCCAGCATTGAACGCGAAAAATAGCGCGAATGATTCGCTTTCATTCATTAATCCAGGTCCTTCTCTAGCGATCAATGTAGCAAGTGCCACCCCAGCAAAACGGCAGATCACTCTGATTCGACGCGTTAACGCGCAACATCACGCCTCAATTATCGTCAATGCGCCTGCACCCGCCGTTCCGCATCTACTGTACGGTTTTAATATGCTCTGTAGCGACACGCCCGACCCGCAAAATAGCATCAGCGTAGGCTGGTTGCCACTCGGTGGCACAACTCTACAAGAACCCATGTGCAACGCCAAAGGAGTGCAATGGAACTATGAGGTTGGCGCTCCAGGCTACATTACCGCTAACGGCAACTACAACGCGTAAAATAAGCGCGAGTATACCAAAACCAGACTTAAGCTTCCAGGAAGGCCTATTTATTAAAAAGGCCGTATAGGATATAATAGAGGGTAAAGGTAGTTTTGGGAGGTAGTATGCCGAATATATTTTTGAGACGCGCCACATCCACGATGGCGATACTCATGCTTTGTCTGGCGATCTGTTTACTGACGGCTTGTGGTGCTTCGGGTGGAGGAAGCGGGCAACAACAGAACGCAATTTCACCCACGACCAACGACAGCGCAGCACACGTGGGCACAGTACCCGCCGGGGCCCTGGATGCACCTCCCACGGGGGTCACATTGGGAGCACAGGATTGTCCCGCGCCCGCCAACAATCCCCAACATTGGGAGGCGATCTTGAAGATGCAACCGGCAGATGAGCAGGTTGAGAACACCACTTGCGCCAGTCTCACGGGCAGCCATACACTTCAAGCGCTGATCACCGCGCGCGCCACAAGTTCAGGAGGCTTTCTCGATTTTTATGTCTACGATAACATCACCAGCACTCATCCGACGCGACTATTCCAGCGTCAAAGCCTTGAGCAGGGCAACGCCAAAATCAGCCACTACAACACCATTCTTACCAGCGAAATCGACGCCAATTCCAGTATCAACGCCGGACAGATCGACGCCAACATGCAAACCGATCTCTATCACGAGTTCAAATGGTCAGCCACGGCGAAAACATTCCTGCCCGTCGCCTTCCCAGGTATCTACCCCGACCTGACCCGCTACCAGGCTGAAAATACGCAGCAACAAGCGAGCCAGGGGAACCAGGCCTGGCATCTCAACGTGCAAAATGTCGCCAGCAATTTCAGTAGCAAATTCCTCAAGTGGTCCAATCCTGCTGTGCAGGTCGTGAGCGGCGGTGGTCAGCAGGATGTGAACGCCGTGGTCAACGTCAAAAACAGCGGCTCGTCCACCAATGGTCTGGTCACGCTTACGCTCAGTCGTCTCGAAGGTAACACGAACGGTGGCATCTGGGAGGTCATCAGCGCCAGCAGCAGCGGCCTCGCCATTATCACGCCACAAAGCCGTAGCCAGGTCCATAGCCCGTGCACCATTTCCGGCAAAGGTCTCGCCTTCGAAGCGGTGATCGGTACTGTCGCCATCCTGGACCATCTCTACAATACTATTGGGCAGACGCAGGCCAGAGGAGTCAAAGGCAACGGCCCGACCAGCTTCACCAGCACCATTGCCTACAAATCCACCGCGCAAGGCAGCGAAGAAGGCGTTGTAACGCTCACCGCGACCAGTCAGGCCGACGGCAGTATCAGTGGTCTCGCAATGCACAAAGTGCTGCTCCTAGATTAATAGCCTGTGCACGGAAAACTTGTAGGGACCGATTTATTCTATTGGTGACGTTACCAGATGCATAAAGGAATGTTAATGGTTTCCGGAAACCATTAACATTCCTTTATGCGTCGACATATCAGGTTATACAGAACGAACCAGGCTGGTGAGCGTTTCCGCTTTGGGACCCTGGCAACATAGCTCCAACGCCCGATCACGCGGCGCGAACGTCTCCCCTTTCACCACCAGTGGACGCGCTTGCATGGCCCAGCGCGCCCCCGGAAATTGCCTGCGCATCACCTCTCCGGTATAATCGCCACAGGCAACGAGCAAAGACCTCGTGAACACGCGAAATTGCCATGTCTTCGCGCTCTCGTGCATCGTGATAAGCTCATCAAGTTTGCTCAGGCTCTCCGGCGAATTATCGAGTTCTATCTCCAACGTTTCGCGCATGGCCTGCCGTAAGATATGTGCATTATGCGCCGCGACCAGTTCACCCACATCGTATACACTGGCGGGATGCCCCATGTAGACCTGTTTGAGCAGACGCGCCTGCAATGTTTTCAATTGTGCATCCTGTTCCCAACTCAACGGGAACGTGGTGCACCACAGTCCTGCGGTATCCGCGTCCGGCTGAAAACCTTTTTCCCGCAAGGCCGCCTGAAAATTCTCGGCAAATGGATCTTTACTTTCAGTAATACCAAAAGCGACAGTTTCGGGTAACGTCCTCTCCTGGCTCTCCAAAACATGGCACTGCGCACTCTTCAGCACAGCGTCCAGATCTTTTTTGAACGCCTCGACGCTCTCATTTTCTGGGACATAAACAAGCGCAAACTTTTGCACATTATTCGACGCTTTTAGCGCTAGAAAACTTTCCGTAAATGGCATAGTGACCTCATTTCTACGACTCTCCGCATCCTGCAATGCGCCACCAACTGCACTTTCAGGGGACATCTTCTCATGAGCATCGTGGTGGTAGCCCCATTGTACCATGTATGATCATGAGAAGTCCCGCGTCACTGTCCCGCTGATGCCTCTGCTGTCGCTTCTCCTGGTTCGGCCTCTTCGTTTACCAGTTGTTCGGGAATAGTGATCTGCTCGATTTTGCCCAGCAGGAACAGGTAAGACAAAATTCCCAGTACCAGGATCACGCCCGCAATGATAAAATTCAAGGCGAAAGATTTCGTCGTATCGATAACGTATCCGGCGACTATCGGGGCTGCGATCCCCGATAGATTCCCCAAAAAGTTCATGATACTCCCCACCGAACCAACCGTGCCCTTCGGCGCAATCAAGCTCGGAATGCTCCACGCTATCGGGGCCGAAAACGCCAGGCCACCCAGCGAAATGCTAATCCAGATCGTTGCCACCGTCACATCTTTCGTAAATGCCGCCCCAATCACCGCCAGGCCCAGCAGCATACCAATCGTTACCACGGTCAGACGCACCTTCGTCACATCTCTGCCACGCTTAATTAACGCATCCACCAGTACACCACCGATGAAAATGTCGGTGAGCGTCGCCACCGACCAGGGGATGACCACGTACCAGCCACTACTCAGCACGCTCAGATGCAGCGACTTCTGCAAGTAGCCCGGCAGCCACGTCAAGAACAGATAGAACGAATAGTTGTAGGCGGCAAAGCCTAGCGACAGGCCCCAGATCTTTGGCTGGCGAGCCAAAAACCAAAAATTCGAGAAATTGTTCACCGGGGCCACATGCTCCGGTTGCGCACCACCCTCTACAATGTAGCTGCGTTCCTCTTCTGACAGGTACTTCGACTTGCTGGGGTCGCGATAAAATATCCAGAACAGCGCTCCAAATATCAGGCTGAATAGTGCCGTCACCACAAACGCTGCGCGCCAACCGTACACCGTCACCACAAAAGCGATCAACGGCGTGCCGATCACCGACGAAAATTTCGCCGCCGCGTCAAATGCCGACGTGGCTAAACCACGCTCACTCACAGGAAACCAGTAACCCGTGGCCTTCGATGAACCTGGAAATACGGGTGCCTCACCGACCCCCAGCAGCAAACGCGATAGCAACACCAGGCCGAAGCCACTAACGATGGCCGTCAATATACATGCGATAGCCCAGATAAATGCACCAATCCTCACCAACCACTTTACGCCGTAACGGTCCAGCCACGCCCCGACCGGTAACTGCAAAATTGTGTACGTCCACAGAAACGACGAGAGGATAATACCCATCTGAAAACTCGTCAAATGAAATTCGCTCTGAAGTGGAGCTTCAGAAACAGACAGATTCACGCGGTCCAAATAATTGACGATAATGCCCACTGCAAGCAAAATAGCCACAAACCAGCGGGCATACCCAACAGATTTTTTCATCATTAAGAACTCCATTGTCTTTATGTTAAAATGTAACCTCTGCGCATTATAGCACGCACCGGAACAGCGCTAAATGGATGAGGTAATGACCTGACCATTACCTCATCCATTTAGCGCTGTTCCGGTGCGGAGTGAACCAGGATCATCACGCCTGTGCATCGTCCAACAATATGCTCAACGTCCTCACCAGCTCTGGACCGGTAATTCGCAACTCGGCCAGGTTCGTGGCGGATAGCTGGCGCAACAGATCCTCGCCCTGTGCTGTCAATTGCACCAGCACACGCCGATGGTCCTCCTCATCACGGTGGCGCTCGACGACGCCACGCTCCGTCAGGCGATCAATCAACTCTACCGTGCTGTGATGCTGAATTTGTAGTCGTTCGGCCAGTTCGCCCACCGTCGCTTTGTGCCCTGAAGGTAGTCCTTTGACCGCCAGCAACAACTGGTGCTGCTGCGGCTCTAAGCCAATTGCCCGAGCACTCTGCTCACTAAAGCGCATAAACTGGCGCAAACGATAGCGGAACTCGGCCAACGCTTGATAATCTAGCGCATTAACGTGCTCATTTACCATAATACTCTTGTCCACTCCTTACCTCATCACCAACGTGATGTCGCCGCGTACAGTGCCTTCTCATAGTGTATACTACGAGGTAGCATTGCCCAAAAGAGGACGCTGATAAACCATTCATATGGAAAAGATGACACGCAATCGCCTTACCATTCGTAACGAATAAAACAGGGTAGCTGACACAGAAGGGAAGTATATTATGGGACAACTCGACCAGAAAGTAGCCATTGTTACCGGAGCCGATAGCGGCATTGGACGAGGCATCGCCTTGCAATTCGCGGAAGAGGGCGCAAGCGTTGTGATTAATTATGCGCACAACGCACAAAAAGCCGATGAAGTACGCCAACTTATCGAGCAGAAGCATGGCCGCTGTCTCGTCGTCCAGGCTGATGTCTCGCAGTATCAACAAGTCATGGGGCTCGTGCAACAAACAGTAGAGCATTTTCAACGCCTGGATATTCTCGTCAACAACGCGGGCATGGAAATTCACAGCCCATTTCTCGATGTCGCGGAAGAGCAATTCGACCGCGTGGTGGGCATTGACCTCAAAGGTCCTTTTTTTTGCGCCCAGGCAGCCGCCCGCGAGATGGTCAAACGCCAGACAGCGGGGCGCATCATCAATATCTCATCGGTACACGAAGACCTGCCAATGCCGCAAAACGTTCCATACTGCTGCGCCAAGGGTGGTGTGCGTATGCTCACACGCACGATTAGCCTGGAACTGGCTCCGCACAATATCACGGTCAATAACATTGCACCAGGAGCCGTCGATACCCCTATCGATGCCGATGTGAAAGCCGACCCAAAGAAATTTCAAACCCTGCTCGACGAGATTCCATTACATCGCATGGGCCAACCGGAAGAGATCGCTAAAATGGCGCTGTACCTGGCCTCAGATGCCTCGGCATATGTGACCGGCACCACGTTTACTATCGATGGTGGTCTCTCGATCAACTCCGGCGCACTCTAAACGTTTCTTTCACCCCCTTCCAAATTACCTCGTAATACGATATAATTTGCATATGAAGCGAAGGGGGTGAATACAGTGTCGTTTGTTACCATGTGGCACAAAGCACTGCACGCATTAGGGCACCTGGGGAACGATGAGGCTTTGGGCAAGCTGAGTGATTTTACGGTGACGCCACGCATGTTCGTATTGGCAGGCATGGCGTTCTTCATCGGCATCATCAGCGCCTTTGCAGCATGGATCTTGCTCAGACTCATCGGTTTTTTTACCAATCTGTTCTTTTTTCAACGTATTGGCACCAGCCTGGCCTCACCGGCGGCCAATACGCTCGGCATGCTTGAGATCCTGGTTCCCGTTATCGGTGGACTTATCGTAGGTCTGATGGCCCGCTACGGCTCCGAACGCATCCGTGGTCATGGCATACCGGAGGCGATTGAAGCTATCCTCATTAATGGCAGTAAGATGGAGCCCAAAGTAGCATTGCTCAAGCCAGTTTCGTCTGCCATCTCAATCGGCTCTGGTGGCCCGTTTGGTGCCGAGGGTCCGATCATTGTTACTGGTGGCGCTATCGGCTCAATGATTGCCCAATTTTTTCATCTGAGCAGCACCGAGCGCCGAATTCTGCTAGTGGCCGGTGCCGCTGGTGGTATGTCAGCGACCTTTAGCTCGCCCATTGCGGCTATTTTGCTGGCAGTTGAGTTATTGCTCTTTGAATGGAAGCCGCGCAGCCTCGTTCCCGTAGCCGTCTCCAGCGTCACAGCCTACGCTGTGCGCTACTACATTCTGGGCGCGGGACCCTTGTTCCCCACGCCTGTCCATCCCGGCTTTATCGGGCCAGTCGGCCTGCTGAGTTGTGTACTGGTTGGCATCCTGGCCGCTGCGCTCTCTATTGTGCTCACGCTAGCGGTGTACGCCAGCGAAGATGGCTTTCGTAAATTGCCGATTCACTGGATGTGGTGGCCGATAGTGGGGGGTGTGGTCGTGGGTATCGGCGGCTTGATCTTCCCTCATGCCCTGGGTGTGGGCTACGACAACATCGGTCATATGCTCGCAGGCAATGCATCGATACAATTCATCGTAGGCATCCTGGTGGTCAAGTCGATTATCTGGTCCGTGTCTCTCGGCTCCGGCACGTCGGGTGGCATCATTGCGCCATTGCTGATGGTTGGTTGTGCGCTGGGTGGCGTCGAAGCACTCTTTTTGCCGCACGAAGGCCTGGGCTTCTGGTCACTGGTCAGTATGGGCGCTGTGATCGGGGCGGCCATGAATGCTCCATTTATGGCGATAATCTTCTCATTAGAATTGACGCATGATCTCAACGCTGTCGTGCCGTTAGCGATTGCGGTCTTTGTGGCCCACGCGCTTACCTCACTACTCCTGAGCCGCTCAATCTTGACCGAGAAAATCAGCCGCCGTGGCTATCATTTGAGTCGTGAGTACAGCGTCGATCCATTGGAGATCCTCTTTGTGCGTGAGGTTATGCGTACAAACATCGTCGCGCTCGCCTCTGATGTGACCTCAAAAGCGCTGTTACAAACGTTACGCGCGAGCCCAGAACAACGCACGGTACAGCGACTCTATCCCGTACTCGGCGAGAACAAACATATGATCGGTGTGATTACACGTAAAGATTTACAGAAAGCACAACAAACCCTGGCTGACCACACGGATCTCCAACTAAGCACCTTAATGAAGACGCAACCGGCTGTCACCTATCCCGATGAGCCATTGCGTGCGGCAGTGAATCGCATGGCGGAGACAGGCTTCACGCGCCTGCCAGTGGTGCAACGCGATAATCCGCAAGAACTGGTCGGTATCGTTTCACTCAACGACCTGCTCAAAGCGCGTGTACACAACTTGACCGAGGAACGTCACCGCGAACGCATCTTGCGCCTGCACCTGCTCTTTCCCTTCCCAGGGCGCTCCACGAGCCTCCAACACGAGGTCCGCGAAGAACAAAAAGAGCCAGAAGATACCGAGGAGGAGTTGATCTATTAGAGAAGAAAAGCAAGGTCCTTTCGGAGTACTTTCAATTGGTGCTGAGTGTATCGATTAGCTGGTCGTTTTTGAAGACTACGTGCCAGTGCTCTCACATTGATCAACAGACCTGTAAAGCGAATACGTTGCTCGTAATCTGGTGGGAGTGGCATGGTTTCTCCGTAACCGCGTACAAGGGCAGCTTCGAGATGAGAAAGAAGCTGCTCTCCATCGCGCATGTGAAAATGTCCGAGGTCATACCAACGATCAGTTCCGCGAATTTCTCCAAAGTCAATGATGCCAGTGTAGCATCCTCCCTCCTGGTAAATGTGAGTTGCGTCGAAATCTCCGTGTGTCAGGCATTCTTGTTCACAGTTAAGATAGGGATCATAGTGGAAAAGGACACGCTCAAGCATGGTCACTTCTGACGGTGACAAGGCATCCTCCCTGGCTAAATATGCGAGATCAGCCTCCCAGTATTCAAGAGCAAACATTCGGTATGTCGGCCATTCAGCTCGTAGGTGATTTGTATCATGCGAGTCTCGTTGTATCCATCCCAAGCCTTCAACACGCATAGTGTTTATACAGGCCAGATCTCGCCCCACTTCTCTCAAAATCTCTTTTTGCTCATCTTTTCTGAGCGTGTTAGATTGATTGATAGATTGTCCTTTGATTTCGGTCTTCACCATGATTGATCGTTGCAAGAGATCATTGCACGACTCAAAATAGATGATTTCTGGAACTTTGACCAGTCTTTGTCCAAGCTGTGCGTGAACGACAGCTTCGGGAGCGAAACTTGCCCCTTCTTCCGGCAAGACACGCAGATAGAATATTTCATGTCCGGAGATAATGCGGTACACATATGTGGAAACGCCTTCCACAACCCGTTCTATCGCGAGAAGGCCAAAGGAAAAGATACGGCCCACAACCTCCTCGATACGACGCATATCTGGTAGAGACTGGTTCGAATAGTGATTCACCTCGCATTCCTCCTTCACACCTTGATCGTTCATTTTACCTCATAAGTTCATGAGCCTGCTGTTTTCGTACCTTCATGTAGAGGAATGCCGCCCCGGCCAGAATGAGTGGGAAGAAAATGGAAGCGCTGGCAAATGGAAGGACAATGCTACACAAAAGCAGTGCTCCCCCTGAAACGAGCCGTTTCCAACGCGAGAGCAACCGCACGCCAGCAGCGGTTCCTATGATATATGTGGCAAGACCAAGCGAAGTCGGAACCACCAGGAGTTGTTCTGCTTCCCAGCGCAAAAAATAACAGAGCGCCAGTCCTCCGGCCGCAAATCCGCCAATGGCAAGGATGGCCCGGACTGGTATGGCGCGCGTATTCAATGAACTCATCCATTGCGGAAAGGCTCCATCGCGGCCTAATGCATAGCCGAGTCGCGATGTTGCAGCTATATACGCGTTTGCAGTGCCAAGCGTAATGAGGACAGCGATCACTGCGGTTACGACCCGCGTGTTTCCACCGAATGAGGCGGCAATCAGAGAGGCAATAGCAACGCGATCCTGGCCTGCCGTCCCATACATACCAGTCGCGACCACGGCAAGCGATGCCGCAAGGTAGAGCAGAGTTACAATGGCAACGCTGAAAATGGTACTTCTGACGATATCACGAGCCGGGTCCCGGAACTCTTCAGAAAGCTGAGCAATAGCCTCCCAACCAAAAAAGGCAAAGAAGAGCAGGATCATGGTATGACCAACAGGCACAAATCCATGAGGGAAAAGCGGTGTAAGATTGGTAAGCTTCATATGCGGAAGGGCCGCGATGGTGGCAACCAGGAGGATCAGCACCACACCTCCTGAAAGCAACAATTGTATCCGACCGCTAAGTCGCAGGCCATACAGATTGGCACTGACAGCAAGCGCCAGAATAAGCGCCGCTACCACAAAGCTTCCCAATCTGCCCCAGCCGAATGCCTGTGATACATAATAACCACCGGTCAACGGAACGACAACTTGAGCAACAGCCGCACCAAAGAAGTAAAACCAACCCACAATTCCCCCCCACATCGTGCCGAATGCACGACGGGTGAAGGCCGCAACACCCCCAGCATCGGGAAAGCGCGCAGCCAGAAATGCAAAGGTGAGTGCCAACGGTAATCCAAGTATCCCATCAAAGGCCCAGGCCACCAGGGACCCAGGACCAGACATGTTAGCAGCAATCCCCGGTAAAATAAGCACTCCTGCTCCAACCACCGCCCCAACATACAGCGCAATTGCCTGAGGTAATGAGATGCTGCGGGAAAACTGCGCTGAGGATGACCTACGAAGTTTGCTTCTCTCATCTATAGTCTTTTCGCTCATAAGATAATATATACCTTCCCGACGAGACGCTATAGGGCATCCTGTCCTTCAGAGATGGTAGAGAGCACCAGTGAGGTGAATGTCCCCTGAATTCCTTCAATTGCACGAATCTGTTCAATGAGTGTCTCAAGCGCGTGAGAGTCTGCCACACGGGCCTTCAACATGACGCACCATTCTCCCGTGACGCTATGGCACTCTTCAATCAATGCAGATGAATTACTGAGTTGCAAGAGTACGCGACCAGTCTCCCGTGCCGTTCCACTTCCACGCACCCAGATAAAAACGCTCAGTGGGAGACCTAAAGCACCCCAATCAACGACCGCCTTATAGCCACGCAGAATTTTCTCTTCTTGCAGGCGTTTGATCCGTTCATGAACGGCTGGACGAGAAAGATGAACTTCTTGCGCAAGTTGCTCGTGGCTTATTCGTCCCTGCGCAAGCAACAGGCGAACAATTGCCTGATCGGTTGTATCCATGCTTTTCTCCCAACATTTCTTTTCTTAGGATGGAAACGTTCTGTCACGCACTATACACTCTAAGAAACGAAGTGTCCAGGACACGCAAAATATTCAAACGAATCGTCTGCAACAGAGGAATTATGAGGAGAAGCACTGCTTACAGGCTGACGTTTCGTCGGTCCCTCGTATCATACAATTATGCTGTGACTGGTAACTAACACCAAATTACGAACAGTTTTGACACCAACCCTCAAACAGCAACATGAATTATCGCATACTTCCAATTGATGTGATAGAATAAGGGCCTATTGTGAGGTGGGCAGATACCATAACCTTGCCTCCCAACATCTATCCATCCGGCCATGAAGGCCAATTTCTTTTGATACTGGAAGAGCATCGTTGTGTGTCGTCTGGAGTCATACAACGAGAAAAGAAAGGTGGACCATTTGGCAATTGATCATGATAATCTTGAAGAGTTTCGAGATCCACAGACCTATGATCTGCAAGACGAGGGTTATTATGACGATTATCCATTGACCGAGCAGTGGGCGCGTTCGCTTGGTGGACCACTGCTGGACTTGGCATGTGGAACGGGACGTATGGCCCTGCGCATGGCGGAGGTTGGCTATCAGGTGACAGGTGTGGATATCACGCCAGAAATGATAGCGCGAGCGCACCAGAAGGCGGCGCAGCAGGGCGCGTCTATTGACTGGGTGGTGGCTGATGCACGAACGTTCCATCTCCAGAAGCAGTTTCCATTCATTTATATGTTGGAAAATGTCTTTCAATTCTTTCTGACACGAGAGGACCAGGAAGCGATGTTGGCACGCGTCCAGGAACATTTGCTCCCAAAGGGATGTTTTCTCTTTGAAACACGCAATCCCACTCCACGAAATCTCCTGGAAGTTCGCCATCCAGAAGGAGATAAGTACGTGACCCCTGACGGAGGGCAACTCGTGACCAGCGCAGAGCAATACTACGATCCCATGACCCAGATCCAGCACTATACGAGTCATCTCACGTTTCACCGTCCCGGAAGTCAACAAGAGCAAAAGACGCTGTACACAGACCTGCGCTATGTTTTTCCGCAGGAGATAGAAGCCCTGCTCTACTACAATGGGTTGCAAATCCGCTCGCGTTACGGCAGTTGGCAACAGGAACCTCTGACCGCCACTTCTCCCGCAATGATCTATGTCTGTCAGAAACGTGCCTAGCTTTTTGCTCATGTTCTCTGCACCTATATCTCATCCACGCCCATTTCGGCGAGGATGTATTTCAGGTGATGGAGTCCCGAGGCGCATACGCGCTTTGACCGTTCCCAGGGGTAGTTGATAGCCCTCACCTGCCGCACCAACTACGGACTTACGGAGAAACGAACGACGCGCCGACCCCTGGTCGGTTGACTGGTTGTTGTTGTTGTCTTCAGATCCAGAAATGTTCTTTTCCATACGAGGCTCCTTATACGAAATTGGATCATACGTATAACAATAGTTTATTGCTGAATTTTTATCAGCCGCTCTATCGATGAAGCGCTCAGAGCATAAACGATCCTATTGATCGTCTAAAATACTATACGTACCCCATCAAAAATGGATTACTGGCAGGAAGAAATTCATAAAATGAATGAGGAAGCAGGAGATTTTGGGGGCCATGCGGACGATTGAGACGGTTGGATGGGTACATTTGCCTCAACACATAAAGGGATATTGATGGTTTCGCGAAACCATCAATATCCCTTTATGTGTTGAGG
>DATAYF010000207.1:0-4571 GCA_036272735.1 Ktedonobacteraceae bacterium
AGACTTGTACCTTTGCCAGCAGTTTATTGAGCGTCATCAGGGTGAGGTCGGGCTAGAGAGTATCCCTGGGGAAGGTTCCACCTTCTGGTTTACCTTGCCTATTGCCAGGTCTTAGATGGCATGTTGGTATAGTTCTTCCACTCGTTCCCAGTGAAGATGGGGGAGAGTCGAACTCTGCAAGGGCGTATTTTGAGGTGGCTTGTAATCTGCCTCGACAGGCTTCTCTGGCTATTTTAGGTTTTTAATTTGTCAAATCTTGTCTCGCTTTTATAACGTGCGTCAAACGGTTTGCTCCCAGTTTTGAAACATCATGCGCCGTAGGCGCACCACTCCCCATGAAAAAAGATTGAAGAGTGGCTCTATACTCAAAGTGATAGGCTCCTGGAGAGAAGGCGACCAACAATATACTGTGCTAGAACGTGTTTTTGAAACTGCCCTCTGGTGTCTGGACGAACCACTCCCTGTTGCCGACTGCACATCATGATGCACGAGAGCACGAAGAAGATACTGTACAAGAACAGACACCGAGCCTCGGAGCTTGTCACGAAGAGAAAGGAGCAAAACCATGCAATGCATGCATCAACGGTGCGCAGGTATCGATGTGCATCTGCGCTTTGTGATCGTGTGTCTGAGTATCGTCGAGGCAGGAGAGCGGCGCAAAGAGATCCGCAGTTTCCGCAATGAGACGGCTGATTTGCTCGCCTTACGCGGCTGGTTGCTCCAGGAGGGATGCACCCATGTGGGGATGGAGAGCACGGGAGTGTATTGGATGCCAGTCTATCGGCGCGAAGACGGGGTTCTTTGCATTGGTGGTAGCCAACGCCCAACCTATCAAAGCCGTGCCGGGTCGCAAGACGGATGTACAAGACGCGGAATGGATCGCTGACCTGTTGCAGCACGGGCTGCTCACCGCCAGTTTTGTGCCCAGCCAGGACCAGCAAGAGTTGCGCGATCTGACTCGGCTCCGCATCAGCCTGGTTCAGGAGCGAGCTCGAATGCCGCAATCGGGTGCAAAAGGTGCTCGAAGAGGCAGGAGTCAAATTGTCGCTGGTGGTCAGCGATGTGATGGGGAAGTCAGGACGAGCCATTCTCGACGCGCTGTGCGCGGGAGAGAGCGATCCGGCGCGTTTGGCACAACGAATGCATCACAATTGCCAGACGAACCAGGAGCAAGCCAGAGCAGCTCTGACAGGAGACATGCGAGAGCATCATCGCTTGCTGCTTCAAGAACTCCTCAGCTTGATCGATGCGCAAAGTCTCTCAATCAAGCATGTGGAACAGGAAATTGAGCGGCGTGTCTCCCCTTTTGAGGAACAGATCAAGCGATGTGAACAGATCACTGGAGTGAGTCGGCAAGTCGTCCATGTCTTGATGGCCGAAGTGGGCACCGACCTCGCGCGTTTTCCGGATGCGGAACATCTCAGCTCGTGGGCCGGCATCTGTCCAGGGCACAACGAAAGTGCCGGGAAACGTCTCAGCGGGCGAAGCAAACACGGGAATCGCTACGTCAGAGCAACGTTGGTGCAAGCCGCGCGTGTCGGTACGCCGATCCAGAACGTACTTGGGAGAGCGCTATCGTCGGCTCAAAAAACGTCGAGGAAGTAAACGAGCCGCGCTGGCGGTCGGCCATAGCATTCTGGTGATCTATTACCAGATGATGAAAACGGGTGAAGTGTATCAGGAAAAAGGCGAAGCGTTTTTCCCGCCAACGGATCAAAGGAAAGTGGAGCACCGACTCATTCAGCGCCTGGAGCATCTGGGGTATGAAGTCATCTTGACTCCATCCTCGGCAGCTTGAATGGGAAGGCAGAATTGAGAAGAGGGAAGAGGAAGCGCTGCCAAAACTGACTGCGTTTAGAGAGTCTTGTACTCTTTTCGCCGCTATTTTCAGAAGATATTGGTGGCGAAGTCGATTTCTCCGCTCGAAACGATGCAGCTTCACGTTCCAAAAAGTGCATGGTTTTTGACTTCGCCAACAATATCCAAAGTGGACATGAGCCTCAGAACCTTGGGATTCACAACCTGTCAGTCCCCATCGAAAATCCTCCCGAAAAAATGTAGCAACAATGTAGCGACACCGGAAAATGTAAGCAGAAACCAGGAAACGCCCACAAATAAACTTGTAGAATTTGAGCTCAAAAGGGAATGCTACAAACAGAGAAAAACAAAAAAAGCGGCAGTAAAGTTCTTTCGACTCTCCCCCATCAAACCTTTAATGACAAGCTATTAGATTATACCAAATCCGCTTGAACAGTGATCGAACTGATTGTTCAGCTTTCTTGGAAAGGATGAGAGCCTGGTGGCAGGCTCTGCGGATCTACGGTTTGTTCCATCCTGAATAGGTTGGAAGATCAACGTCGAAGTCAAGCAGTTCCCCGTCGAGAACGCGGTAGGGCAAGACGCTGGAAGTCAGCAGATAGACGACCGTTTCTCCATATGCATTTAAGCGGTGATCGAAGGCTTCCAGATGCTTCAAGGAAGCCAGAGCTACCTTGAGCACGGCACACTGGCTGCCACTGAGCTTATGGAGCTCCAGTACTTCTGGAAACTCCTGGAGGGTACCCGTTGTTAAGAGACACGAGCCCGGACGACAGCGCAAGTGGATCAGAGCGAGCAGCGGCAGGCCGACTTTCGTTGGATCGATCCGCGCGCTGTAGCCGGTGATGACTCCAACCTCTTCTAGTCTACGCACGCGCTCGGCAGTCGCCGGAGCTGACAGTCCCACTCGTCGCCCCAGCTCGTTATAGGAGAGGCGCGCGTCCTGTTGCAGTTCCCGCAGGATCTTCCAGTCCGTGCTATCGAGTGGCCTTTCTGATTGCAAAGCCATGGCTCCTCTTTTCCTTTCTTTTTGTAAAAAGTATAGCCGATTTGTTTGGTGTTCGCCATTCCCCTCTTCCTGGCTTTGAGCTATACTTTCTCTCTCAGAGAAGGCGACACCTTCGCCTGGCAACTCTCACGAAGCGTAGGCACGTTGAAGCAAGAAAAGGAGTGCACAAGCACGATGCAAGCGCTCATCCGACCACTGAGGCAAGACGACGAGCCATTTCTCTGGCACATGCTCTTTTATGCTGCCCATCTGCAAGACGAGGGCGAAACCTCCTTTGAAGTGACGAAAACGCATCCTGAATTGCGACCCCATGTTCAGCAATGGGGACGTGAGACGGACTTGGGAGTTCTCGCCCTGCATCCGCATGATCAGCACCCACTTGGAGCCGCCTGGATTCGTGCGCTCAGAGAAGAACAGCAGATGTCTTGCTTGATTGCCGAGGGCACGCCGGAATTGGTAATTGCTGTGTTGCCGGACTCCAGAGGGCAAGGAATAGGCACCCAATTGCTCAACCATCTCCTTGAAGCAGCCAGCCAAGTATATCTAGCAGTGGTGTTAAGCGTTCGGAAGAGCAATCCAGCGAGATCCTTGTACGAGCGGATCGGTTTTGAAATCGTGGATACCGTTCGCAACCGTGTCGGAAGCGAATCCTTTGTCATGCTCATGCGATTCGAGAATCAGAGAAATGGATAAAAGGAATATGAGATGTAATTAGAGCTTCGTCAGCACGTTTGCCGAACATGCTAATACGCGACGTGTGGCTCTCAACGAGATGTTTGAAGGCACTCACCCAACGCTGTGGTGTGTGCGAGTGGTCAAGAGCAGGCAACAAGAAAAAAGGAGAAGAAATGGGAAAAGTTATTGTTGATCTAAGCATATCACTGGACGGGTTTATCACTGGACCGAACCCTCGCCCTGGACTCGGCTTGGGCGAGGGAGGTCAACGGCTCCATGACTGGATGTTTCCACCAAAAGGCGATTTTAGCGAAATTGTGGAAGAAATGTTCAAACATGTCGGTGCTGTTCTCATGGGCAGACGGTCGTTCGCCGTTGGAGAGGAGCCGTGGGGGGAGAATCCTCCTTTTCATATGCCCGTCTTTGTTCTGACGCATGACGCCAAAGAGACGATCACCAAAGAAGGAGGAACAACCTACACCTTTGTGACGGACGGGATCGAAAGCCTCCTTGCCCAAGCCAAAGCCGCCGCAGGGGACAAAGATGTCTGCTTGCACGGCGCGAGTATTGCTCAACAGTGCCTCCAAGCCGGACTGCTTGATGAGATCGGCCTTCATCTGGTACCCATCCTGCTTGGTCAAGGGACCCGCTTGTTCGAACAGCTCGGCACTAAGCCGATTGAACTGGAAAGGATGGAGGTGATCGCGTCTCAGGGCGTTACCCATCTGAGATTTCGCGTTGTCAAGTAAAAGACACCAGGTATCATCAGAGTTATGTTACGCGACTAAGAAGATCTCCTCGAAGATTGGTCTCTTCGAGGAAAAACCTCATGCCGAAGTACGTGAACATCGCCGCTCATCTCAGCGTGGAAGAGTTAGCGCTTCGCTCCCGCAAAGTGACCCACGCTATCGAGCGAAGTCACTATCAGCTTATCTGGCTGCTGGCTCGTGGTAAGCGCATCAGAGAGGTGGCCGAGATCATTGGCTATTGTGCCAACTGGATCAGGATTCTCGCACGACGCTACAATCAGGAGGGACCAGCAGCTCTTGCTGATCGGCGTCAGCCCAAC
>DATAYF010000208.1:0-13092 GCA_036272735.1 Ktedonobacteraceae bacterium
GATTTCATGCGCCATGCGCCCATGCAGGCTTTGGCGATGCGCCGCCAGTTTGCGTTCCTGTTGTGCCTTGCGCCGGCGGGTACGCTCGTAGTTGTGGCTCCGCTTCCACAGCAGGCGTTGCTTGCCCCGTTTCCTGATGCGTCCGTGTGCGTCATAGTTCTGTGGATTGGCTGCTCGCCTTTGTTGCTCCATCTGGCGTTGCAGTCGCCGGATCGCTCGTGCATCAGGAGCAAGCTCCGCCCCCAGCGTTTCCAGAGCTGCCTGTCCAGTGCGAGGGACCATGGCGATGGTCGAGGGTCGAAGGCTCGATCCCGATGATGTCGGTACCGACCGTGTGCTTCGGCTTCTGATAGGGCGTGCCTTCTAAGGCGAGTTGCACGCGTATAGCGCGAGCCTGCTGCATCGGCCCCCTTTGCACGAGGACTGGAAGCCGGGCGTCGGATGAGGCGCGCATACTTGATGCGCTGATCCAGGCCATATTTCACCACGGGATCATGCCAGTCGATGCGGGCGGGCAGCCGATCATCCTGCCAGATGAGCATGCCTGTATGCCCGGTTTCTGGTGGGTCCAGCACAAAACGCAAGCCGGTATCGTTGCGCTTGTTCTCGATGCTCGAGAGACCTCGCCCTCGGCTCTTGAAGCGGACGCGTGTGGCGTGTCCCAGGCAGACACGGTTGAGGGCATGATAGGCGCGACTGGAAAGCCGTCTGGGCCAGGACTGCATCCAGATGTTTGGCGAGCCAGGAGACGCGCGCCGTTCTGGCGTAGGTATGCAGCGCAGACTCCGAGAAGCCTGACTTTTGACGCAACGCCGAAAAGGCGGCGTGTCGTTCCTGCTGCTGCGTGCGGGGGATGGTGCGAGCTGCGACCCAGGTGGGATCAGAACGCATCTGTCGCAAACGCTTCTGTCCTTCAGACAGCACGGCATTATAGAACTGGCCTGGCCTGCCCCGACGAGGGGCAGTTCAAGCAGGAACGTGGGCGTCCTCCTGCTACGCCTGGTCGGCGTCGCGGACGTGGGCGTGGCGCGTTGCTTCCTGGACCGCGTGGGTGTTATGCATCTGCCTTTCCGTCAATAGAATGCTTGTTCTAAGCCTAACAGGTACAAAGGTTCCTGTCAAGCTTTTCGTACTTCCTCAAGCAGACAATCGCCTCCCTTACCCCAGAAGGAACGGCAATGCATCCCCGGCATGAATGCTCGGGGCTTTCTTGCCCGTCTATTGTAACCCATCAGAGTGCCGGTGCTTGCAAGCCATGGGCGCCCAGGATCAGAGATACCTCGCCGCCGTGATGGAGGTCGTGTTCGATCAGATGCCAGACGACCCACTGGCGCGTGAAGGGCTCTGGATGACTCGGCTCCTCGCCTTTATAGCTATATTGCATATCTTCAGGCGTCCAGTTAGCCAGAGCATCCTGCATCACGCGCCAGGTTGTTTCCAGCCCTTGAACCAGCGCAGTCGCATCCCTCGTTGGTGCTCCCTCGCGATCCCACTTGCCGAAATCGGCAAACCCTTTATCGCCCACTTCCATCAGCTCGTGAAACCAGCGTGCCCATGCACCGATCATATGGCGCACAATCTCACCTATCGAGCGCTGCTGGGGTGCAACGCATAGCGTGAGTTGCTCGGAAGAAAGCGGAGCAATAACCTCCGTGAGCAGTTGTTGATAATCATGCCAACCTTGATAAAAAATCGAGAGCGTCGAAGTGTCTTCAGTCATGAAGCAGTTCCCTTTCAGATATTGATCCACTGTTCTTGAAACGGGAAGATCTTACTATTTCAGATGCCTCTAGTATAATCGGAAAACCGGTCAAATCTGATCCTGATTGCACCGGTTAGCGTGCATTGGGATTGTGGATCTGTTGTACGAGCCGGTCATACTGGTTGGAGATCAGTTCCTTCTCTTCTTGCAAGCGTTCTACACGTTTGAGGAGCACGCTATTGTTGTGGTTCGTGCTCTGAAGTTCTGTTTGCAAAGTATCGCGCTCTTCAGCCAATTGCTGCACAATTTGCGTATGCTGGCGCTGTTCACTCAGCATGCGCCCTATCCTTTGGCGCGTTTCCTGGTTTTCTTGCAAGGCTTGACGCAATTCGTCGCGATGCTCCTCCTGCTTTTGCTGCAATTGCTCTATTTCTTGCTCTAGATCCTGGACTCGCCTTTGATCCGACAGGACGCGTTGCGTGAATTCTTGGATGACCTGCTTGCGGGTTGCTTGCTCGTTTTGTATCTCGCTTTGTAGCCGGGCGAGTTGTGGTTCGTAGCGTTGGCCTAACAGGACGTTGAACAATTCTTTCGCTGCACTCCCTTCGGGGCTGCTCTTGCGCAATTCTCGCAACGTGCGAGTGTTCCAGTGACCACCAGCCAGCAGGCCGCCCAGGGCTTGCAACGAGATAGCCAGCTCTTCTGGTGATTGAATATCAGCATTTTTAGCGGCAATGCCGTGGCGTGCGAGGCTTTGGGCATAGTCCGCAACGATATCGGGCGCGGTGGTCATGCCCAAAATTGCCGCGATCCCCGCTCTGAGCGTGGGTGATGTGGCGGCGTTTTGGAACAGGGTGAGCAGCATATCCTGTGCCTCTTCGCCTAAGAGTAGCAACGCGTAGAGAAGTTGCTTGCGATGCTGGGGGTATTCATCCAGGGTCGTGATAAGCTGATCGACAACACGATAGTCTCCAAGCAGCAGCAGCAGGGCGAGGACACGCTGATTCGTTTTTTCCACGCCGTAGGTCTGCACGTACGTAACCAGGACCTGAATCATACTCTGATCAGCATAGCGTTGCGAAAGTTCATCGTGAATGCGGTCCAGCAGCAGCGCAACTGCCATACCCATGGCGTCGATATTGTCGCTCACCAGGCGAGCAATTAGCTCATCTTGAATAATATCGGTAGGCATGGCGTGAAAGATCGCCAGGGCCGCCTCACGTCTGGCTAGATTACTGCTATCGCTATGCGCGGTCCAGATGAAGTCGAGAGCGGGTGCGCCTATCTCGCGTAGGATCTCCTGGGCGGTCCTGGCTAAAGCGGGATCGGCGTTGGTAATAAGCTTGCCGACCATCGGTACCGCCGGCGCGCCAATCTTGATTAGCGCTGTGCTCGCGCCTCTTCTACGTTGCTCACTGGTGAGTGCATCGATGAGGGCGACCAGGACCGCGTGTTGCTGGTTGTTTTTATGCGATAGCAGCACGAAAGCGTCGGTCACATCATCAACCAGGTAGGCATCTTCCAATCCTTCCAACAAAGCGGCCTGACTTACGTCTGCCAATTCGCTTGTGAGGACGCGCAACAGGGCATCGCGAGCGCGCTCCGGCAGTTCGGCATGCAATAGCTGTACGATGGCGCGCAAAATCGTGGCGTTGTCGCGGTTCTGGCGTACCAGGGTCACTATAATACGCTGGGACAGTTCGCGGGCCATGCTGCGCCGGTCATCCAGGCCAGAAACGAGTGCTTGGAGTACGTTGGGACCAAATTGCGGCAGGATCTGGGCGGCCAATTCGCTACGTTTGTGTTCGCCAAGCAGTTCGACCAGCGGCGGGATTGCGGCATCTGGATAACTCAGCAGAAGTGTGCTGGCGATTGGTCGCAGGTCGGGTTGAACAAGAATGTCCAGCAGCGCAGGCACGACGATGGCTCCGGGCATGGCTTGTAGCGTGTGCTGAATCAGGTCACGAATGGAGTCATCGGGATACTGTATATTTTGAGCAAGCATAAGAGCGGCCTCAGCTCCCTGTTGTTGGAAAATTTCCATCACCTGCTCGCGTTGCCTTTGGCTATATTGCTCAAGCATGATGATGAGTTGTGTGCCCGGAAATGGCACCATGCCCAGGATGACGCGTTTGATACGTTGCGTCGTTGGCGTTTCGACGGAAATGTCTAAGCTGTTGATCAGGTCGGCCAGCGCGAATGGACCAAGCTGAGTGAGCGCGTCAATCGCTTCAACGTAGAGTTGTGGATCAGAAAATGATAATACCTCCAACAATGGGGCGATGACCTGCCGCTCCTGGAATTGACCTAACGTCCGAACAATGGCAATCGTGAGCAGTGGCTCTCGCTGAGGCATGTGAAGCAGCGTGACCAGCGCTGGTATGCAGCGAGGATCATGGGTCTGCGCAAGCACCTGTACTAAGTAGCGTGTCCGTCCTGGTACGACCTGGAAGAGAACGTTGATGATCGGCTCCACGACCGTTGGGCCGATGCTGCTCAGAATGTACGTGGCTCGTTCGGCAACCACTTCGCTTGTCTGGTGAAGTACGCAATCGATCAGGCCAGCAATACTTTCGGGAGCGTACGTGATAAGCGCCTCGGTAACGTGTTGTTGTACTGGTATGGAACCGGTCGCTAGCAGCGTGAGTAGTTGTGGTATGGCGCGCAGGTCCCGTACTGCTGTGATGACTTCCAACACGCGCATACGGGTGGTATCATCCTGGTTGCCGAGCAGGTCGATAGTATAGGGGATAGCTGGTGCGCCGATGTTTTGCAGCGCCAGTATACTATTACGTGCAGCCATCTCATCCTGGGTGGGGAGGCAATTGGCGAGTGCCTTGAGAAGATATTCGTGGCGATTGTCGCCCGTAGTTTCTTCATTGGTATCATGTCCCTGCGTAACCAGGATATTCAGTGCCAGGCTCTGTGCGTCGGGTTCCGCTTGATAGCTGGACGTGAGCACCGCCATGATTGCGTCTACACTATGGTGAAACTGAAGTAAAGACGCCCGTTTTCGGTTATCCTTCTCCGCAAGAAAGCGTCCGAGAATGATCAATGCCGCGTGGTGGAGGCGCGGCCCCATCTGAGCAGGAGCAGTGTGCTCTAACACTTCCAGAACGGGACCAAGTGCCATATCTGCTCCTAAACGGATCAGAGCATTTGTGGCTCGTTCGGTAATAAAATTTTCCGCATCGCTTAGACGAGCAATCAGTGGTGCGATAGCGTGTGCATCCCTGGTGCCACCGAGAATATTGATAGCAGCCGAGCGCAGACGGGTACTCCTTCCCGTTGCCGGTATGCTAAGCTGTGCGGCCTGTTCTACCGCACTGCCTTCGAGGCGGCCGAGGATGCGGGTGAGACGCTTCACCTGCTGCTCGTACACGATGTTTTCGATGATACCCTGCAAATACGCGAAGAGCAGATCAGGCACGGTCCTGTGATCCAACAACAGCAAAAAGTCATCAATACCCTCAAGCATAATCGATGCGAGTAGCCCATGATATAGCTCCTGGCCGTCCTCTGTTGCACAACGCGTAAAGATGCGTGCCAATGCTTCGCGATCAGTTTTGCTCTGTAAAGCGAGAATGAGTGCTTCTGCCGTACTTTCTGGTAAAGTAATAGCGTGTTGTATCGTAGCCTGAGGCGGCATCCAATGCACGCCGACGCAGATGAGTCCGAGCGTGAGTGCTTGTAAGCCGTATGCCGTTTCGCGTAATCCATGTGCTGCAAAATGTTCAGCTAAAGTGAGCGGGTTATCCAGCAGCCCCGCCCAGATGGCGATAGGCCCGCTCCACCGGCTGACGTGTTCGAGCAGTTCTGTATTTATGCTCTCTGCTGCCGCTTGCTTGACGTTATAGTTGGCTTGGAAATATGCAGCGACAAAGTATTCCGCCATCAGTTCGTGGCAGAAACTCAGGATACCGCCAGGGCTGATCGAGATGAGTGTCGCGCCGATGGCAAATCGAAGCAATTGCGCGGGATCGTCATAAGGTTGGTGCGTAATGTCTGCATGGGCAAACGGCTGTCTGGCAGGATGCTCATCAAGCCACACCGCTAATTGGTCTGTGATTTCGGCCAGGTTGGCGCGGTGCCGATCATCGTTATCCATGATGGCAGGTGTGGAGATGCGCAATTGTATGGCGTTGTTATCGTTGGACCAGCGCGCCGCATACGCAATCTCGCTCAAAAAACGTGTGATTTCCCGTTCGTCAGGTGCCCCCTCGCTCCATTGTGGCTGGCGCTGTTCGTGCTCGATAAGCTGCCTCACATGCGCACGCAACAGGCGTCCACGAGTATCGATCAGTTTGCCCTGTTCAACGCCAATGGTGTCAATTATGCCCATGAACATGAAAAGCAGCATGGGATTACCACAGTGGTAGCGCAGGCGGCTATGCTCGATAACCTGCATGATTTGTCCGGCAGTATGTTGCCAGTGCGTATCCTGGCGTTCGATATAGTGCTCAACGACAGTGTTGACCTGCTCGCTTTGTAGCGAATCGACGACAACGCGTGTGGCCTGACCCTCGTTCATAAGCTGCTCGAATTCAGGTTGTGTAGGATAATCGCTTTCGCGGCAGGTCAGTACCAGACGATTCGATGTATCACGCATCCACTGCACAAGCTCCGCGCCGATACGCGTACGATAATAGTCGTCCACCTCGTTGAGACCATCACAAAGCAATAAGAGTTGCCCCCGGTCCGCGAGTTGTTGTATATAATAGGTGAGACGCTGTATGCCAGGAAGATCGCTACCGGAGATAAAATTAAGCAGTGTTACCTGCTGAGGCTCGTTTGTGGCGTCTGAATCGGGTGCAGACACCGCACTCTGCTCGTGCGTTTTCAAGTAGCAGCTATAATTTTTTAGGGGGACATAGATAGGAAGTCGTCCATGTTTCAATACAAGCTGCAATGGATGCCGGGTCGCTTCGTATTGATAGACACGCAAGGCGCTGGTTGCACCCATGCCAGGTTCGCTTAAAATCAGCGTATGCACGTCCTGCTTATGCAGCACGTCAAGAATGGATGTTGCTTCTTCGTGGGTGGTTAGGGTGAGTGGCTGCCTATCTTGCTGATTGGTCTCGTTGGTCTCGCTTGCTTTATGAATATGTATGCGCGTTTGCAGCGGCATATAGCGTTGCTGATATGCTTTTTGTGTTATACCAGCGACGCGCAAGTAGGCAAGCAGCGCGAGTGACCTGGTTGCCAGAAATGTGAGCAACGTTGCGGCTACTAGCTCGCCTATGGGGACCACGAAAAGCGGTTGGGCTGTGAGGAGATGCAGTAGGGTCGCGAAATGGTTCCCGCTTGAACTGGCCTGGTGTGGAGAGGCGAAAATCAGGAGTATCGTGGCCTCAATTACGGTCAAAGCAAGGGTGATACCCAACCCGATGAGTATACTCGTACGAAGGCGTAACGAGGTGGCCGTGTGTTTCGTGTCTGTACGTAAGTCGGTGGACATCGTGGGCCGTTGCCGTTGCATCATAAAGCACCCTAGATACCTTTCTAGACTGGTAAGTGCCAATAGTATAGCGTACTCTCATGCCATGAACAAGTAGTAGGTATTATGCAGACAGGTTGCAGCTTTAAGTAACAAACACATCTGCTGTGGAGAAAGGAGCAGTTGCTTTGTAAAATAGGACTTATGTATCATTCTACGTGCTAAAGGTGAAATAAGTGCAACACTTTCTCGCGATGATGCGTTTATATGTATGAGATGAAACTTTTGTACCTGTCTTTACCGGCCCGCAATCCACACTACTTCGGCGAAAGGAATTTTTATGGCGTCGACCAATCGGAAGCCAGGCGAGCAAACACGGTACGATAACACGCAAGAAGTGACGGAACGTTTGCCTGTAGTCAAACCTACTGCTCAGTTCAAACCCTCGCTTCGTTTACCTACCACACCGCCTCCCCATCCCCTGCCCAGTGACGCGCCTGTGCTTGCCAGAGCATACCAGGATGAAGATACAAGGCTGCTTGCAGCTTTTCACTTTCCTCAACCGACACACAAAAACCGGCGCTGGGCGCTTGTATCTCTGCTTGTACTCGGTATTATTTTATTTCACGCGTTGAACCTGGGCGCGCTGCAATTTATGGGGTCGCAAGGTTGGGCCTATGTGCTTGGCGGGCCCGTTGATACGAGCAACACCAACCTGCTCAAAGATATCAATAAGAATCTGCATAATTCTACGGCTACTAAAAATGCGCACATGACTCCGCAGCAGTATGTGAATATGGTCGTGCATGGCATGACGCTGGATCAGAAACTGGGGCAGATGATGCTTGTGCAGTTTAATGGCGCGACGTATTCTTATGCTTTGAGCACGATGATTAGTCAATATCATATTGGCTCGGTGATGCTTTTTACGGTCAACGGCAACGTTGTGGGTCAAACTCAGCTCAAGGGACTCGTTCAACAAATGCAGCAGGATAGTGGTCCTATTCCTCTTGGCGTGGCTATAGATCAGGAAGGCGGAGCTGTTGATCGCCTGGTGCACCTGGATGGTCCCCGCCCATCCGAGGCCAGCATTGGTGCCACAAATATGCCCGCACAAGCTACCGCCGCAGGGATGCAAGATGCCAAAGATCTGACTTCGTATGGTATCAATATGAATCTGGCTCCTGTTGTGGATGTGGATAATAATGTGGCCTCGGAACTACACGTGGATCAGCGTACCTATGGGAGCAATCCGGCAACGGTGATAAAGATGTCCAGTGCCTACCTGAAGGGGCTGCAACAGAGTGGAAAGGTTGTTGGTACACTGAAGCATTTTCCTGGCCTGGGCGATGTCGTGGGAGACCCGCACGCGGGAATACCCCATCTCACACGCTCGAAGCAGGCATTGGAGCAGATCGACTGGGCTCCATATCGCGCGCTTATCAAGCAGGGGAACGTCGCTTCGATTATGGTGACGCACGAAGTGGTGGATGCCATCGATAGTAGCAAACCGGCATCGCTCTCGTCCGCTATGATTCAAGGAATTTTGCGCCAGGACCTGGGCTTTAAGGGCGTGGTGATGACTGATAGCCTCACCATGGCAGGCATTACTGATACGTATACGCCTGGACAAGCGGCCGCACTATCGATTGAAGCTGGCGCGGACATGATTATGGGCGCGGCCAGCCCTGGGGACGTTGCCAGCATGATTGACAATATTAAGCAAGAGATGACTGCGGGTAAGATTACCCCGCAGCGCATTGATGACGCCGTGAGCCGCATATTGATGATGAAATATAAAATGGGATTGATTACACTTCCCTAAGTTCTTATTCAGCAGTAAATAAGAATAAGCTTTTTGAAAGGCCGTTAGAATGTTAGAGACAAGGACACCACCAGAGCAATTGGTGAAACAGGGAAAGTCTGAGAAGCTATGGGTGATTGCCATTGCTTGCCTGGTGGGGCTTGAAACATTGTTGGTCGTTTTGGCGCTGGTTCCAGCCCAACTATGGGTCCGTTTTTTCCCCCTATCGTCATCTGCCTCGCTTGATGGACCGTTTCCCCCCGTTATTGCCCCCCTCATCACCATTGTATTATATATCTTACCCGCGCTTATTGGCTGGCTGAGCCGTACGTGGCAACGGGCGCTTTTGGGTGCAACCTTGCCAGCGTGGCTTGGGCTGGGAGCATTTTTGGTGGCAGCAACATTTAAAATTGGTGCGTTCTACCTGGTGTCTCCCGATCATGTTTCGGCCAACGTTGCCGTATTGGAACTTTTTGCCGTACTGGGAGGAATTGGCTGGTTAGGGCGATTTTTATATAAATTGCGATAAAATAAAGCTATGCGAAAATTACGATTACATTCTTTACGTCTCGTTCATTTGCACGAGCCACCCGCTATTCCTATACGAGCGGTGGATCAGCGCGTGACAAACGAATTCAATGAAGAGCCACCTGTGCACGATCAAGCCTCCTGTGCCACTGCTGTTGCTGAGGTGGAGGTTGCGGTGAGTCCTGGTGAAGAGGTTGAAGCTCAACGCTTGCTTCAACGAACGCCGCGCAGCTATTTGTTAAATCAGGCGTACGGACTGTGGTTTTTTATTTCATCTTTCTTGATGACGTTGATTATCACGCGTCAGGTGTCAACGGAGCAATATGGCGTTTATGTGGTGGCGTTGACAGCATTCAACACCATTCAATACCTGGTAGCATTCGGCTTAGAGGATGCAACGACGACGTTTGTGCCGCGTATCTGGGCCGAGCATGGGAAGGCGGATGCCGCGTCGCTGATCAGGCGCTTACTGGGTCTACGTTTATCGGTGCTGGTGGTGGGCGTACTCTGTATGCTGTATGGCTTGCCGCTATTGGCGTATATCATTGCGCTGGTGCCGATCCCTGGTACTGCTGCGGTGGCGCAGGGTTTGCGTGCTCCTGCGCTTTTAACACATATTCTGCCGCTTGCCGTCTACGTTTTGGGAAGTAGTGCCGCTGGTCTACTGACGGCGGTATGTGCAGCTTTGATGCGCATGACCATTGTGTTTGTAATTGGCTGCGCGACACAATTGTTATTGTTGGGACTGAGCTTTTATGTGTTACACCTGGGCTGGGGCATCGATGGTATCCTCTGGCTGCTGGCGCTGGTGTCGTTGGTAAACGCTGCCGCTTTTGCGCTATGGTTAGCGCCGCAGATTTTTCGGCGTGGCGTCGCATACAAACCCTCGTTCAAACCAATTCTGCAATTAGGCGTTTCATCGTGGCTGACAAATCTTGCTTCTGGGGCATTATTTAAGCAGATTTCGGTGTTGTTGCTCAACATGTTTGCCGTTTCGCTGACCGGCATCGCCTATTTTAATCTCTCCTTTCAGTTGGCCGATTCAGCAAACACGTTGTTGGTCGCCGGGTTTGGTGGGGTTGGCGGCGCTGCGCTTGCCACCGCGTTTGTCGGGCACAATCATGAACGCCTGGGGCGCTCCTGGCAGGTGCTGATCAAAGTTGAGACGCTGTTGGCAGTTACTGGCCTGGTGTTTTGTTTATTTAATGCGCCAAATATTGCGCACGTTCTGTATGGGAGCAAATACGATCCCATCGGGCCACTATTTACGATTTTCCTCTTCTTCAATATCCTCGTTCGTATACTGGGAACGACCATCCATCAATCGGCCCTCTACGTTGTTGGGAAGGCTCGCCTGGTGGTGTTGAGCCAGTGGGCAGGTTTGCTCGTGGTATTGTTGCTGGGAATCCTGTTGGTGCCGCTCGCTGGGCCTGCCGGAGCGCTGATTGCTGATGGTGTGGCAAAAACAGTAGCTGGTGGATTGATGCTGCTATTTTTGCTCAAGGATATTCCTCGCAAGCATCTGACTGAATTGGCAGGATTTACGCTACGTTTCCTGGCCGCGTTACTGTTTGCTGCGTTGCCCAGCCTGCTCTGGCATCCCACCAGGCCCATATTACTGCTCGTTTCCGCTGGCCTGTTCCTTGGCCTATGCATAGGGTTCTTATGCTGGCTCAAACCTTTGAATGCGGGAGATTGGGAGTTGTTGACGCATATGAATCCACGGTTTGCGCGCTACTTCCGCTGGTTCGTGCGCAAAGGATAATATTTCTATACAAGCGAGGTCATAGGCGCAAATAGAAACTAGTACACACGGGCGGAGATATCTCCACGATTAGGCCCTGTGTTAAGGAAGACGCTCGATAGCTGCAAAGTAGAGAAGTACGGCGCAGTTTTTGGATTCACAGTGTTCCATTGCTCAATTCGTTGGCAACAGGAAAGGCCACCTGTGGTCCTATAGTCCGCAGTTGACGTATTCGCGCATTAAAAGAATACTGACAAGGTCAGTATTCTTTTAATGCATCGAGGGTTGCACGCCACACTTGCTCAAGTGTTTTCAGGTCATCCATAAATTCAGCCTGGCTCTGGTCGGGTCTTTGTTCGAGTTCCTCAAGGACTTCAAGCGTGAACGCTTGAGCTCCCAACTTATCCCAATCCTTTTGCAGTTTGGGATGAACAGTGGAACCCGTAGTCACTGCGAATTGAAAATGGTTTTGCACGCTCTTCAGATTCGCGGTGTGGCCTAGGAGGTACTTCCCACTCAGCGTATTGGTGATCGTGTAAGCACCGCCACAGAGCTTGCGCCTCTTGTATTCGTTGATGATTTCTTTTCTTCTGTTCATTTTGCAGATGTGCCTTGTGAATGTCTGGCCTCGACCTCTTCCGTTGCAGGATTGGTTGCCTCATCTGGAGCCGGAAAGGTCTGGGTGAAGGAGAAGGCAAACGGGGTAGGTCCATGGGCGCGCAGGGAGTCCAGGCGCTCTTTCACCTCGGCCGGATCAGGCGTGTGTCCGGCTGGCATCCACCACAGGGCGATATATGGACTAGTAAGCCGTATGAACCACTCTCGTCGGCGGCGCATCATCTGTACGTGCGCGTTTCTGTATACAAATGCTTTGAGTGCCTCCAGGGAAGCCCATACCGATATAGTGGCAAAAAGGTGCTCGTCCGAGGGGAGATCGGGAGACGTTGGGGAAATGTCCTCGGCTCGTAGCCGCCAGATGAATCCGGGACTGGACTCGGCGAGCTTATAGATCTGGTTTAGATGAGCGGCAAAATCGGCCAGGAGTGGATCATCAAGTGGCGCGAGCGCCCGGGCAATATTGACTTGAGCAAGATGATGCATTTTCTGTCCTTTCGTTTTTCTTAATCCGGTTCTGGCAGCCGACGTTGGTCGCGTAACCGTTCCACCTGAGGTCGGAGCACGCGCTTATTTTGCTGGGGATTCGCCACTGAAGGATCAGGGACCCATTCCAGCAAGCCGTTGTCAATAGCGCGTCCGATGCGCATGCGGTTCGCCTGGGTGTTTTCCCCAAAGGCCAACGCAGCCGCATTGCTGATGGTAATCAGGTCATCGACCGAGATCCACCAACGGACACGCGAGACCAGGACGCCAAGGTCGGTTTTCCAGAAGTCATCTGGGATGATCGCGCGGCTCGACAGCACATTTCCCAACAGCAGCTCTAGCAGGCGTGTGAGTGCTGGCTCGACCAGACGAACCGTCTCTTCCGTTCGGTGGTACGCTCCATTTGCGACCCCGATCAATAGTTTCAGGTCACGTTGCAGCGAACTCGGCTCGTTCAATTGGTCCAGACCCTCTTGTTTGCATGGCACTCCCAGCGCGGCTCCTAACTCCAGATACCGCAGCCGCACCTGCATGATGATTTCCTGAGCAAGTCTGTCATCAAAGAGAGCCATAGGGCACCCTCCTTGTCTTTGAGACGGGTCTCTGAGATGATGATTGTCATGTACAATCCTTCGCGAGTATACCGTAACTAACGTGAGTTGTCAAGAAGGGTCTCTGCACCTTCTCTCATCACAACCTCTCTGAGGAAAGAGCTGACAACAGATCGAAGAAGGGCCTGGTAGGAATGTGGTCAAGCAAACTGCACCGAAAATCCC
>DATAYF010000209.1:0-2830 GCA_036272735.1 Ktedonobacteraceae bacterium
GATGTGGCAATACAGTTGGGCGTATGCCGTACTACGGTTTACCATTACATCTACCTGGAAGGGTTGCCCTCGATGCTGCTACGTGGCGTACGTCGTGTGCATCCTGACTCTTTACAGACGTGGCTGAAATCGCATGAAACAGCATAGGAGGTGTGGATATGGTACGGCAAAGGAAACGTAGCGTACATGGTGGTGGCTCTGTCTTCCAGCGCAAGGATGGGCGCTGGGAGGCAAAGTTTAAGGTGGAAGAGACTGGGAAGTATAAATCTCTGTACGCTCGTACCGAGAGAGAGGCGTATAAGCTACTAGAAATTGCAAAGTTTCAGCAAAAGCAGGGGACGCTTGCGGCAGGACCACAGCAAACAGTGAAGGATTTTCTAGAGTATTGGTTAGAGGATGTAGAGAAGCCGACTATAGGGCTGTCTACGTATGTTAATAGTAAGGTCCTTGTTTATAAGCACCTAATACCTGGCCTTGGGCATATCAAGTTACAAAAGCTTACTGCTCAACAGATACAGTCTTTTTATAGTAAAAAGCTGAAGGATGGGACTGCTGCCAGTCGTGTAAAGCAGTTTCATGGAATCCTGCATGAGTCTTTGACGTATGCGAGACGTACGAAGCTCGTTGGGTTTAATGTCGCTGATGATGTGCAGTTACCCAGGGCGGTCAAATATGATGCTCCGGTGCTTAATCCTGAGCAGGCTCGGCGACTCTTACAAGCAGCAAGAGAGAGAAATTTAGATGTGCAACTTGCTTTAGCCGTGGCGATGGGAATGCGTATGGGTGAGATACTAGGGCTTCACTGGTCTGATATTGACTTTGATAAAAAGGTACTCAAGGTATCGCGCACGCTTGGCTATCTTCCTAAATACCATTTTATTGAAAAGGTGCCAAAGACAAAGGCCAGTGAGCGTAACCTGTTGCTGCCTCAATTCATGATCGTGCTTCTCAAGAAGCATGCTGAATTGCAATCAGAGAGGAAATTAGAAGCTGGTGCAAAGTGGGTAGATCGTGGTCTTGTTTTTCCTAATAGGGTAGGAAATTATATCTTGCACACGACGCTTAGACATCAGTTTTATCGATTGCTTTCAGAGATTGAGTTGCCTCGTATGCACTTTCACGATTTGCGTCATAGTGCTGCAACGATCTTGATAAGTATGGGTGTTCCTCCAAATGTGGTACAAGAACTTTTGGGCCATAGTGATATCTCTATAACGTTGGGGATATATGGCGCTGTTGTACCATCAATGCGGACGGATGCAATAGAGAAGATGGATGACTTGTATGGAGAACAATCTTAGCAATTTGGTGTCAATTGGCCTTGTAAGCTTACGGTTGTAGTACCAATTGGCTTTGTAGGCTTATTCTTGTGATAGTGTCTTGGACATGATAAAATCAACATACAATTATAGCCTTGCTAGGGGAGCTCGGTGCAGCCGGGCTGAGAACACCACCGTTATGTGGAGGACCCTTTTACCTGATCTGGATAATACCAGCGCAGGGAACGCGTCAGTGACTAAAAGCTGTGACGCCAGGCACAGTACCATTCACACCTCCTCCGTACAAATGCTTGCCAGAACTCCCCTTGCGTTCCTGATTGGAGAGAAGAAATATGCCATCTCACACGACCCCTCCACAGGTATCATTGAGCATGAGCCTGCGTGAACACGTCCTTCCGCTCTGGCAACGTCAACGGGAACATCCTTTTGTCGTGGCCCTGGGAGACGGTTCTTTGCCACATGCGAACTTCGAATTTTATATTCGCCAGGATGCTCTCTTTCTGGATGTACTTACCAAGTGCTTCGCCTTTGCTGTGACCAAAACGAATGATCATGCCACAATGGAACAACTGGGCAATCTGCTTTTGAATACGCTCCTGGTTGAAAAGGACCTGCACCACCGTTATGGTGAGCGTTTCGGTCTCACACCCGACGTAATGGCCGCAACACCGCTTGCACCCACAAACTATGCGTACACACATCACCTGCTCTCGCTTGCAGCCCTGGGTACGTTCTCGGAATTGCTGACGGCGATCCTGCCCTGTGCCTGGATTTATGCCGAGGTAGGCACGCACCTTACCACTCACACCGTGCCATCTTCCGATCACCCCTATGGAGATTGGCTTGCAACCTACGCCTCACCTGATTTTGACGCGGTCAGGACCTGGATATGTGAACAGCTCGATGCCCAGGCCGTTATGCTCAGCCAACCAGAAATGACGCGTTTGCATGAGATCTTCCTGCTCAGTACGCGCTACGAATGGCTCTTTTGGGAAATGGCCTGGCGTCTGGAGGAATGGCCGTCATGAAGGGAAAAAGCAATAACGAGTATCTCAACAACCAGCCACGAGCGCTGACGATTGCTGGCTCCGACTCAGGTGGCGGTGCAGGCATCCAGGCTGATCTGAAAACCTTTGCCGCTCTGGGCGTCTATGGTCTCTCAGCATTGAGTGCTATTACCGCACAAAATACCCTGCAAGTCAGCGCCGTACACAAAGTGCCGCCGGAAATCGTGGCGTCACAAATTGATGCCGTCCTCGCCGATATCGGTGCCGATGCTGCGAAAACCGGCATGCTTCCCAGCTCGGCCATTATCGAGCGGGTGGCGCAATGTGTCACAAAATGGCAACTGCGCCTTGTAGTTGACCCTGTTATGGTCGCCAAGAGTGGTGATGCCTTGCTACAGCCCGAGGCGATTACCATGCTACGAACAGCACTTCTACCCCTGGCCGAAGTCGTGACTCCCAATTTGTACGAAGCCGAAGTATTGACCGGTCTGCATATTGAGACGCTGGATGCTATGCACGAAGCCGCTTATGAGCTCCATAAAC
>DATAYF010000210.1:0-16516 GCA_036272735.1 Ktedonobacteraceae bacterium
CCTTGCTTCGAGCGATGGGGATGAATGCCGCCGTTCCTTTCAGCATTCCTTGTTGACTTTCTACACTGTGTGTGGTAAAATATAGAGCATGGAACAGAAACACGCGTACAAGTACAGGTTTTACCCATCTGACGAGCAGAAGCAGGTGCTTGCTCGTACCTTTGGGTGCTGTCGATTTGTCTACAACTGGGCATTGCGTAAGAAAACCGATGCCTACTATAAGGACAATCAACGCCTGTACTACAAAGACCTCTCTGCCCTGCTGCCTTTGTTGAAGAAGCAGGAAGAGACGGCATGGCTTTCTGAAGTTGCTTCTGTTCCTCTGCAACAAGCGTTGCGCCACCTGGATCGCGCCTTTCTCAACTTCTTTGAGGGTCGTGGCAAGTATCCCACCTTCAAGAAGAAGCGCCATCGCCAATCTGCGACCTACCCTGGCACTGCTTTCACCTGGCGCAATGGGCATATCACTCTTGCCAAGATGAGTGAACCACTCAACATGGTGTGGTCGCGTCCCTTGCCTGAAGGAGCAATCCCTTCTAGCGTCACTGTGACCAAGGATAGTGCTGATCGCTACTTCATCAGTATCCTGGTCGAAGAAGACCTTGCCCACTTGCCTCAAACAGACAACACGATCGGTGCTGACCTTGGTTTGAAGTCCTTTGTGGTGCTCTCTGATGGTGAAGTCGTGGGCAATCCCAAGTTCTTCCAGAAGGATGAGAAAAAGCTCGCCAAGGCCCAGCGTCGGCACGCCAAGAAACGCAAGGGCTCGAAGAACCGTAAGAAGGCGCGTCTCAAGGTTGCTCGTATCCATGCCCGTATCGCTGACAGGCGTCGTGACTTCCTGCACAAACTTTCGACCAGACTCATACGCGAGAACCAAGTCGTATGTGTTGAGTCGTTGGCAGTCAAGAACATGGTCAGGAACGGCAGTCTGAGCAAAGCCATCAGCGACGTGGGCTGGTCGGAATTTGTGTCCCAATTGCAATACAAAGCAAAGTGGTATGGGCGGACCGTGGTCAAGATTGACCGCTGGTATCCCTCTTCCAAACGTTGCTTTGATTGTGGACATATTCTCGACTCCTTAACCTTAGATGTTCGTCACTGGACCTGCCCCGAATGTGGGGTTGCCCATGATCGTGATAGCAATGCTGCACAAAACATTTTGGCCGTGGGGCTCACGGTGTCTGCCTGTGGAGAGTCTGTAAGACCCGGCGCGGTGAAAACCAAACCGGGCAAGACTCCGCGAAGCAGGAAACCTTAGAGGCAACTCTAGGAATCCCCCGGCTTGAGCCGTGGGGAGCATGTCAAGTTATGATAGCCGTGTGTAAACAGGGTGTTTTGTAAGCATACGGAGCGAGGCAAGAATTGGTGGATATACTTCTTGGTACAACGTTGGGCGGTTATACCTTAAAGCGCCTATTAGGTAGTGGAGGCATGGGAGCGGTCTACCTGGCAGAAGACCCGGCCATAGGGCAACAGGTCGCCTTGAAAATTGTACGCACAGACGACGACGATTACAGCGACTCGTTAAGTCTGGAGGAGGCAGCGGAACGCTTCCGTCAGGAGGCCCGTGCGGTTGCCAGCCTGGATCATCTACATATCCTTCCGCTCTATCACTATGGAGAAGAAGAGACCGTCAGCGGACGGCAATCTTATATGGTGATGCAGTACCGGCCCGAAGGATCGTTGTGGGACTGGCTACGCAGGCGTGCCGGGCTAGCGGTCGGAAACTCCATGCAAATGATCACGCCACCAGGGTTGCCCGTCTCGTGGCCATTAGGCATTACCGAAGCCAACGAATATTTGCGCCAGGCGGCATCGGCCCTACAGTATGCCCACGACAACGGGATTATTCATCGCGATGTCAAGCCAGCCAACTTTCTGCTCCGTTTCGATACCAAGCAAACCACCAATACGGCGAGCAATGTTTTCCTACTGCTTTCCGACTTTGGTCTCGCCAAAATCTACTCAGCCAACTCCGCCACCAGCCATATCTTCGGCACCCCGACGTATATGTCGCCAGAGCAATTTGAGGGCACCGCCGGACCAGAAAGCGACCAGTATGCGCTGGCGGTGATGTTTTTCTACTTATTGGCAGGGCGACCACCGTTTGAGGGTGATCCTATTTATCTCATGAACCAGCATCTCACAGCAGACCCACCCGCTATTCGCGCGTATGTACCAACGCTCCCCGAAAGCGCGGAACGTGTACTAAAGCGAGCATTGGCAAAAGCGCCCAGCCAACGCTATCCGTCGATTATGGATTTTGCTGATGCATTCAGTAGCGCTCTACAAGATCCAGGCAGGTCACTCTTTCGCTCACCGCTGCCACAGTCCGGCGTGTTCGCACCAGCGAACAGCTCGAACGCGCGACCATCATCACCGTTCGCAACCCAGTTCGCACCGCAGATTGATCCACAATCAACCCCTGGCATCGTTCCATCCCATTTGCATGCAGCGCCAACAGAAAGGGGCAGCAGCGCACAATCCAACGCAACAAACGCGCAGGGTAGATCAGCCCAGGTGCAACAACATCCATCGAATCCAGCTTTTGCGTCTACCGTCTATCCGGCAAGCAACCAACCTCAATCAGTAGCCAATACTCCACCGTTTGGCAGCGCACCGATGATGCAACAGTGTACGCCGACAGGAACCCAACAACAAGAGCAACAACTTGCATCCAATAGCAGCAACAAAGTGGGTCGACGCGGCGTACTGGGGTGGCTCATCGGCGGAGCAGCCATCGTAGTAGTGGGTACTGGCGCGGGCATCTGGCTAGCTTACGAAAGAGGAGGAACAGCGCACACAAAGGTCAACAGCGTCCTCTACGGGCACACGGGAACAGTAACCAGCCTGGCCTGGTCACCCGATGGCAGCCAGCTCGCCTCTGGTGGAGCTGACGACACAGCGCGTGTATGGGATATCTCCGCAAAAAAGATGCTCCTGAACTATCAAGGGCATAGCCGACCCGTTGCCAGCGTTGCCTGGAGTCCCGATGGCGGTCAAATTGCCAGCGCGGGAGCGGATCAAACCGTACAGGTTTGGAATACAGCGGGAACGCCCACGAACGGCCCCTTCAGCTTGACGACACTCATTAGCGCTATTGCCTGGGACCAGAACGCCACAACGCTCTATGTGAGCACATTAGGAGAAGGCTTACGCCTGATTTCCTTGTTGAAGAAACATGTATTACTATTCAGAACGCGTGTGTTGCTGTCGGCAATGGCTATTTCGCCCGATCATAAATACCTGGCATTGAGCACAAAATTGGGCGAGGTAAGGGTCCACACATTGCCCAATTTGAACCAGGTCTATACTCACCCGACGCACACAGGCGCAGTGTCAGCGCTGGCCTGGTCGCCTGATAGCACGCAACTTGCATCGGGTGGTGCGACGGACCACCAGGTGAAGGTGGTACGACCTGCCGACGGAACGTTCACCCAAACGTTGCCGCAGACAGAGGGTATCAAAGGGTTGGCCTGGTCACCCAACGGTGGACGCCAGATCGCGGTACTTACTCGCAACGGGCATGTTGGTATCTGGGCAGCAGGACACAAAGCCGGAGAAGTATACGACACCAAAACAGGCGCGATAAGCAGCCTCGCGTGGGGAAGCAAAGGATTGGCAACAGGCACTGCTAGCGGAGCCATTGTTATCTGGAATATTTAGTATTAATACATATCCATGCGTCTACTGAGTCGGCGACTCAGTAGACGCATGGATATGTATTAATGAAAAACGACCCTCGTGAGGGTCGTTCGTTTTTTCTAGGGTGCAAGGTCGAAGGTTGCCACACCGAGCACACGAGCCAGGAGACGTAAATGGTAAGGCTGCGGGTCGAGGCGACCAGCTTCCAGGTGAGTAATCGTATCGCGGCGTAGGCCAGTCATATCGGCCAGTTGCCCCAAACTCAAACCTCTACGCTGACGGAGAACACGCAGATTGGGCAAGCCGTGCGCCTTCCCAATTTTCACCTTTGTAGCGGCGTTTTTCATATCCTCTCCTTTGAGGCATAGCACAAGCCTTCTCAAGCGACATTGCAAGAAAAGCACTCAAAAATTAGCAATTACAGAACCAGCAAGGAATATCCCTACTATTGAGTAGCATACCAGATGGAACGCCATATTGTCCAGGGACGCATCCAAAAATCAGGGTATATCAATAGACCTACCCATGAAGGGCTATGCATTCTACAAATGGAATTGCATAGGCCAATCTATATAGCCGCGCCATCAGCGCCAACCACCTTGAGCATAGGGCCATCGGGATTATCAGGATTGTTCAAGTAGATCACATCGCCAACCAGAGAATCCGGCACAGCATTTTGTGATTGCAGCACGGTATTCATTACATGCCCCATGCGCATAGCATAGACAACATCCATCGGAGTAAGCGAGGAGGCGATGTTGCTCAGTACCTGGCTGGTGGCCTTACCGCCCTGAGAGCCAACGATCCAGAAAATGACCCCATCCTTCTCATAAATTAATTCACTTCCCGCGCTAGAAGACCACGTCACCGATTTATTGATAGAGGTCCAGCGACCATCAACGTAGATAGCCGTGGCGTTGCCTCTGGCATCAATGGCGAGTTCATGAGCAGACCCAAGTTGTACCATTTGAAGGATTTTGCCAACCGGCTTGAACTCGCAAATAGCGATGTGGCCAACGGCACCGGGATTGATACCGTGGAAAGAATAACCATAGTCGAGTTCCACAATCGGACCATCGGCCCAACTCTGGTTGGCTCGATTATAGAGGTAAATGGTATTCAGCGTATAGCTAGCAGGCACGGCATCGGGGTCAGGCCACTGCAGAGAGAAATGCAGCAATTGTTGAGCCTGGATCAAGCTCATCGAATGGGCTGCACGTAGATGCCTATTGCCAGGTTGGGAGGTGGATGCGTGCGCGGTCGTTGCCAGCCCTGTGGGATACGTATGTACTTGCAAAACGCCACTATGCGGACCAGCAAGCAGGATTGACAGACCCGAGGCAAACGAGGGGGCCGTGAACACCACAGATAAGGCCAGGAGCAGCATCATGGTGACAAGAGCCACACGGATAGAACGACGCGCAGGCAACACGGATCGGAACGGCTGCCAGGGCGCGACAGACGAGCGAAACAGGCGACGGCGCAGGTGTAAGCGACGAAAGACGCGAGCGCTCGTCTTTTTCTCGAATTCAGCCTCAACGGATTGGAAACGAGGGTCATTAGATTCTAAAAGCGTCTGTGCGAAGTAAGGAGGGGCTTCCTCCTTACGAACATCAAAAAGATCATCTAGTTCTAATGCAAAAGCCAGGTCGTCGGCAGAGAAATCCTCAGGAATATCCAGAGGATCACCTGAGAGATGGTGGAGATCGTTCTCGAAACCGTGCGGGGGTCTCTCAGATTCGCTCGTACTCATGTGCATGCTCCTTGAGCGCTTCACGTAAGCTTTTCCGCGCTCGCCAGAGTCGGGTATCCACAGCATGGCGGGTAAGTCCCGTCTGTGTCGCGAGTTCCTCCGTACTGGCGAATTTAAAATAGCGTTGGTAGATCAGATACCGGTCAAGCTCAGGCAGCGTCGCCAGGGCATGGCGCAGTTCTTCGCGCCGTTCACTTTGTTCAAGTAGGTTTTCCATGCTTGTTTCGGAATAAGGTGACAGGGCAAGCCGATTGTCATACCCATAGCCCCAACCCGAAGTTTTACGACCGCCAGTCCACTCGGATGCACTCCATTGGCGGTTTCCGTCGGCAGATTGTAGAACATTATGCGCCTGGCGACGGCACAATTGGCGGCGACGATCAAGCGCAATATACTTGGCTCGCATAGTTAACCATGTACGTAATGTACCACGACAAGCATCAAATGTATCGATTTCCTGCCAGACAGCGATGAAAAGATCGTTGACGCACTCCTCAGCGTCCTGAGCTACCCCTATGCCATCTAACACGATACGAATAAAATAAAATACTTCACGAGAATACCGGGAGATGAGTGTCTCCAAAGCTTCAGGGTCGTGTGTATGCAACCGCTGAGCAAGATCCTCATCAGACCATTCATGTCGCACCATCATAGCTCCTTGCAGACCTGCGTATACCCTTCCCACAAGCTAGGATCACTGTAGGCACTTTGCCGCGTTATCCTTAGCAAGTTTGGCTCCCAAAACGGAAGGAAGGGTATACCTGATCGGTGGTACATTGCTATCCTCATGAGAATATACGCCACCCTGGGACAATATCTCTCATGGATCAGGCTTTTTACAATTTTGCAAAAAAAAACAGCAAAAGTCAAGCGTTCTGACAGCCAACCTGGTGAAAAAGCAAAAAAAAGGCAGGAACTCCTACACGTTAAGAAAGGCAGGATTGCATGCTATACTATTCTCAGCTTTTTTTCTTATCCACTTTAATCGTAGTACAGAGGTAATGAGCATGACGTTTTCAATTGTGGCACGCGACCAGGGCAGGGGTGAACTTGGTATTGCCGTGCAATCAAAATTTCTCGCGGTCGGTGCGGTAGTGCCATGGGCACGCGCTGGTGTGGGCGCGATAGCCACCCAGGCCCTGGCCAACACCAGCTATGGAGTCAACGGATTAGATCTACTTGCCCAGGGACGCTCAGCGCAGGATGCATTAGAGGCATTGTTACAAGCAGATCCAGGACGCGAGGATCGACAGGTAGGAATAATTGGTCTGTACGGTGCGCCAGTTACCTACACGGGCACGCGCTGCTTCTCGTGGGCGGGCGGTGTTGTCGGTGAGCATTACACCTGCCAGGGCAATATTCTCGTTGGCGAAGATACCGTACGGGCAATGGCACACACCTTTGAAGCAAGCGAAGGACGCCTGTGTGATCGTTTACTAGCAGCCTTAGCGGCTGGTCAAGAGGCTGGCGGGGATAGCCGTGGCAAGCAATCGGCTGCCTTGCTGGTTGTGAGCGAACGAGGCGGCTATAATGGCTTCAATGATCGCTTCATCGATCTGCGCGTCGACGATCACCCTGAGCCAATTACTGAACTAGCACGATTGCTCGAATTGCACAAATTATACCTCTTTCCACCCGAACCAGAGGATATTTTGACCATCGATCACGATATTGCCAGCGAATTACAGACTTTGCTCACGCGTAGTGGAGATTACCAGGGCGGCATTCATGGCAGCTACGATGAAGCAACCCACAATGCTTTCCGCGCCTATAACGGGCGTGAAAACCTGGAAGAACGCTGGTTCGATGACGCACGCATCGACCGCATTGTTTTACAGTATATGCGTGCTCACATTGATGGGGATAAATAGTCACCCATAAATAATGATGTGGGTGAGCACTCATCCGCATCATTATTTATGGGTGACTCCGTTCTCTTATTTCAGGTTGAGCATGGGGATCTTCGACACAGACCAGCGGTCGTTCGGGCTCGACACCTGGAACTGAACCATCGAGATGGCATCCGTGGGACAGCGCACCACGCACAGGCCGCAGCGGATACACTTCTCTTCGTCGATAATCATGTCTGCGCCACCAGCCCAGTGCTCGGCTCCCTTGTGCATAGGATCGCCCGTTACCACGCGTGAGAGGCCCTCCATACTGATGCAGTCATACGGGCAAATGTCCACGCAGCCAGAACACAGGATACAGATTGACGGATCAATCATAATGTTCAACTGGCATTGCAGGCAGCGGCGAGCCTGTACAACCGCCTCGGCTGGCGTATAGCCTGTCTCGGTCTCACGGGTATGGCTATAGCGATCATTCAAGGGCAACGACGGGATCAACTGGTGCGGAATAGATTCGTAGTTATCGACGAATCCACGGCGATAGTCGGGCAGCTCAATCTCTTCCGCAGGTGCGGCTGGCGTGTCCTCGCCACCAAGGTAGCGGTTCATGGCGGCAGCGGCATCGCGACCATCGCCAATGGCCGAAATCAAGTTACGCGACCCCTGCGTGTAGTCACCGCCCGCGAACAGCCCTGGGCGGCTCGTCATCCAACTATCGTAGTCAACCAGTGGGACACCCCACTTGTTGACTTCCAGACCAAGCTCATCCGCTTGGAGCCAGGAGACATCGCTATACTGGCCGAAGGCCGGAATGACGGTGTCGACCTCGATCTCGAACTCGGTCCCCTTGATGGGAATCGGGCGGCGGCGGCCACCGGCATCGGGATCACCCAACTTGTTGCGTATGAAGCGCATGCGGCTGACATGCACACCATCATCGCTCATGACCTCGGTCTGGGAGACAAGGTAGTTGAACTCGACCGTCTCGAACATGGCCTCGTCCACTTCGTACTCGTCGGCACCAGCCTCTTCTTGCGTGCGGCGGTACATCACGTAGACCTTCTCAGCGCCGAAGCGAACAGAGGTGCGGCAGCAGTCCATCGCGGTAAAGCCAGAACCGAGCACGGCAACGCGCTTGCCAATGGAAACCGGTTCACCATAATTGGATTTTGCCAGCAGGCGAATACCATCCTCGACGCCTACCAGGTCAGCACCAGGGATAATCTTATTATCAGGCCCGGTCATGGGATTAGGAATGTAGCAGCCAGCGGCGAGATAGACCGCGTCATACTCGTTGAGCAAATCGGTAAGCTGAACATCGCGCCCGACTCTGGTGTTGTAGTGGACATCAACGCCAATATCGGCCATGTATTCGTCGCACTCTTCGATGGTGACGCTGCGTGGCAAACGCCAGACGGGGATGCCATTGACCATCACGCCACCGCCGGTGGGATACTCTTCAAACATGGTTACGGGGTAGCCCATCTCGCGCAGGTCGCGAGCACAGGCCAGGCCAGCGGAACCGGCCCCGACTACAGCGATTTTTTTATCTTTCGTGACCGGTGGGCACTCGGCGTGGTGGCGATACTCGCGATGATCGGCAGCGGCACGCTTTAGCCAGCAAATGGCAATCGGTTTGCCATCGATTTTATTGCGGCGACAAACAGGCTCGCACGGGCGTGCGCAGGTGCGTCCCAGCACGCCAGGAACCACGTTTGCCTTACGATTGAGCAGATAAGCCTCGTCAAAGCGGGCCTGCGAGATCAGGCCAATGTAGGTAGAAACGTCCGTGTGAGCGGGGCAACCTACCTGACAAGGAATATTTGTTTGATACCAGTCGGGGGTTGTGGTAATCGATTGGTATCTTGGTTCCAATTCACTATCGGGATTAATCATCACAAGGTCCTTTCCTGAGCCTCCAGGACTGCGTATCCTTTATGTTGCCATGCGTCCCTGGTACATCAGGACCATAGCCAGATGAAAAAAACTGAATGATGGGTGTTGGTGTACGTGCTAAATACACTTTAAGGATACTTTCTACGCTCAGATTATAGCATAACGTACAACCTCGAAACAAGGCAGGCACAGACTCCATCCCACCCCAAAGATCGTATACATAAAGCTTTGTTAATGGTTTCCGGAAACCATTAACAAAGCTTTATGTGTTTCAGAGCATAGCGCGATGCGATATACTCAGAGCAAACGCACATGTTTCAGTGCTGAGATGGAAAGGATGAATGATTTATGCCCGAACAGAAGAATGCTTTCTCCGCAACGACGCCAAAGGGAGCAGGACCACGACCCGTCAGGGCACCACGGGGCACCACGCGCACGTGTAAGGGCTGGCAACAAGAGGCCGCCATGCGCATGCTTATGAATAACCTTGATCCAGAGGTCGCGGAACGACCCGATGACCTGGTCGTGTATGGAGGGTCCGGCCGTGCCGCGCGCTCCTGGGCCGCTTTCGACGCCATAGTGCACGCGCTGCAACAATTGGAGGGCAACGAGACGCTGCTGGTCCAGTCCGGTAAGCCAGTGGGTGTTTTTCGCACGCATGCAGATGCTCCGCGTGTCTTAATCGCCAACGCCAACCTGGTCCCGCATTGGGCCAACTGGGACGAGTTTCGTCGCCTGGAAGCTTTGGGGCTGACGATGTATGGGCAAATGACGGCCGGTTCGTGGATCTACATTGGTTCGCAGGGCATCGTCCAGGGCACATACGAGACGTTCGCCGAGGCGGCACGCAAACATTTCAACGGCACACTGAAGGGAAAATTTTTGCTGACCGCTGGTCTGGGTGGCATGGGTGGCGCGCAGACACTGGCGGCAACGATGAACGAAGGCATATGCCTGGCGGTCGAAGCCGACGTGGCGCGCATTAAACGGCGGCAGGAAACGGGTTACTGCGACGAGATTGCCAGCACGCTCGACGAGGCCCTGAATCAGGTACGCGAGGCACAGAGCCAGGGCGTAGCACTGTCTATCGGGCTGGTGGGGAACGCCGCCGAGGTGTATCCTGAACTGGTCAGACGTGGCATCATCCCCGACCTCGTAACCGATCAAACATCGGCGCACGACGCATTGAACGGCTATATTCCCGCGGGCCTGTCATTACCAGAGGCCGACGCGCTGCGCAACAGCAATCCGCAAGCATACATTCAACGCGCTCAGGCATCGATGGTCGCCCACGTACAGGCGATGCTGACCATGCAAGAACGTGGGGCCGTTGTTTTCGACTATGGGAACAATTTGCGCGGGCAGGCGCTGGCGGCAGGAGAGCAGCATGCCCTCGATTTTCCAGGCTTTGTCCCGGCATACATCCGGCCACTCTTCTGTCGTGGCAAGGGGCCATTCCGCTGGGTCGCACTTTCGGGTGATCCCGAAGATATTTATCGGACCGATGAGGCCATCCTCAAACTCTTCCCACAGGATACCGCCTTGCAGCGCTGGATCACGCTGGCGCGGGAGAAGATTCAGTTCCAGGGATTGCCTTCACGCATCTGCTGGTTAGGTTACGGTCAACGCGCGAAGGCTGGCCTGGCTTTCAATGAGCTGGTGGCAAAAGGGATCGTGCAGGCTCCAATCGTTATTGGGCGGGATCACCTGGATAGCGGGTCGGTGGCCTCGCCTTACCGCGAGACGGAGGCCATGAAGGACGGTAGCGATGCCATCGCCGATTGGCCGCTTCTCAATGCCTTGCTCAATACAGCATCAGGCGCAACCTGGGTCTCGCTGCATCACGGTGGTGGCGTGGGTATCGGGTATTCCATCCATGCCGGGCAGGTGATCGTCGCCGATGGCACAGCGGAAGCGGCCAGCAGGCTCGCACGCGTCCTAACCAACGATCCCGGTACTGGCGTGATGCGCCACGTGGACGCGGGCTATGACGAAGCCATCGAGTACGCGCGAGAGACAGGCATGAATATTCCTATGTTATAATTAGCTCAGGGAAAGCAGGGCGAAAAGGCAGAGAGCATGGACGCTTTTAGTTATTGAAACAATACTGCTTTCCCTTATCATAGCATGCAAACATCACTCCGGCTGTTGTGTATTCAGCTTCCAGCCTCCGTTTTCGCAGATAAGGCCAGCCTCATAGACGCCGCTGTGGTGGTCGCGCTTGCCATAGGTAATGATCGTCGAGGCGGTGAGTCCATTGATTTGCACCGTCGTCAAGTTGCAGCCAGTCACTTCCGAGGAATTGAACAGGCGCGTGAAGGTAGCGAGGCTCAACGTTTGCCGGGCATCCTGCGACAGTTGCGCGTAAGCAATCGCCAGGGCATGACGATGCAGCGCGCTACAATACACGGTCAGCATCAAGTGAGGTGTAGAGCCGATGGCAGCGGCAACGCCAATTTTCCAGTCAGGTCCTGATTTTTGTAACGTATAGCGACTAGCAAGGGTACTCTGGTCGACAAATATATAGTGAATAGAGCCGGAAGAGGCGGTACTTGTGGCCTGCATATCGCTTACCGAGCAGGAAGCCACCTTACCCATTCCACCATTGTTCGACATAGATGTACTAAAATCAGATAGACTCAGCTCTTTTTGTGTAGTATTATCGAACAAGGCGTAGGCAGCGTGATAATCCTGATTTTTCAGCGCATCGCAATACGCGTGCAGTGTGCGCGAAGGACCCAGCAGAGCGACCCACGACGTTGCCAGTTCCCCCGAAGCGAGAATGGCAGCCAGCACGAGGCCGGTGATCACGAAACCGACGAGCCAGCGCACAAAGGAGTATTTCGCAACCAGGCGGGCGGCCAACACGAGCCTGTTTTGGGCGTCAGGCGTGGAGGTCGCAGGGGAATAGAGCGGCTGTGTGATGCGATACGCCTGCGAGGGCACTTGAGCGCGCAGGTGGGTTGCGGTGGTGGTGCGCCCATCACCATCACCCTGCTCCGATGCAGGATATACTGTCGGGGTGTAGGGGAGTGAGGCGTCCACAACAAACATGCACAACGTCTCGCCTACGCGAATAGCATCGAGGTGGCGTAGCAAAGAGGGTACACATTGCTGGAGCCGCTGATCATTCACATACGTGCCATTGGTACTATCCAGATCCACCATCCAATAACCCTGGGTGTCGTGGCGGATTTCGGCATGGTGCGACGACACTTTCAGGTCAGCAAGTACCAATTGATTATCCATAGCTCGGCCTATTTTCACAAGCGAGGAGCTAAGAGGAAGCGATCCAAAAGGCCCATTCAGCACGGCCTGCATAGCCCGACCCTCCAACTAGAGCGTATAACGGCCTGACACCATCAGAAATACCACGTTATTTTTGTCTTGATGGATACCCAAAGCAGGTATATGCTTTATTATCGTTGCCAAGTCAAGGGAAGGCTTATTTTTAAAGGTTACGTCAGGCTGTAAGCATTATAAGAAAAATACGTCAAAGCCTTGCGACATTGCCGAAAAGCAGGCATACTAAACGAGGAGGAAACCTGCCTGGACACGGTTCGTAATAGTGAATGGGATGCCAGGTTCATTGATTTTTGTAGAAAAAGGAGCGGTGGTGAGTGAGATTATAGCGCATTATGACGATGATTGTATTATCAATACCAACAGATTGACCAAGGTATATGGAAGATTGATGGCGGTCAACGACCTGCATTTACAGGTCATGAGAGGCGATGTCTTTGGCTTTTTGGGCCCTAATGGCTCTGGAAAAACCACCACCATCCGCATGCTGCTGGGGCTTATTCGCCCGACTGCTGGTAGAGCGATCCTTTTTGGCATGGATACCGCTTACCAACTTCCCGCCATTCTACAGCGTGTCGGGGCTATTGTCGAAACGCCCGTCTTTTATCCCTACTTGTCGGGGCTGGACAATTTACGAGTGATCGCCGCCAGTTCTGGCATGATGTCGGGCCGATCCAACGATCAGCGCCTGGCTGAAGTACTTGAAATTGTCGAATTGAGAACCTACGAAAAACTTGTGTATAGTAAATATTCGCTGGGCATGAAGCAACGTCTGGGTGTTGCAGCAGCCTTACTAGCCGATCCAGAACTGGTATTGCTCGATGAGCCAACCAACGGCCTCGATCCCACCGGCGTCATCGAAATTCGACGTTTGATTCACCGACTTTCGGCGCTCGGCAAAACCATTTTTTTATCCAGCCACGTCCTCCACGAAGTGCAGCAAGTATGCAACCGGGTCGCTATATTGCAACGGGGCAACCTGGTTCAGCAGGGCAAGGTTGACGACCTGGTACGCGAAGGAGCGCAGGTTGAAATACGCTTTGAGCAAGCGGAGCAGGCACAGGAGGCGCTTCAATTGTTATTACAAGCACAGGAGCAGGGAGCAGATTGGATCAACCAGGCGCGTTTAGCCACGAACAGGCGCGGTCAGACTATTTTATTGGTCAACGCTCCCGACAGCCGTTCCGCCGAGATCAACGAGATGTTAGCCCGTCAGGCTATTTTCGCAGCGGAACTGCACCCGCACGAGGGAAATCTGGAAGACTTATATCTCAAGACAATTGCCACTTCCCCTGCCACCGACACGCACGCGGGCATGGAAGCTCTGGCAGAAAGCCAGGCGCAGGAGGAAACATCGCCAGGCATCAAGGGAGGTTGGTAACATGGGAGCATCATCACAGACAAAACGCGAGCTGCCCCCATTGGCGCGCCGAGAAACGGTGGTTATGGGGAATCAGGGCTACGTAAGCATTGTCCTGCGGCTCATCGGCGTAGAACTCTACAAATTACGTCGACGTGCTATGTCGCGCATACTCGGCGTGCTTGCCATTATCGCGGTGGTCATCGTGTTTGCGTTGATCGGTTCCTGGGCATTGGTGACGCGCTCAATGCCAGCAGCAAGCTTTGGGCAAACGAGCGTGGGTACAGCTTCAAATGCACGGGCGCTACAGGCCAGACAGGATACGCTGCAAAGCATTTCGCAGCCTCTACGCTTGCCTGATTCGTTCACGACTAGCGCACAGATTATCGATTATGTGGGGCTTATCCTGATTATTATTCTGGCAGGTAGTATTGTGGGTGGAGAGTACAGCGTAGGAACCGTGCGACTTATGTTTACCAGGGGACCGACACGCGGCCAATTCTTCTTAGCTAAGCTCGGTACGATCCTTGCCTGCACCATTCTCGGTACGGTTGTCTTGATGGCGCTAGGGGTTGTTATCGGTGCGTTATTCAATTTTTTGCTCGGCATCGGTAGCAATTTGCACTTCTTAACGGCAGCCTGGTTAGGGCACACGCTTATCTATACGCTTACCGTCGTGCTCAACTTGTTTGTCTATGCGATCATTGCTGTGTTTTTATCCATCCTAGGGAAAACAACCACGGCTGGAGTCGCGGGAACGCTGATCTGGTGGGTGGTAGAGAATGTTTTGGGAAGCGTGTTGTCGATTGTAGGTGCCCTGGGTCACGGACCGGTGAATAGTTTTATGCAGGCCATCCCCAACTATTTCATTAGCACAAACGTGGATGCATTACAGCAAAATCAACATGCGTTTCTGCTAGATGACCGATCGTTCATGCCTCAGGTCAGCGACGTGCACGCGCTACTAATGCTGGCATGCTACCTCATCTTACTGATCGGTCTGTCCTGGTGGGTTATGCAGAAAAGGGATGTTACGAACTAATCATGTTAGACACGCGAACAATCAAAGAGCAAGCTTACGCGCTTGGTTTCGATACGGTGCGTATTACCAGTGCAGAGGCGTTCCCGGAGGTGAAGCGTGTAATTAAAGAGCGCATTGCCCAGGGACTTATGGATGGCCTGCCGTGGTTCACGGCGGAGCGAGCCGACGTTTCTTGTCATCCCGATGCATTGCTACCCGAAGCCAGATCAATAATCGCACTAGGCATGACCTATCTTACCAAACAGCCTGAAGAAGCATTAGCGACTGAGCAACAGAGTGCATCACAGGAATATGGGATGGCGCATCAACCAGGCCCACGAGGACGCATTGCCCGTTACGCCTGGGGTGATGATTACCACGAAATTATCAAACCGAAGTTGCAGCAATTCGCAAGCTGGCTACAGGAATATGCCCATACAGAATTGGATAATGGTCTGGAAAGCCGCTTGTTTGTGGATACGGGCCGTATAGTAGATCGAGCGGTAGCACAACGCGCGGGCCTGGGTTGGTATGGTAAGAACACGAATATATTGACGAAGGGCTGGGGATCATGGCTATTTCTGGCGGAGATTGTGACAAATCTCGTGCTGGCAGAAGATGAGGCGGTCAAAACAAATTGCGGGGCCTGTGAAATTTGCCTGCACGCCTGCCCAACCAACGCCCTACCGAACGCCTACGAACTCGATAACAGGCGCTGTATTTCCTACCTGACAATTGAGCTACGAGGTAGCATTCCGTTGGAACTGCGGCCATTGATGGGTGATTTTATCTTTGGGTGCGACATTTGCCAGGAAGTCTGCCCGGTGAACAAGGTGGCTGAACAGCGCCTGGGGTTACGCGGCCAACCAGCAGGGCAGATAATCGCGCCAACACAGGTAAGCCGACGCAAAGCCTGCACACAAGCAGAAAATGAAAGCACTAAGCTATTTCAGCCTCATCAGGAATTTCAGGCCCGTCCAGCCATCGGAAGCAGTCCCGAACTTATCCCATTGCTTTCACTCACCGAGGAACAATTCCGCGAACGCTTCCGCCATAGTGCGATCAAGCGGACAAAAAGGCGCGGGCTGCTGCGCAATGTGTGCGTAGCGCTAGGCAATAGCGGAGATCGGCAAGCGGTGCCAGCTCTGAGCCGGGCACTCCATGATGAAGAGCCGCTGATACGGGGGCATGCCGCCTGGGCATTGGGCAGGCTGGCAGGGAGTGAGGCGTTGAGCGCATTGCAAGCAGCCAGCACCACAGAAGAAGACGAAGAAGTCCGCGACGAAATACGCTACGCGTTAGCAACGTTAAACAAAAAAGCGTAGGACTGCTAGAAGTGTGCATATGCTTCTAGCAGTCCTACGCTTTTCGTACCTGTGCAACCATAGTCTACTGTGTTTCCTCGATTTTGCTGAGCCCGTGTACTGGCCGAAGCCAAGACCACGAGGCAGAAAGCGCGTGTCTGAGGCGAAATGTCCTGCGTGTGTGTTGCTGCATGCATGCGGATGTCCATCTTGCTTGCTTGCGTCTTGGGAAAAAGAAAGAAGACAAGCCGTTGGATCATTAGGGCGGCTTGGCTGCGCCTGTTACCAGGGGTCCACCTGCCGTCTATCTACCAGGTCTTCTACCTGGGATCTTCTCTTTTCCGTAGAAAAGGGGAGAACTGGTCTTGGGGTCGGCTTCGC
>DATAYF010000211.1:0-7718 GCA_036272735.1 Ktedonobacteraceae bacterium
TGTAAACAATGTGGTGTGATGATGCGCTCTTCGGCAATGACAGATGATCTGTGCGCACGCTGTTGTCCTCCAGTCTTTTCTTTTGATCCGATGAACTATTTGTATTGTGATCGTACGGAAGAGTTGCACTGTTGTTCCATCTGTGGTTGTGCCTGCTGCCCCTGGCATGCCTGGGAAATGCGGGATGTGGTAAAAACGAGGCTTGGCATCTCTGGACATGCCATTGAATGTCAAGAATGTGTCGGCAAGTAGGAGGTGCTTCGATGCTTGATGTTCCTTTAGAGGTACGCAAGATTAACAAGGCGATTGATACGAACCTGTTTGGTCGTGGAGGTGGTGTCTATTGCATCTGTGCCGATGGGTCACGCCATCGCATTTGTCAGGCGAAAACCGTGCGGGGTCTGCTGGTCGTGCGGTCGCTGTCTGGCAAGTGGTTGCAGCCGGTATCTATCGATAAAGAATACTAGCACGCTCGTCTTGTTGTCTCGTCGTCATAGTGTGTTCCTTTATGCTAGCGGTTCTTGCTCTCGCCTGGTCTAAAGGTGGGAGGGAGAACCGCACACCACGGAACAAGTAACACGTGGTGTGCTATTTACCTTGCTGCTATGGATTTTTGTTGGTTGTTTGCTTGCTGAAAGGAGGTGCCTCTATGGCTGACTACGACGTGGCACTGTGACGCTTTTGGCCCGCGCTCTTTTCGTCTCACGATGGCTGCGTCAAGGCTCAAAGTGCGCTGCTAGCGGTGCTAGCGCTGATGGAACAGTACAAATTAAAGCACGTGGCGTATGCGGCGGTGGGTCTGCCTGCTGGGGGTGACATTATACGTTTTCGTCAAGGGATCTCGCGCTATACGGGGCCGGTGCCTTCTGAGTATCGCCCAGAGGATGAAGAGCAGGAGGTTGAGGCATGAAGCATGCATCCCTCTTGCATTCGCCGGTCGCCTTAAAGGTGGTGCTGACGGGAACGGATACCTTTCTGGTCAACTACAAATTTATTGATGAGCAAGGAACTTTGAGCGGGGCCTCGCTACCAGGCCATATTATCGAGCAATTGGACGACTGGCAAAAGCAAGCCCGCAAAGAGCATGCGCCGGTCCCCACGCCGTTAACCTTTCGCTATACCCTGGGGGAACACATGACCGAGCAAACGCTGTGTATGCGCTCGCACGGCTCCTCGGTCTGGTCCTGGCTGTTGTTTGCCGATGATGTATGGGTTGATTTCGCGCCGGGCACGCTCAATAAAGGGCTGTTCTGTCAGGCGCGCTTCTCCTCGCATCTGTTACACACGATTGGCCCGGAACTGGCCACCGTGCAGCTAGAGGCGATGCTCTATGACTTCCTTGGGGAACTGTTTCACAAGCAAGCCTCTGAGGTGCATCTGTGTTGTGACCTGCAAGGCTTCGATTTCTCAGCGCTGCGGCTAGTCGGCGAACAATTGCCCTTTGTCTCGCGGGTGACGACGATACGGGATCGGGTGGTCGCGCCAACAGACCTGGAACAGGAGGGCGGGCTCTCTCCGCAAGAAATCGAGCAGGTCGAGCGACAAATTGCGAGCGAAACAGCGGCGCTTGACGAACAAGAGGCGCACGTGCCGCATGTACAACCGGCGTCACTTTCCACCACGCATCGGCGCATTGCCACCATTGACTTTGGCTCGCATGCCTCGCCGGTCTCCGCGCAAATTTATAACAAGTCGCTGGAAATCCAGGTCCGTAAAAAGCAGTGGTTTGAACCGCTGTGGCTGGCGAACGGCTGGGATGGTGAGTCCGAGGTCTGGCGCGTCGAATTTCGCTTCCGGCGCGCGTTCCTGCGGGCCTATGACCTCAATGAAGCCTTTGACCTGTTGAAGTGCCTGCGTCTCTTGTGGCGGTATGCCACGGAGCAATGGCTGCGCTTTGTCGATGCGGACCAGGCGCACGGGGTCAACGTCTCGCGTATTCCACTGCATCCAGTGTGGGAATGTATCCAGCATGCCTATGATGCCTATGGCAGTGAAGATGAGCAATTAACGCATGACGCTGGTGGTGAACAGGTGGCACGGGCGGCCTATGCGGTGCAAGAAAAACCCTTAGCAGTGATTACCCAGGCGGTCACGCTCCAGGCGTTGGCTGATACTGCTGATGGGGCTGTGCAGGCATCGGCGTCGGTGTCGGCTGACCTGGCGGCGATTATCGAGAGTTTGCAAGATGAGCCGTTGGATGTGGTGCGGGTGATTGCACAAGAACAGCTTGATGCGCTTGGGCCTGAGCAGCTGGTGGCAATGGTCGAGCGGGTCACACCGCAGTCCTTTGAGGTAGTGCGTACGGGCCTGGTCAAGCGGGCGCGGCGCATGGCAAAGTTAAAAGCCTGTGTCGCAGGGGCACTCGGCTATCTGCGCTCGGCGGTGGCCTTGATGCCGCTTGATGAGTTGCCGGGCTTCCTGGGACCGGATGCTCCGGCAAGTCGCACGGTGCCGGACCTGCTCTCGTCGCTGATCTGGTTCTATGGCAAGGCGCGGGATGAGGATGACAAAAAGCACCGGGTACACGCCTTGGAAGTGCAGAAAAAGCGGCTGCTGTATGGCTTCCTGACAGCGTACCAATTGGAAGAAGAACGGCGTGTGCACGGCGTCGACCTGGCGCAGGAAGACCATGTGATGATTGATCAGGTCTTGAAAGATTTGCACCGGGGTGGCAAGCGTCAAGAACTGGCTGATGATGATCTTTATGAAGCTTAGAAGAGGGGGTTCTATGGCTCGTCGGTCTTCTGGTATGAAGAAAAAGCGTCTGCTTTTGTCTGATGTAGCTGAACGGTATCTGCTTGATGTTGCAGTCCGTGCTGAAAAGCTGACGCTAGTTTCTTACCGCTATCGTTTAGGGTCGCTGGTTCGGTTGTTGGCTGATCTTTGCCAAATTCTGTATCTAGATGAGGTTGAAACTGATCATTTAAGAAAATGCGCTTTGCATTTGATGAATGCAAAAGTTGAACCTTCATTCTCTGGATATCGTCTCCCTGATAGCGGTTCTACGCTTGCTATATCTACGGTTCGTGGATATATACGCGTTTGGAAATCTTTCTTTAGCTGGTGCTTTGGTGAATCGTTAATCGATTTTAACCCTGCTGATGCTCGTTTTAAGTCTCCTAGGCCAATTAAAAAGGTCAAGCCGACTTTTACTGAGGATCATATATATGCAATGCTTGCCACATTTGATACTAGTGAGCCATTGGGTTTTCGCAATTATGTTATCCTGGTGCTTCTTCTGGATACTGGTATAAGGATGGCCGAGTTAGCTGGCCTGCATATTCAGGATGTTCAGGAAACATACATTAAGGTTTATGGTAAGGGAAGAAAAGAACGTGAGATAGGTATTTACCCTGAAACAGGTAAATTGTTGTGGAAGTATATCAGCAAGTATCGTATTCCTGCTGATGAGCAAGTAACAGCGCTGTTTCTAACGCGCTCTGGTATGCCATTGAGGATCGGTGGTGTGAAGTGGATTATACAGCAGGTTCAGAAGAGGAGCCATTTGGAAGATATTCAATTGTCTGCACATGTTTTTAGACATACTTTTGCAAAGATGTATCTTGAGTCAGGAGGAGATTTATTCAAGCTTTCTCGTGAAATGGGTCACAGCGACGTCCAGGTAACCAAACTATACCTAGAAGATTTTGGAAGTACTGAAGCTCGTAAAGATCATAAGTCTTATTCTCCGATTGCACGGTTAGATCTCAAGAAGCAGCATAAAAGACGAAAAAAGTAGGATGTACTAGGAGGTTGAAGACGATTCTTACCTCCTAGTACACTTCCGAAAAGGGCCAAAAAAGGACCGCTAAGCGAGCGTAACGCACTTAGCGGTTATTGGCTTTGCTCAAGCCTGTAGACTAGTGTGAGTGCTACAGGCTTTTTTCTTGTCTAAAATCTTATGCGTCGTAGTACAGCGAAAACTCGATGGGCGTGGGGCGTAGGCGCACGACGTCGGACTCCTCGCGCTTGAACTCGATGTACTTTTCGAGGAGGTCGCTGGTGAACACGTCGCCTTCAAGCAGGAAGGCATGATCGTTTTCCAATGCCTTGAGTGCCTCATCCAGTGAGCCGGGAACCGAGTTAATTTCGCGTAACTCTTCGGCGCTCATGCTGTACAGGTTGCGATCAACCGGGCCATACCCATAATCGCTCGGATCGATTTCGCGACGCACACCATCCAGGCCTGCCATAAGCAATGCAGCGAAGAGCAGGTAGGGGTTGGCCGTCGAATCGGGAGGGCGGAACTCGACCCGTTTGGCCTTGGGGCTCTCGGTCAATGGAATACGCACGGCGGCGCTGCGGTTGCCTTGCGAGAACACCAGGTTGACCGGAGCTTCGAAGCCTGGCACCAGGCGTTTGTAACTATTGGTGGTTGGTGCCGCAATTGCCAGAATGGCCGGGGCGTGGGTTAAAATACCACCGATGTAGTGGCGCGCAGTTTTGGAGAGACCTGCGTAGCCATCGCCGTCAAAGAACAGCGGCTTCTCATCTTTCCAGAGGCTCTGGTGCGTATGCATGCCGGAACCATTGTCGCCAAAGACCGGCTTGGGCATGAATGTAGCCGTTTTGCCATATTTGCGGGCCGTGTTTTTGACGATGTATTTGAAGAGCATAATGTTATCCGCCGATTTGAGCAGCGTATTGAAGCGGATATCGATTTCGCATTGACCGGCCGCGCCAACTTCGTGGTGCTGGGTCTCAACGGGGACGCCGAGTTCCTCAAGCTTGAGCGCCATTTCTGTGCGCAGATCTTGCAGGGTATCGTTTGGAGCAACGGGGAAGTAACCACCTTTGACGCGCATGCGATGACCGAGGTTCTGGCTTCCTTCACGGTCGCGGCTGCTGTTCCAGGTTGCCTCGTCGGAATCCACTTCTGCATATTGCACATTGTCTGTAGAGGCGTAGCGGACATCGTCAAAAACGTAGAACTCTGCCTCAGGACCGAAGAAACAGGTATCGGCGATGCCGGTGCTGCGCAGGTACGCTTCCGCTTTCTGCGCGACCGTACGTGGATCGCGAGAATAGGGTCTCTTCTGTCCAGCCGGACCAGGATGGGCAATGTTGCAGGTGAGACTGAGCGTGGGGACGGCGGTGAAAGGGTCCATCATGGCAGTGTTCGCGTCAGGAACGACCAGCATGTCGCTTTCATTAATTTCCTGGAAGCCACGAATGCTGGAACCGTCAAATGGGATGCCTTCAACAAACAACTCTTCGCTCAGTTCATGCAGAGGGATGCTAAAGTGCTGCCAGGTACCAGGTAGATCGACAAATTTAATATCGACCATCTTTGCGCCGTTTTCTTTAGCGAACGATACAACTTCCTCTGGGGTCATGTGGTCTATTCTCCTCTTCACGATATCCTGGCGTCATTGCAGGGGTAGTGGCGTGCATTGCCTGATATAAGATCTGGTGATTCTGCATGATTTGATTTTGCTCAGCACAAAGTGGGGCTGAGTTATCTCTTCTTCACCTATGATAGGACGATAGCGAAGGCGATGCTACAGTTACTTTATCCAAAAGTGGACGCCTGATTATTGTGCACATTGCACAATAATCGGACGTTTACGCGAACTTGCCCTATGGTTGAGATAGTTGTAATATTAAGTAAAATCAGAAAAATGAGGAAGCCGCCCATGAGTTCTCATAGCTCATCTCCTCCTATGGATAACCAGGGCGAGACGACGCAACCCATATCTCCTCGTCGCTCGCGGCGTTCGCGTACGCTGCCTGGGTTCATATTTGTGCTTGGTTGCATTGTTGGCATTGCCCTGGGCATAGCTGGTTCGATCTGGTATGTCGCTGCGAACGCGGATCGGACCTTCCCGGCTCCTGTCGCATCTCATCCTGGCGAGGTTGCGGTGACGGTCATAGTGAGCAAGGCCCATTTTACGCAGATTGCCACGCGCGAGGCCGTCAATGCGCAAGTCCCTGGGACATTGAGTAATATTCAAGTGAACATGCAGCGCAATCAGCCAATTACCTTGACTGGAAATGATCAATTGTCGCTGCTTGGCCTGGCAATGACCAGGAGCTTTACCGTACGTATGGTCCCCTACGTCCACGCGTGCCAGTTGCAATGGCAGGTTCAGCACGTCGACCTGGCTGGCGTTCCCGTGCCATCAATCGGTAGCACGTTGCAGCAGCAGTTAAACCAGGAGCCACTACTGAATAGCTCGGCGCTTTCCAAAAATTTCACGTATTGTGTGACGAATGCCTATCCAGTAAACGATGGACTCGTCATCATCCTATCAGCCCAGGCCATACAATCCTAATTCACTACATAGATAGGAGAACTACCTTATGAAAATCAGTCGTATGGAATTATTTAAGCTCCCGCCTCGCTGGTTGTTTCTCAAAATTAGCACCGACGATGGTTTTTCCGGGTGGGGCGAGCCGATAGTTGAGGGTCGTGCTGAGACGGTGCGGGCCGCGGTTGAAGAAATGAGTGGGGAACTGATAGGCAAAGACTCTTCGCACATCGAGGATATCTGGCAAACGCTCTATCGTGGCGGATTTTACCGTGGCGGGCCGATACTGATGAGCGCTATATCCGGTATCGATCAGGCCCTATGGGATATCAAAGGCAAACGTATGGGTGTGCCTGTCTATGACCTGCTGGGTGGACCCGTGCGCGATAAGATGCGCGTCTACTCCTGGATTGGTGGCGATAAACCATCCGAGGTAGCTAGCTCCGCCAAAGCGCGCGTTGAGGCTGGCTATACCGCGCTCAAGATGAACGCGACGGAGAATATGGAGTGGATCGATTCCGCCGTAAAGGTACAGGCGGCGGCCCAACGCCTGGCGGAAATTCGCGCGGCGGTTGGCTACGAGATCGGCATTGGCATCGATTTTCACGGTCGCGTGCATCGTGGCATGGCGAAGGCATTGATGAAAGAGCTTGAACCATACAAGCCACTATTCGTCGAGGAGCCGGTGTTGCCCGAAAATAACGAGGCGTTGCTAGAAATCGCCCGACATACGACGATCCCCATTGCCACCGGTGAGCGTATGTTTACACGTTGGGACTTCAAATCGTTGCTCACCAGTGGCGTTGTCGATATTATCCAGCCGGACCTGAGCCACACGGGCGGTATCTGGGAGGGGAGAAAGATCGCAGCCATGGCCGAAGCCTTCGATGTCGCGGTCGCCCCACATTGTCCGCTGGGTCCAATTACGCTGGCGTCTTCGTTGCAACTGGATTTTTGCACGCCCAACGCCTTCATCCAGGAACAATCGTTGGAGATTCACTACCACCAGGGCGCGACCAGCTTGATCGATTACCTTGTCGATCCCGGCGTCTTCCGCTACGATCAAGGTTTTGTGCCTCGTCCTACCAAGCCCGGCCTGGGCATCGAGATCAACGAAGAGAAAGTGCGCGCCGCTGCCGTAGGCGGCCACCAGTGGCACAACCCCATCTGGCGTAACGTCGATGGTGCCATCGCTGAATGGTAAGGAGTATTTCCCAAGATCCTGCTGTGCGTATCGGTGTGAAGGATTGGAAGCGCGTTCTGGTACACACGCTTCCAATCCTTCGCACCGATTTCTCATCTAGCAGACGAAAACCAGCTTACAGAAATCCGAGCGCGAAAGTCCCCGCTTGAAACGCGGGGGATGAAGCGCTGTGCCTTGTGTGAGAGGAGGGGAGGTCCTGGACGGCTTGACAGCTCTTCCCCGCGTTGCGTATACTTCGAACAAATATTCCTCTTTCTGAAAGG
>DATAYF010000212.1:0-12065 GCA_036272735.1 Ktedonobacteraceae bacterium
CTCGCATCTCATCGGGTGTCAGGCGGTATCTCTTCTGCTTGGGCTCACTCTCTATGTACTCTTCTTCCTGCGAATTTACAACAACGATAGAAAACAATCCGCTCCTGACGCAGGTTGATTCGCCATGAATGGTTGTGCTGCTCAAGATTGAGGGCAATTTCCCACCTTTGAGGGCCAGACCTGCTCACTTCGTAGGGAACTTACCAGCTGCTTCAAAACATGAGAGCATGAAGCTTCTAGCTAATGACTCCGATTAAACACAATGTTGATAATAGTCACTACAGCTCCGAACAGAAAGATGATCAGGAGTACGGGAATGGCTACCCACCCATCGGCGTGGGCACCTACTGAAATCAAGATCAGGCCGAAGATGACCAGCATGAGCAGTACAAGTGAAACAATGGCCAATGCCAAACGTTGAACTGGGCTAGCTCTCCTCCCTATTCCTTGCTCTGAGAGTTTCTCTCCAGAAAAACCGCTGGAGTAATGACGCTGTTGAGGAGTCCCTTCATAGCCGGGATAGGAAGCGTGTGAGCCATGGTGGTCAATCTCTTCAAAGTTGATTTCTTGTTGTGACATGCCTCTCGACTCCTTATTTGATGGATCAAGCTTATCAATACTTCAATTACGATTTCTCACAGAGGAATGTTGTAGATAGGAGGCTCTGCTCACTCCCTGCGGCAGCAAAGCACATAGTCACAATGCTCAGCAGACTACTTTCTGAAAGCAGCGAAGCTGTGCATGAGCCAGGTTTCAGGTCATTTCGCCTGAAAGTCTCGAATCGATGACTTTCATTCGGGGTGGTGCATCTTGGATGCATGGGATCTTACCACCAGGAAAGTAAAGATACTATGGCTTTTTGGGTGTTCGAAGTCGATAGTATCTGTGAAAAACGTGTGAAATTTTGATCGTTGGGAGTATAATCTTCTGGCGGTCTTTTTATCGTGGGTTGGCTTGTGGAGCTTTCTTAGGTGGTATAGTGTAGTGGTTGATTTTTGGAAGAGGTTAACGGCGGCCCATAGTATATGCTATACTAAGTATAGTAACGTTCAAGGGCGTAGCATACTTGAGAAAAATCTCTTTTTTGCTACTCTCGATTCCCCACGCATCGCAGTTGTCCTGGCGCATATGCTTTAGGTGAGTCAACAGCGTCATTGTCGCACTTCCTAAATGCATGATAGGCGCAATTCTATAGGTGTACTTTCAACAATAGAGGTTTCTTGGTCACTACTACGCTTGATGAGTGCGTGCTTCACTTGTGTTGTGTGTTTTTGCATGTAGCTTGACGTTTGTTGGCGAGAAGTTTCTTTTTAGGAGGACTGGCAATGCAACACCAATACCCTGACCTGCTCATCGATGCCCTTCTCGACGAAGGGTTTACCTTGGAAGAAGCGCAGAACCTGGTTGCGTTCCAAGAACAGTACGAAGAGCACCGTGCTACTGAAGAAACCAACTACCATCATTTCATTCGTTGGCTTGTAGAACATGGGCGTCTCAGTGAATGGTAGTTAATGCTTGTGTCCGATGGATATGTAGGACACTTATTATGACTCGTAAGTTAGCTCTCTTGTGCCTTGCGACCCTCTTCCGCGATGTTGTACAATAAAACTAGCGGAGCAGATGGGACGGCGTGGCATTGCTACGCCGTTCTTGTATTTTCTCTGATAAAAGTGGGCGACCTCGACGTTGCCTTTGCGTAAGGGAGGCCTCTATGAAAGCGGTTGTTATGGCAGGAGGAGAAGGATCGAGGCTCAGACCATTAACGATCCGAAGACCAAAACCCATGGTTCCTATCGCTGGGAAACCGGTGATGGAGCACATCCTCAATCTGCTAAAGCGCCATGGCATCACTGAAGTTGTCATAACGGTTCAGTATCTCGCGAGCAATATTGAAGACTATTTCGGCAATGGTTCTCAATTAGGTATGCACATTACCTATTCTCGTGAGGATGTTCCTCTCGGTACGGCCGGTAGTGTGAAAAATGCTGAGGATCAGCTTACTGAGCCTTTTCTAGTCATTAGTGGTGATGCTCTCACTGACTACAATATAACCGATCTCATTGCCTACCACAATGAGAAAAAATCACTTGCTACCCTTCTCCTCGCTCATGTACATAATCCTCTGGAATATGGAGTGATTATTACCAACGAGGCTGGTCATATTACCCAGTTTTTGGAAAAACCAAGCTGGGGTGAGGTCTTCAGTGATACCATTAATACCGGTATTTACATGCTTGATCCCAAAATCTTTAGTTACTTCGAGTCCAACAAATCATTCGACTTTAGCCAGGAACTCTTCCCCATGATGCTCAAACAAGGTGATCCCATCTATGGCTACGTGGCCCCCAAGGGCTACTGGTGCGACGTGGGCAACCTGAGTGAGTATATGCGCGCCAATGCCGACGCCTTGCAAGGTTCGCTCGATATCGAGATCCCTGCCAAGAATATCGGCAGCAATGTCTGGTGCGAAGAAGGGGCGGAAATCGCTGGCGATGCCAAACTCTATGGTCCCGTGTACCTTTCGCAAGATTGTAAGGTCAAGCCCGGCGCTATTATCCACGGCCCAAGCATCATCGGCAGTTACGCGATTGTCGATGAGCGCGCCCAGGTTGATCGCAGCATTGTCTGGAATAATTCTTATATTGGTGAACGTGCGGAACTGCGGGGGGCCATTGTTGGGTCTTCGACGACGATTAAGAGTAAGGCGGTGATGTTCGAAGGCTCGGTGATTGGCGACAATTCGATTATTCAAGATGGCGCGATCATTCAGCCGAACGTCAAAATCTGGCCCGATAAGGAGATTGAGGCCGGTGCTGTGGTCAACACCAGCATCATCTGGGGATCGCAGGGACGTCGTAGCTTGTTTAGTCGCTTCGGCGTCACCGGACTGGTGAATGTTGATTTGACGCCAGAACTCGCAACCCGGCTGGGTGCCGCTTACGGTGGTACACTTCCCAAAGGCTCAATCGTCTGCCTGAATCGCGATTCGCATCGCACTTCGCGCATGATTAAGCGCGGCGTCAACGCAGGCTTGCCTTCGGCCGGTATCGATGTCCATGATATTAACCAGGTTCCCATTCCCGTTGCTCGCTACTTCATTCGCAATACGGAAGCCGTTGGCGGCGTGCACGTACGCGTCTCGCCCTACGATCAACGGGTCGTGGATATTAAGTTCTTCGATCAGCACGGCCTGGATATTAACAAAACAACCGAGCGCAAGATTGAGAATCTGTTCTTCCGCGAGGACTTCCGCCGCGTCTACCTCGATGAAATTGGCATGATCGATGTGCTGAGCAATGCCGATGTGATCGGACGCTATTTGGAAGGTTTTAAGCGGGTCGTCAATCATGAAGTTGTGCGCAACCGCAAGTTTCAATTGGTCGTTGATTACTCGCATGGTAGTTCCACGCAGATGCTGCCAGCTATCTTCGAGCAACTTGGCTGCGAAGTGATTGTGCTCAATACCAGCGAGGAATCCGCTTCGGCCTCACGTTCCGCCGATGATCAGAGCAAGGACATGCGTCGTTTGGCCACGATCAGTTCCGCGCTCAACACCGATCTGGGTATTCGTATCGACCCCAGTGGCGAGCGTATCTCTGTGGTCGATGATCGCGGCCGCATTCTGGATGGTATGAAGATGCTGGCTGTGATGACCAGCCTGTTCATGCGCCAGCATCGTGATGGCACCGTTGCTGTCCCCGTCACGGCTCCTTCCGCGTTACAGCATATTGCCCAGCGCTACGAGGGGCACATCCAGCATACCAAGGTGTTGCCGCACGCACTGATGACCGCTGCCGGGCGCGAGGGCGTGATGCTGGTTGGTGATGGGCGTGGCGGCTTCGTGTTCCCCGCGTTGCAACCGGCTTTTGATGGCATGCTGGCGATTGCCAAGTTGCTTGAATTGCTGGCGACTTTTGAGACCAGGCTCTCTGAGGTGGTGGATGATCTGCCCGCCTACTACATGAGCAGCACCAACGTGACCTGCCCGTGGGAGCACAAAGGCAAGGTGATGCGCATCCTCAGCGAGCAGTATCGCGAACGCCGTTCCAAGCCGATTGACGGCATTAAAATCGATCTCGGCAATGAATGGGTGCTGGTCCTGCCAGATGCCGATAGCCCGCTCTTCCACGTTTTCGCGGAGTCCGTCTCCAACGAACAGGCTCAGGCGTTGGCGGAGAAGTATGCACGCGTCGTGAGCGGCTTACAGCAGTGAACGAAGGCAGAAGCAAGCAGGCTGTTATGGCTTCCGAAGCCATAACAGCCTGCTTGCTTCTGCCTGCTTGCCTCGATACCTACCTATACGGTGGAGAGCCGTTCGGTCGTTTCGTCGAAGGCAAGCGGCTGCGTGATCGGAGTTGTCATGTCGTGTTCGCGTTCGTCGTGCGGGCGAAAATATTTCATGATGTGTCTCATGCCCTCGGTGAGCGACACCTCCGGCTTCCATCCCAGCACATGTTGGGCGCGAGCGTTATCCAGCACGATAGGTGCTGGCTCTTCTAATGGACCAGAAAGGTAGGTCGGGCGCATGTCACTGTCGAGCAAGGTCGCAGCCATCTCGAATAATTGTGCCAGCGAGTGACCCTGCCCGCTGCTGATATTCAGCACGTGATTCTCCCCCTTGCGTAGCGCGAGCAGGTTGGCCTGCGCCACATCGTCTACAAAAATATGGTCCCGTACCTCTTCACCGCTGCCACGTATCACTGGTGAGTGCTGCTGAGAAAGCATGTACACGAAATAGGTGAGGGGATGATACAAATAGTGTTCCCGTTGAATGGTATGTTCGCCATACACGTCGGCATAGCGTAGGATGGTGTGTTTCAAGCCATAGTGCTGCGTGTAGTAATGCACATACCATTCGCCCGTCAGTTTGCTAATATCATCGGCGTTGTGGGGTTTCAACGGACTGTCTTCGGCGATGGGCAACGGCGTGTTCGCCGTGCGTTCGTACAATGTATTGCCACCAGAGGCGAAAATGAATTTTTTTACTGAGGAGGCATTGACGCAGCTCTCCAACACGTTTAACAATCCACGCACGTGCACATCGGCATCGGCAATCAGATGTTCTTTCAGGAGCGCAAAACGTCGCTGTGACACATGATGGCTGACGATATCGGGTCGCTCATGATATAAAATATTGCCGAACTCGTCGTCACGAATATCGACCTGGTAGAAGCGTGCTCGCGGGTCAATATCGCGTCGCGAACCGTATAAGAGGCTATCAATTACCAATACATCGTGCCCAGCGTCTAAATATGCTTTGGTCACATGACTGCCAATAAAACCGGCACCACCAGTAACCGCTATTTTCATGCTGCTGTACCATCCCTTCTTGCTTATGATGACCGCTTTGTTCTATGTCAAGAGGTTGTCCCCTCTCTGCTTTTCTCTGTTTAGTGTATCCCTGCATAGTATTGGTATATGTCGCTATTTCTGTATGGTGGATTGGTGGTTAGGGATGGTGGACTCACGAAAGCCGGTGGATAAGGCGGATAAAAAAGAGCGACTACGAGGTACGAATTAAGGGACCCGGCTATGTTTTGTAGACATCTACTCGTAATCGCTCCAGCGTTGCCATGATAAAATTATATGGTAGGCAAGGAACTGCTAAGTAAAACGTCGAGCGTCGATTTCTTAATACGGTAGGCCTGGCGCTTTCCCCTGTGCGGTAAAGTGATGGCCTCTAAGGCCCCACTTTTGATCCAGCGGCGTACTGTGGTGTCACCAACACGTAAACGGCGAGCTACTTCCCTGACGGTCAATAGCTCTTCTCTTTTTTCATCTGCCATGCTGTTATCTCCTACACCATTGCGGTGTTCTGGTATCATAATATTACTGCTGTGAGACATACGTCCCCCTTTGTCTATTGGTTGTCATGCATACATGCATTATTTCCCGTAAATTCCTATGACGTGTTACACTGACAGTAAGTGTATGTATTTTGTGCTTCGTTTCCAGGCGCACTGTACTCGTTGGGCTGCTCCACACGGCGAGGGACGCTTCGTTGGGTGCCTCGTGTGGCAACGTGAGGACATTACAACACTGCTTGCCAGCTAACTATAATATACATCTTGTCGCAAACACTGTAGAATACGGTAGGAAGTCAATACATCTGGCATAAAAAGCATTGGGTTCCCTGGCGTTGTCCCTGTGTTCGGGGCAAGCTGAATACTGCTTGATACATATCTCTAGAAAGGATATCTATGGCCGCTCTCAAACTCCTCATGAGCGATCTTCACCTTGCTGATGGGTCTGCTTCGCTTGAATGCTTCGGTCAGCAACAGCAGGCCGCTTTTCAAGGTCTGCTCTCGGCTGTCTCTTTGCCCCAGGGTCCCTTCGGCCGTGCTGATGACGTGGAACTGATTATCAACGGTGATTGCTTTGATTTTTATGGCACCAGGCTCTACGCGTCTCAACGCGCGATCCATGCAGAGGTTGCTCTGCAAAAAATTGGGAAAATACTGGCCGTGCACAGCTCATTTCTCGCGGTGTTGCGTGCTTTTATCGTGCATCCTGGTCGCTCCGTTACCTTCATGCTTGGCAACCACGACATTGAACTTGCTTTCGCGGCCGTCAGAGCGCGTATTTGCGCTGCCATTACCGAACGACCCCGTGACAAGCGCATCAAGTTTTGTGTGTCGCGCTCGTATCGTCTACATGCTGCTCTTTATATTGAACATGGCAATGGCTACGACTTCTGGAATCATGTGCAGCAGGATTTGTGGGATGAACAAGGGCAACCGTTGCACGAGGACCCACAAACGCTGCTTCTGCCACTGGGCACCTGGTATTTTCAGTACGCTATGCATCCCATCACTATACGCTATCCCTATTTTGATCATTTTGAACCTTCCATCGGCATCACGCGGCAAATCGCGCTCCTCAGCCTGCTAGACCCCGAACTTATTATGCAGGTTGCCCAGAGGAGCCAGGAAATGATGTCTTCTGCCCCACAGAGTGCTCTTGCCAACTTGACCCCCGAGGATATTCATACGCCCGCACAATTGTTCGAGCGAGCTGTACTTGATTTTAAGACCTTTCAAGATGATATGATGATACAAAAGCTCGATTGGACGCCGCCGCCTTCCGAGTCTACCGGGTCTGCCGATGATCTCGCGTTATTTATGCACCTGCGCGAGGCATTGACCCATGAGCGTACAGAGGCGGTGGCGGCAATCTTTGCGTCGCTGACCCAGGTTGGGGATGTCGCTGTGGCGCGTGGGATGTACGCGGTACTGCATGCCGACAAGGCGCTATACTGTGCCAGCGCGGGCCATACTCATATGCGTCGCTTTGATCGCCTGGCCGCAGCGTTATACTCCGCCGACGGCCGCCGAGGTGACGCCAGAACTGCTAGACTGGCTTGCCGCGCCCGACTGGAACGCGATACCATTCCGCGAGGTGACGGCCTATACCTTTGTGCTTATTGCTATAGAAGATGAGGTGATAATGCGTGCCGATTTGTGTCAGTGGAAAGGGGGTGTGCATGGAGATTTCCACGTTCTCGCCACCCAATAAGAATACATTGAAAAACGGGGTTGGGAATTTGCTATGACAGAAGAGATAAAACGCAAAAAAATCGTGCTCGTTGATGGTCATGCCATCATTCACCGGGCGTTCCACGCCGTGCCCGATCTTTCCACCAGCGCTGGTGAGCCGGTAAATGCGACCTTTGGCTTTACCTCGATGCTCATGAAGGCCCTACTTGAGGAGAGGCCCGATTACATTGCTGTAACCTTTGACCGCCCGACGCCAACCTTTCGCCACGAGCAGTATGCCAAATACAAGGCCCATCGCCCCACCTTACCCGATAACATGCGACCACAATTTGCACGCATTCACGAGGTAGTGGAAGCCTTTGGTATTCGCATCTACGAAAAAGATGGCTACGAGGCCGACGACGTACTGGGCACGCTCTCTGTGCAGGCGACGCAGCAGGATGTTGATACGATTATCTACACCGGTGATATGGATACGTTACAGTTGGTGAACGACCATGTCCTGGTGAAGGTCGCGAAGCGTGGCATCTCTGAGGTGACCGAATACGATACGACCGAGGTCGAAGCCCGCTATGGTTTCCTTCCGCTCAAATTGCCTGATTTCAAAGGACTCGTTGGTGATACCTCTGATAATATCCCTGGCGTGCCCGGCGTGGGTGCAAAGACCGCCACGCGACTCATTGCGCAATACGGCGACCTTGAGGGTATCCTTGCCCATGTCGATGAGTTGAAAGCTAAAGAGCAGAAACTTTTAAGCGAGTTCGCTGATCAGGCCCTTCAGAGTAAGTTCCTGGCGACCATCGTGCGCGATGCTCCCGTACAACTTGACCTTGCTGCCTGCCGCATGATCGAGGTCGATACCGATAAAATCCTGGCCCTGTTTCGTCAACTTGAGTTTCGCACGCTGGTCGAGCGTGTCCTGGCGCTATTCCGCCGCCTGGGTATCACCAGCAGCAGTAGCGAGAGCGCGCAAGCCGCGCAAGCCGCGCAAGCTCCTGCCGAGCAGCCGAGTACTCCGGTCGATATTCCCACGGTCGCTGAAGAGGATGAGGAGCGCCTGCTATTTGAACCTCCGGTCGGCATGGTCCCGGTCATGGCTCCCCCCAAGCCGCCGGATTACGTCGCGGCCGTAGTACCGTCCCCTACCGAGGATGCTGTCGCGGCGGCTGCATCGGTGGATGCACCTACGCTACGTACAGCCGAGCAGGCGGACGCGCCTGCGCAGATGAATCTCTTTGCTCTGGACGAGCCGCACACCGAGGTCGTGCACAAATTGCGTCTGCCAACGGCCGAGACAGCTCCTCTGCTCGTTGAGGATGGGCAGCGGGGGCAGCATACCAACACCCTCGTGATCGACAGCGAAGAGGCGTTGCGCGTGCTCATCACGAGTCTGTATGCTGTCGGTAGTTTTGCCCTGGATACTGAGACAACCTCCGAAAATTCGCGCCACGCTCAGCTCGTTGGTATCTCGCTGGCGATGGCACCCGGCGAAGCGTTTTACATTCCAGTGGGTCACGTCACCACACCTGATGGTCAAGAGCCTGGTCGCCAGCTTGCGCTTGAGTATGTGTTGGCGCAGTTGCGTCCACTTCTGGAAGACGAGACAATTCAGAAATATCTGCATAATGCCAAATATGATATGGCGGTGCTCTGGCGCAATCACATCAATCTGCGCGGTCTGGCCTTCGATACCATGGTGGGTGCCTACCTCATCGAACCAGGGCGACGTGGTGGCCTTGGTCTCAAAGACCAGGCCTTCCAGCGCCTGAACATTGTGATGACGCCCATTAGCGATTTAATCGGCACTGCAAGCAAAATGATCTCTATGGCCCAGGTGCCTATCCACAGAGCCGCGAGCTACGCGGGGGCCGACGCTGATATGACGCTGCGTCTGGTCGCGCCCGTTCGGGCCGAGTTGCAGCAGCACCATCTGTTGGCTCTCTACAACGGCATCGAGCTACCATTAATCGCCGTGTTGATGCAAATGGAACTGTACGGCGTGGCCCTGGATGCCGACTTCTTACGCGAGTTCCGTTCTCGGCTCGATGAGCAGCTAACCACGCTGGAAAACGCCATCTATGACGCTGTTGGGCATCGCTTCAATATCAATTCTACCAAGCAGCTTGCCGAAGTGCTTTTTGTGGAGTTGAAGCTGCCAACCGGTAAGAAGAAAAAGACCGGCTACTCGGTGAGCGCCGACGTCATCGAGGGGCTGCGTGGCAAGCACGAGGTCGTCGATCACCTGCTTGCTTATCGCCAATTAGCAAAGTTGAAGTCAACCTACGTCGATGGCTTACTGTCATTGATGGATCCGGCGACGGGACGCGTGCACACATCGTTTAACCAGACGATTGCGTCAAGTGGGCGATTATCGTCGAGTAATCCGAACCTGCAAAATATTCCTGTACGTACAGACCTGGGCCGCCAGATTCGCCGCGCCTTTATCGCCGATCCAAGCTACCTGCTGCTCACCGCCGACTACTCGCAGATCGAGCTGCGTATCCTGGCGCACATCACCAATGAGCCGCGCCTGGTCGAAGCCTTTACTCAGGATGAGGATATCCATACCATCACCGCCTCCTCGCTTTTTAGCGTTCCGCCGGAGCAGGTGACGAAGGATCAACGCCGCCTGGCGAAGACCGTGGTGTATGCTGTGCTGTACGGTCAGTCAGCCTTTGGTCTGGCCCAGGTCACCGGCATGAGCAACGCGGATGCCGCGGAATTTATCAAGCGCTACCACGAGACCTTCCCTAACATCAAGGGCTACGTCGAGCGAACGCTGCACCAGGCGCACACGCAGGGCTACGTCAATACGTTATATGGACGCAAGCGCTTCATTCCTGCCATGCATTCCCTCTCTCACGTCGAGCGCCAGGCACTTGAACGTGAGGCTATCAATATGCCTATTCAGGGCAGTAATGCCGACCTTATCAAGATTGCCATGCTGCGACTCTACCAGGCTTTGCGGACAAACAACCTGCGTACCCGTATGATTTTACAGGTGCATGACGAGCTGGCCTTCGAGGTTCCTGTTGAGGAGCTGGAACGTGTGATGCGCCTGGTCAAGACGGTCATGGAGGGCGTCGGGCCGCTCAGAGTGCCGATTAAAGTCGAGATGAAGGTTGGCCGAAACTGGTACGAGGCTGAACCGATGGAGTGATCGCCATGCTGCGTTGAGCATGGAGGCTCCAGCGTGATAAGCACTTTTGCCACATAGGCGTAAAATAATAAGTATCAATCTTTTTATGAAGGGGTCCTTTCATGCAATTGTCCAGGCTTATTCGTGACTTACCGCCGTACCATTTTGCCAACGCGAAAAAGAAGATTGCCGCTGCCCAGGACATGGGTATCGATGTGATCAATCTGTCTATGGGGGATCCAGATATGCCAGCGCCCCAGCCGGTTGTGGATCGTCTGTGCCAGGCGATGCGCGATCCTGAAAACCATCGCTATCCCGAATACCGGGGCATGCGTGCTCTCCACGAGGCCATTGCCGCCTGGTTCGAGCGTCGCTTCGGTGTGCAGTTGACTCCTGAGCGCGATATTTTGCCGCTGCTCGGTTCTAAAGAAGGTCTGGTGTATGCTGCGGCCGCCGTGTTGAACGCGGGCGATATCGCTCTAACCCCTGATCCTTACTATACGGTATACCTTACCGCCGCGACCAGCGTGGGAGCCACTCCCTACCTGTTGCCTTTGCGTGCGCAAAATCAGTATCTTCCCGATCTCGCCGCTATTCCACAGGATGTGCTTGCGCACGCCCGTTTACTGTGGCTGAACTACCCGAATAATCCTACTGCTGCGTGCGCTGATCGTGCTTTCTTCGAGCACGCGGTTGCCTTCGCCCAACAGCATAACCTGGTCATCGTTCACGATATGGCGTATGCCGAGGTCTATTTTGATGATTACCGTCCCATCAGCATCCTTCAGATACCAGGCGCGAGCGAGGTCGCTGTCGAGCTGCATTCTCTCAGCAAAACCTACAATATGGCCGGTTTTCGCCTGGGTATGCTGATCGGCAATCCTGACCTGGTAGATGCGGTTGGGCGTTTGAAAAGCAATATCGATAGTGGCATTTTCCGCCCTATCCAGTATGCGGCCATCGAGGCGCTCAATCTTCCCACCGACTGGATCACACAGCGCAACGCGATCTATCAACGTCGCCGCGATATGCTTATCGAAGGCTGTAATGCTGTGGGCATGCAAACCCCCACTTCCAAAGCTGGCTTGTACATCTGGGCTGCTGTGCCGCGAGGCTCGACTTCCCGCGCGTTCGCCGATTGGCTGTTCGAAAAAACTGGCGTGTATGTCACTCCCGGCTCGAATTTTGGTCCTACTGGCGAAGGCTATGTCCGCATCTCTATCACCGCTCCCGATGAGCGTATCGAGGCCGCTCTCACGCGTATGCGCTCGGTCATCGCACGCTAAGAGCAGGTCAGGAACCCCCGCATAAATGACGGGGGCTTGCCAAACGGCTAAGGCAACGGAAGTTCTGACTACCGGGCTTTCTCCTCGGAGACTGCAAAAGCGGGAGGGGCTACCAGAACGTTTTCGCGCCACCCTAACGGAAAC
>DATAYF010000213.1:0-6292 GCA_036272735.1 Ktedonobacteraceae bacterium
GTCCAATGCCACAGCCATCGGTAAAGGTGACGTGTTTACCATCTGGCTCGATCTTCCACCCGGTCTGTTTGTACTCCACCGAGCGGTTATCATGTTGAAACTGGGAATAGCCCTTCTTGCCCGGTTTCTTGTTACGGCACGCCTCATAGAAGCGGGAAATGGCGGCCCAGGCCCGATCAGCCGATGCTTGACGAGCCTGGGAGTTGAGGCAGGCCGCAAACGAGTACTCTTGGGCAAGCAATGTACAGTAGCATTGCAGCTCATTTCTGGAAACACCACGCCCATCCATCCACTTGCGGAGACACATATTGCGGATGAATTGCACACTGCGAATAGCCTCATCAATCGCCGTGTATTAGTGCCTGGTGCCTGCTACCTTGTACTCGTAGGTCAGCATGTCCTTATCCTTGATGCTCCTCTTCGATCAGCATGACATCTTTCTCTCGGTTTGTGCGTTCCTCGTGTCTTTCAGGATGCAAGGGACCGGAGAGGTAGCCCACCAGCACACCGAAGAGTTCTTCCACTCTATTTTGAAAGGCGCTCCTGTTACGACCGTCATCTAATTGATAGCAACCGTGCTCATCGCGTATGGCAATGAGGCCAAGCAGGTGAGAGGCCGTGAGTCTGTGCTGCAGAGCATCGCTTTCCCCATCTTCGCAAGCATCTTCAAAATAGTACTGTCGTCCATGCGTGTAGCCCTCTTCAAAGGTTCGGTGATCCAAAACAAGCGTCGCGTTACCCCATTGGATGGGTGATGAGATCATCTGCATGTTGCTCTGCCTCGTCTGTTGTGAAGAATGATATACGGGTGGCTCTACGAGTACAAAAGGAAGCCTCTAGAGACTCATTATAGACAAGCTTTCATAGACGTGAAAGGTCTTTCTACGTCTTCTAGTGCACCTGGAGTTGTGTAGTTTGTCAAGGGTATTTATTATAGTTTATTGACTGCAAACGTCTGAGTGTATTAGCATGGTTGTACATAGACGTGGGAGGAGATACTGCAACATGTCGAATAACATTGAAGAACCCCTCAACTCTGAGCAGGCTGCCAGAATGTTGGGCGTGAAGCCGAGGACGGTCATTAACTTAGCCAAACAAGGGAAAATACCAGCTTTCAGAGTAGGTGATCTCTGGAAGTTTCTGAGAAGCGATATCCAAGCTTATATTGACGCACAGAGAAAGCAAACAAAGGCAGAAAATGCAAAAGAAGAGAAGAGCTAATCAGAACGCCCATTCATCTCCCGCTTAGAAAGACGGGAGCTTTCTGAGCCGTTATTTGTAATATAACGTGAGTTCTGTTTAAGCGATGCCGATCAAGCGGCCAGAAGAGCGTGCTCATCAAGATGCAAGCCCGGTTTTTTGTCTTGATGACTGTAGGCAATGAGCCCGGCGATCAAGTGGACGACAAAATTGGTGGGACTGCGATGACGAGTATGCTCGAGTCTCGGAAATGTTCTTGAGTTGGTCGATAATGGACTCGATAATCGCCCGTTTGCGCACCAGGAGTTTATCCGAGAGGTGCATGAGCTGGTTTTTCATGTTCTTGCGCAATCGGGTGATGAGGTGGAGTCCTTGCTCAAAAAGCATCTTTGTGAGAGGAGCGGAAATGTACCCGCGATCCCCGATGAGCTTGCCTCGCAGATGTTGAACCATCGAAGGCACAGGAGCCCGGTCATCAACATTGCCCGGAGTCAAGCTGCATGCAAGCAACTCGCCTTGATCATTGACTGCCAGATGCAACTTAAAGCCAAAGAACCACCCCATCGACGACTTGCCACGTTTCGCGTCAAGCACAAAGACGCGATGCTGGTGAATCCGCTTGGGATCACAGACCTCCAAAGAGGTCGAGTCAATAAAGCTGATACCCGTACACGCTCCATACCGTCTCTGCAAGTAGGCAAGCATCGGCATCATCATCCATGGGATCAGCGCCACAAAGCGTGAATAGCTGACCAGATGGGGAAATTCCTCAATCAGGTAGACTTGGACATGTTCAGTGTAATACGCTTTGAACGTTCGATAGTGCGACTGGTGAAAATGGATGAGGATCGTCATGATCTCACTTGGCCATAATTGGCCTGCACACTCTCGCTGTTTGCCTGCTGCTATTTGGATGGTTTTGAGTTGTGGGGCAAAACTCAGCAGAAAATCATCGACATCACGAAACAATTCGAGTACACTCATTTCTAGATCCCTCCGATGATGGATAGAAGCTCTTTCTCATTGCTCCTATTCTAACTCATCGGAGGGGGTCTGCTTATCCAGAACTCACGTTAATACTAGGAATATCACTATAGAGGAAACGGCGTGCGCGATGTTGCGGTCGCTAAACATGCAGGGAAAGAGATACTATGAGCTTGTACACTGCTTCACAACAGGATGGCGGCCGCGTTCAGGGCGTCGATGTGCGTGCACAAGGGCGTTCGGAACTTGCCACGGGGAAAACACGTTCCGTGACTAGCTTTGTGCCCCCACAACTGCTGGTGCTGTTATCGGCCCTGTCGATGCAAGTTGGGGCCGCCTTTGCCACGCGTGTATTTGCCATTGTTGGCACCAACGGGGCTGTGTTTCTGCGCGTGGGCTTCGCTGCTATTTTCCTCGTGCTGCTCTGGCGTCCGCGCCTGCGTGGGTATACGTTTGCCGATTATATATCCGCCGTGCTCTTTGGCCTCGCCATTGTCTGCATGAATGCTTTCTTTTACGCGGCCATCGCGCGTATTCCGTTAGGCATGGCGGTCACGTTGGAATTTGTGGGACCACTGGGCGTCTCACTGGCCTCGTCACGCCGCTTGCTCGATATCTGCTGGGTGGCGTTGGCCGCCTGTGGCATTCTGTTGCTGGCTCCCATCGGCGGCGTGGTGATCGACCCGTTGGGGGCGTTGCTCGCACTGCTGGCTGGAGCATGTTGGGCTGCCTACATTCTGCTCAATGTGCGTGTTGGGCGTAGTTTCCCCGGCGGTATTGGCCTGGCGCTTGGCATGAGTGTTGGAGCGCTGGCGTTCCTGCCCTTTGGTCTGCCGAGCGTGCTAGCGGCATGGCGCAATCCCACTGTCTGGCTTGTCGGTATTGGTATTGCCCTGTTCTCTACGGTACTGCCATTTTCGTTCGAGGTCGAGGCACTGCGCCGTTTGCCTGCGCGTGTCTTCGGCATTTTGATGAGCCTGGAACCTGGTGTCGCGGCTCTGGTAGGTTGGTTGCTATTGGGTGAGAATATCGGCTGGCGCGGGCTGGTGGCGATGGTGCTGATCGTGCTGGCGTCGGGCGGCGTCTCGCTAGGGGATAGGCGTGTGTGAGGTGAGGGGTTATACTGTATGTAGGATATGTGTATTTTGAGTAAGGTTCTTATGTCGAACACCAATGCTACTGACGTAGCTAGTGCTGCGCGCTCAGGTGTTCGGATACGTAGTAAGTGGAGGTGGGTAATATCATTATGGCTGTATCTACTATCGATCAACGCTGGCAAGCGACTGTGGCGACAATGGCCCTGGTCACTGATGTGCATGGGAAGGAAATCGATGCGCACATTTTTGACGTGGTCGTGGCACTAAATGTGATCGGGCTTACGACGATCCAATCGTGCGAGGGGCACGAGGATCACGGGAAAGCGGCTCCCTGGGTCATGCTTTCTGCTGCTGCTGCTCGTAAGTTAGCAAAGCAAGCCGCTGATATCTCTGCGCAGGCCGAACAAGATGAGGAGTATGCTCAAGCGCGTGAGCTAAGGCGACAAGCGGAAGCGTTGCGTGCTTACGATCAACATATGTTGCTTGAGCGGCTCGACGCGTTTTACCAGGCGCGCCACGTGCCCTATGATCAAACGCTCGTTGTCTCTACACGCAATCTGAGTGTCTACATGCTAGAAAACATCGGCGCTGCTACTTTGCATGTACAACCAGCCGAAATGCAAGCGGACAAGCGCAAAGCCTATCAAAAAGAAATGCAAGACTTCGCGATGTTTTTGCGGGCGGGGCTTGCCTGAAGTGGTGATATTGTTCCCCTTTCTCTGCATGAAAACATGCGTGCCTTTAGACCTATTGTAGATGACAAGTCCTGATGGCTTCCGAAACCATCAGGACTTGTCTATCTACAATTCCCTACACTACGCGCGTTGCACCTGCTCCTGTGCGGGACCAGCTTTTTCTGCGGCCAACTGACTTTCGATTTTTGTGCGATAACTCTGCATGAGCGTTTGCTGCTGCTCCGTTGACCACGATAATTCTTGTGCCATCGTAGCCGTAACCTCTGGGAGAATGCCCAGGCCACGCTGCCAATCCTCAAGCGTGATCGATGTGCGGCGTGACAACACATCTTCAGGTGTCATCGCCATTTCATTACGGGTCGCGTAGAGCACCTCGGCCTTAATGTAGGGCAGGTCAGCGATGAGCGGGGTCGCCAGTGCGGGATCTTGCTCGACCAGGTCGAGGACACTATCAGCGGCTGTGCCATAGCTCTGACCCAGATGTTCGATGCTTTGCACGCTCAGTCCTAATTGTGCCCCGCGCTGCGCGATGGCCTGGCTGACCTTTGTCCAGCCTGCGCTCCCTTGCAACGGTAGCGATTGTGTTGGATGTACCGGCTTCATACGGTCGCGGTGGCTCAATACGTCTACGGTATCCTGGGCCATGCGCCGGTATGTCGTTAACTTGCCACCAACTATCGTCACCAGACCGTTGGGACTTTGCAAGACGGCGTGCGAGCGCGATAGGCGAGCGCTTGAGGCGTTGGTGCTGCGTGGCTTGACCAGGGGACGATAGCCTGAGTACGTGCTGATGATGTCGTCTTCGGTCAGGTGCACCGAGAGATAACGGTTGAGATACTTCAAAAGATACGCCACGTCTTCCTGCGTGGTTAGCGGATGATCCAGGTCGCCCGATCCGGTATCGGTAGTGCCAAAGATGGCTCGCGATCCCCAGGGTACGATGAAGAGGATGCGCTTATCCTCCGTTTCTGGCAATACAATGGCCCTGTCGCCCAGCTTGAGCTTCTCACGCGAAAGCACGAGGTGCACGCCTTTGCTGGGTTCGACGCTGACCTGCGGCTCCGCGCCGGTGAGCCGTTCGATCTGCTCGGCATAGATGCCGGTCGCATTGATGATATGTCGCGCCCGTACCGTGACCTCTTGCCCGCTAATCTGGTCGTGTACCACAGCGCCAACAAGCTGGTTGCCATCTTGCACAAACGAGGTTACGGCGCTGTAATTACTAATTGTGGCACCATATTGTGCGGCCGTGCGGATGAGCATAACTGTCAAGCGTGCGTCATTGGTTTGTGCGTCGGAGTAGGTGAAGCCACCTTTCAGACCAGCATCGACAAGTGTTGGCGCGAGGCGCATAACATCATCACGCTGTAGGCGACGGTGCCATTTCACGCCGCGCTTGCCCGCCATCACATCGTACATCAGCAGGCCAGTATTCAGCAGTTGGTTCAGTCCCACACCACCCGGCGTGGTGAATGGCATGCCCACGGGATGCATATCCCCCTCGTAAATGGGCAAGACAAACTCAATCGGCGTCACCAGGTAGGGAGCGTTTTGCAGCAGCAGTCCGCGCTCCACCAGGGCTTCATGCACCAACCCGAAATCGAAATTCGGCAGGTAGCGTATGCCGCCGTGTACCAGCTTGGTCGATTTGCTGCTGGTGCCGCTGGCGAAGTCAGTCTTCTCGACAAGCGCCACACTATAGCCACGAGCGACAGCGTCGAGCGCGACGCCCGCTCCGGTGATGCCTCCTCCGATCACGAGCACATCGAAATGCTCATTTCCCAATTGCGTGAAGTTGCTCTGACGTACTGTCGATGAAAGTGCTTCCATAATCGTTGGGCGATACGAGATGGCTGGTATTAGGCCCCTCCATCTCGTATCGCTAACCTCCTTTTTAAGGTAGTGAGAAACTAATCGGCGGCGGGTTCGCGTACGGCTTCGCCGGTGGTAACACTATCACCCGACTGTACCAGGCCGCGTGCAATCAATACCTTGCCAACACTAAAATCATAAATGAGTGCGCCAACGACGCCACCTAGTAGAGGCCCGACAATGGGAATCCAGGTATAGCTATTCAGGCTCGCTCCACCGCTGACGATAGCGATCCATAGGCGAGGACCGAAGTCACGCGCTGGATTGATGGCGTATCCGGTATTCAGGCCAAACGACACGCCGATAGCGACGATCAAGAGACCAATGATCAGTGGGTTGAGATTGGCCTGTACGGGTTGATTGCGACCATCGGTAATCGCGAAGATCAGACCAACCAGCATGGCTGTACCAATAAACTCGTCGCCGAAGGCTCCAAATGTTCCC
>DATAYF010000214.1:0-8595 GCA_036272735.1 Ktedonobacteraceae bacterium
CCACTGGAGGAATATGCCAAGCACTTTGACCCCCTATTTGGCAAGAGCAATCAGCGTGAAGGGTTTCGGCGTTATCTAGAGGGCCTGCTGCTGCCCTCGGAGCGGCACAAGACGCTCACAGGGCTGATCAATACTGAGCCACTGGTGGGAGCGCAACAGCCACGAGCGCAAGCCTTACAATGGTTTCTCTCCGAGTCGGACTGGGATGAGCGTCAGGTGCAAGCCGAACGGCTTACGTTGTTGCGCGAAGATCCAGCAACCATGCCGACGAAGGCCGGAGTTCTGGTGATTGATGAGACAGGGGACCGCAAGGACGGCCACAAAACGGCCCATGTGAGTCGACAATACCTGGCGAATGTGGGCAAGATTGACAATGGCGTGGTCTCCGTCAGCAGTTTGTGGGCCGACGAGCGCGTCTACTACCCACTTGAGGTCGAACCCTACACGCCGGATCTCTACTTTGCCAAAGGGAAAGAGGATCCTGCCTTTCGCACCAAGCTGAAGATTGCTCTGCAACTGGTGCAACGAGCGGTGCAACAAGAGTTCCCCTTTCGAGCCGTGGTGGCTGACTCTTTCTATGGAGAGGATCGCGGTTTCAGAAGGGGGTTAGGCGACCTTCGGGTCCCGTATGTGCTGGCCCTCAACCCATCACATGCGTGGTGGCATCCCGAAGACGTCGCTGGAACGCTGCAAGACGTCGCGCATGAGGCCGGATGGAAGAGTGTTGAGCACCCGGGGAAGTGGGTGCGGCTCACCAGGACGTTCCGCGATGGTAGTACGCAGGACTGGTGGGCGGTGGAGATTGTGGCAGGGCCATTTGGCCCAGGTCAGAAGGAACGGGCCATCGTGGTGACGACCGACCCACAGAAACTGCCAGACCTCACCACCTCATACCTGGTGACAAATCTGCCTGTCTGGGCAGAGCGCCCTGAAACGGAATCCCTCTTCCCTGCAGCCAGTCTGGAAGAAGTGATGAGGCTCTATGGGTTACGCATGTGGATTGAACAGAGCGGACATCCACGTCAAACATGCCCTGGGTTGGTCGCACTATCAGGTAAGAAGCGACAAAGCGATCCGCCGGCATTGGCAATTGGTCTGCTGCGCGTTCTCTTTTTGCTGGTACCATCTCAGTCACCTGACCTCCTGCGCGACACAAGCGGTCACTGAGCAGCCTGAGCCATCAACGACTGCACCCACCAGCGCCTCTGCTGAGACAGCGGAAACGAGGAAAAAAAATCAGCAAGGCACGAGAGATGCGCCCACACGTGTCCTGGCCGGCAGCCCTTCGAGCGGTCCGCGCATGGCTCGAGCCCTGGATCATGCTCAGACGATATTGGAGCGGCTGGTCGTCACGGCCCCCGCCTCCTGCCGTGCAACGCCTCCTTCAATGGCTTGAGCGGGGGCAGTCCCTCGCTCTCTACAGCTCTGTTTGACCCTCGTCAACAAAGTACCGCTACAGCGGAGAGCAGAAAGATCGAGCTACCTCGTGGTTCAACCTTTCCTCGGACCACCCTGCTCAAATTGACCAAATAAGAGTGATGAGATTGCCATCTCTTCTCCACGAAGCGTACAATAGCCTTGTCCTGGTGCTATGTGTGCTCTTTCTCTTGACGTGCAAAACGTTTGAGCGTTCCCGAAAGGATCAGTGAGATGGGAAAAAGACCGCAGCATATCATGTAGAGCAAGCAGAGCTTGGACCTGACGCCTGCAAGGAAGCGCATTCTTCGATCTCGCTCGTTGAAAGGCACGCAAAAGAGGGGAATACCATGAATCAATCAGAAGCGATCTTGGAGGCTTTACCCGATAGCGTCATCGCTTGTGATCGGGAGGGGAAGATCCTCCGGATCAATGCCGCGGCCCGCACGCTCTTTGAAGTGCCCTCGGAAGCTGTGTGTCGAGGAACCGACTATCAGCAGTTTCTTCAACACTATGAACCGGGTGACGCACGGGACGCACGGGACGCACAGCAACGGCCAACCTTTCCAGGGCAATGTCTCATGAGCCTCGCCATGGATGAAGAGGCGGCGTCCCGTTCGCCAGAACACACCCTCTTGCTGCAGATGCCTTCTGGGCGCACGGTCTATGTCAACCTCTGGTGCGTCCCCGTCTGTGATGCACAGCAGCACCTGAGAGAAACCGTCTATGCTTTCCATGACATCACGCACCGCTATCACAAAGCCCTCCATCTCCAACGGGTCCACGAGGCGTTGTTGAGCATGAACGAAGCTATTGGACACCTGCCTGCGGGCCTTGATCTCATTTGGCCGGAAGAAACCTTCCTCTTGTCGCCTCCGGCCGTCTTCGTTGCCCAGCACCTGGTGGATGTGATCCGTCAAGTCTTGAATTGTCGCCGGGTCTCTCTTTTCGCCTTTCAACATCCAACAGGGTATGTGCGTTACGTCGCGGGAAGTGGCTTGACCGCTGAACAAGAACAGCATGCTCGCAAGGTCGGTGAGAGGAACATCTTGCTCTCAGCACCGCTTGACGAAACGGTGATTGCCCGCCTCCAGGCCAACCAGGAAGTGATTCTCACGTCTGATCACCTGCACGGTTCACTTGTGTACCGTGCTGGAGAATTAGGCATTGAGAACCTCCTGATAGTCCCCCTGTTTCTAGAACAGCAGCTGGTTGGGATGCTTAGCACCGCCAAGACCGGGTTTGACAACGCGTACCTGTCAGAAGAGGTGGAGTTGGTCAAAGTTGTCGCAACACAAGCCGTGCTGCTCATGGAATGTATCCGCTATTTCCAGGCACAAACTGAGGCGCGGGCCAAAGTCCGTGTTCTCCAGGAAGTTCAGCGCCTCAGCAACGACTTCCTGACGCTAGCCAGTCATGAACTGCGTACGCCTCTGACAGGAATTAAAGGCAATCTGCAATTAGCACAGCGCCGCTTAGAGACGCTGAAGCGCCAGGTTGCTGAGCAGTCAGAGCACATGGATGAGCAGCTTGCGCAGATGCAACAGCCCTTAGTTGCTGCCTCGCGGAGTGCTCAGCTTCAACAGCGCATGATCAATGACATCATCGACGATGCACGTATCCAGTCCAACCAGCTTGCGTTACAGATGAAACGTTGTGACCTGCTCACGCTGCTCAAAGGGGCCGTGGACACGCAGCAACGGTTGGTACCTGAGCGCACCATCGTGCTGGAAATGAGGACGACAGCGCAAGAGGTCCCAGTCCTCGCCGATGCCGAGCGGATCACCCGAGTCATCACCACCTACCTGGCGAATGCCCTTACGTATTCGCCCGCGCAAGAGCCAGTGACGGTACGATTGACGGTCGAGGAGAGGATTGTGCGGGTCTCGGTCCATAACGAAGGACCAGGTATTCCTAGTGAAGAGCAAAAGCATCTCTGGGACCGTCTCTATCGTGCCAAGGGGAGCGCGGTCCAACACGAGCTGGATCTGAGCGTCGGATTGGGCTTGTATCTTTGCCGGGTGTTCATTGAACGACACCATGGCCGTGTTGAAGTGCAGAGTGCCCCTGGTCATGGAGCGACCTTCTGGTTTACCTTGCCGATTGTACGGTAGATACATGATGGAGAGTGGAGAAGCTCTTGTCTTGCGCTCACCCCAGTTCTCCTAACTCAATACTTCTGCACACGGCTGTGAATTATTCAGCATTCCAATAGCCATCATCAATACTTTCTGGCCCTTCCTGATCTTTAGCTCTGAGAGGCGAATACATTTCATGAGACCGCCTTAAATGTTCAACTGTAAGAGATGCATACTCGTTTGTCATATTCAATGTGGTATGTCCCATCTGTCTCTGAACATCTAAAGGACTCCGCCCCAGACGTAACTGTGTTGTTGCCATATATCGCCGACAATTATGCGGGGCCACCCGTTTACCGTCTATACCAGCTTTCCTTTTAATTCGCTTAAAAAGTGCCTCAACACCCCCATATCCCAACGGCAAGCCATACAACAAAAACTGGTCTCACCTTCCTACTTTTTGCAAAAATCTGTTACAATAGAAGCACGAAAAGTGAGGATAGGAAGGAGTAGAACCAGCATGAAACGAGGCCAGTTACAGACCATGAGTGTTGCCTTTCGACAAATTTGCGAGGGTGAACGGGACTGGACCGCCCTGGGCAACTTTATGAACTATTGGTACAGCTATGCCAAAGACCAACGCCCTGAACTGATCGCCGATCCTCTGCCAGACTATGATACGCAATCACTCTACCAGCATCGTTGGGCCGTGTTTTGCGCCGCATCGGTCGAGTGGTTCTGCGATACCTACCATGTGCCCTGTCCTTCGTGGGTCCACGATCCCAGGTACAACACCTTGGCTGATCCCTGGTTCTTCCGCGACCACGAACCAGCAAAATCACACCTGCTCGAAACAACACCACAGCAATTCACCAAACGCAACATCTTTTGCGGAGATAACTGCTACGACAATAAATGGGAACTGGCTGAACACGTACGACGCTATCTCGCGGAAAAACAGTATTCACCACACGCTACTTTGCAAAGAGGCCCTGTAACTTCCTAGACATGTGATAATCCTCTTGAATATCGCGACGAATATACTTATCAAGAAGCTTCTGTGCTTTCTTACGCGTCGTAATGTGAAGCTGCGCACAGAGTACTGCTATATCTCCCTGATCTTTCTCTCGATCAGCCAGAAGCTTATGTGCTAAGATGAAACCCTTCGGCGGAAGATACACCTCGATCACAGCAAATTTCTTCCACAATTTCAATTTCGGAAGGGGGCCAGCTACACTGATAAAATCACCCACGCCAATGCTTAACCAATTATCCTCTAAATGCTCATCGAAAGCTACAAAACCTACAGTAGCTTCAAAAACTCGGTAAAGCTCAGAACCTGCATACATTTCTGGACGCATCCAAAACACATCGATATCCCCTGTTAGACCCCTATTCCCTATCTGAGTAAGCATATACCCCCCGCCAACGAGCAGCAATTGGATCGGCTCTTGCACCACGATCGCCTGGAGCTCTTCCCCAAGCAGGGAAAGATAGCGCTCGATATCCTTTGCATCCATAGGCACACCTCCTATCTGTCTAATGACAAAGCCACTACAGCGGTCTTCAGAAAGGCTGGCCCATGCGACAAGCGGAACAGGCTGCAAGACCACGGGTGAACAGTAATTTTTGTTCATCCCTGGTCTCGTGGAAAGATGTAGACCTGGCGAACCGAAGAGAAGAAGGCCCAGAGAGATGTGAAGAGCAGTCCCCCAGCGCCAATGACGAGCGTCGAACGCAGGCCAAACACACTTCCGAGCAGCCCACTCAAGAGTGCCGCCAGGGGCATAATGCCGAAGACGAGAAAACGTCTGCTGGCGTTGACGCGCCCCAGGAGATGTGCTGGCGTCATGGCCTGGCGCAGCGCGATCTGGTTGATGCTGTAGAGCGGTGTTCCCAAACCGAAAGCGGCCTGCCCACAGATCAACACAAGCAGAGCCACCGCAAACGGACCTCCCGCTGCTGCCACCAGCACGCCCCCAAGGGCAGTAAGGCTCTCACCAAGCACAATCGTTGGTCCTGGTCCCAGATGACGGGCCACGCGGTTGACCAGCAGTGCCCCCAGAAACGAGGCGATTCCACTGCTGCTTACGACCAGTCCGAGTTGCAGCGTGGTCAGCTTCAGCACGTTCAGTACGAAGAGCACAAAGATGGTCTGCTGGATGGTGCTGAAGAAAGCTCCGAGCGCAGTAAAGATGGTCAGGTCGCGCAAAACAGGTGTACGTAACAGCGCATGGAATCCCTCCCGGATCTCCTGCCAGAACGAGGCGCGTGCAGACGCTCCGGGTAACATATGGTGTTCGGGCACGCGAATCCACCAGAGCGAAAGCACGGACGCGAGGAAGGAGAAGGCATCGACGATGATGGCCATCGGAGCTGTCACCAGCCCGATCAACGCTCCTGCCGCGCCAGGACCAACAATGGAGACAAAGGTGCTGCTCTGCTGCATCTTGCTGTTGCCCTCAACCAGTGCTTCTCTTGGGACCACCGAGGGGAGGAAAGAGGTGATCGCGATATCGAAGAGCACTGTCAGCGTGCCCACCAGCAGCCCGATGAGATATAAATACTCGATGCGCAGCAGGTTCAACCAGGCAGCCAGCGGAATCAGGCCCAGCAGCAGCATCCGCCCCACGTCGGCAGCTATGAGCAGTGGGCGGCGGCGGAGACGATCAACCCACACACCAAATAGCAAGCTCATGAAAAGCGCTGGAATGGTCAGCATGGCCCTCAGCACCCCCATTTGTCCGCTGCTCGCATGCAGGAGGACCACAGCGGTCAGTGGCAGGGCCAGGTTCGTGATAGCAGAACCAAAGTTGGAGATACTCTGTCCAACCCACAGCTTGAGGAAGGCAGTCTCGGACCAGAGCGTTCTGGATGTCTGTGAGAGTGCCAAGTTTCACCTCTTTCTTGCACGAGATGGAAAAGACCGTCTGGTGTCTCCCGCATCGAGCGTTTGTGACATATACGTTCAACCAGAGAAGCAGTTTGGTTTCGTTTCTCTGCTTCGCGCAGCTTCGCCGCACATCTTCCCGAAACGAGCGGAGGCGACGCAAGTAAGTGGGCACATCGACGATTACACCGGCCCGCGTGTCTGGAAGGTGTTTGCCTCTGCAGCAACGACGTGAGTGTGCAACGCAACTATCTTGAAAAAAGCTATCGCTACCTGGTGCTGTTCTCCTATGACGATGATCAGATCTTGCCAGGTAGCTTTCTCATTTCCAAGATCCTTCCGCTGGGGAAGGCAGAGGATCTGAACGATACCCACAATGCGTAAACCAGCCAAGGGCGTCTTGAGCAGTAATGGTCAGAAGCGCCTGGCTGATTGCCTCTTGTAATGCTTCGGGTGTTCGAGCTCCTACGCGGCGTAAAAAGGCTTTGAGTTTCGAGAATGCTTCTTCAATCGGTGACAAGTCGGGGGAGTAGGACGGCAAAAACAGGAGCTGACATCCCCGTGCTTCGATAGCCTGCTTCACCTTTTCTCCAGTATGCGTGTGCAGGTTGTCCAGAATGACGATTTGCCCTACTTGGAGGCTTGGCGCGAGAATCTGTTCGATGTAGAGTTCAAATACGGTGGTATCCGCCGAACCTTCCAGAATGAATGCTTCGCCCATGCCTTGCAACGAGAGTGCAGCCAACAGCATCATATTGGCTCGCCGGTTACGTGGAACTGCTCCATGGACGCGTGTCCCTTTCGATGCTCGCGCATACAGGCGAGTTAAGGCGATATTCGAGTCGCATTCATCAAGGAACACGAGTTTGCTCGCATCCAACCGTCTAGCTTGCTCCCCCCAGGCAGCGCGGTCGGCTTCATTTTGCGCACTCGCGCGCAACGTTTTTTCTTCCGCGTCCAGTTCAGCCGCCGGATTGCACGACTCATCGTCGCAGAACTGACCCGGATGCCATGCGTGGTTTCCCAGAACTGGCAATGCTCGGCAAGCGTCGCATCAGGGTGCGCTTCGAGTTGCGGGAGCAGTCCAATGTGCAGCGCAGCCCCTTTCTTTGATGGAGGCGTCCTGGAATGGTTTTGGGCTTCACATCACCGGTCTTACGCCTCAATGTGAGATAGCGCTTGATCGTGGATTGGGACACCGCAAAGGTCTTGCATATCTCTGCTCGTGGTGTTCCCTGATCCACCGCGCGCAGGATACGCTGCCGTAAATCATAAGAATATGCTCGCATGCCTTCATTTTGTCATTAGGCCCAACCTTTGTGAAGATCGCTGTAGGCGAAGGGAGGTTCAAATTTGTCATTGATATCGAAAAATCGAAATCTCTCTAATTTAGCCATACAAAAAGCCCTGGCAGCATGGAGAAAAGAGCAGAAGAAATAGTTTTCTGGCATGTCCGAACAGAAAACGGAATAAACCCGCTTGTAGCGCGGATTCACTCGTGCAGGAATTTGTAAAGTTTTTGGCTCAAGGTTTTGTACTCAGATAGCTTTTCATCTCATTGATTGTAACGCCTTCATCGTATAATACATAATTCTGAAACCTCCCCGGCCTAAAAGGCGCGGGGGTTCCTGTTGCTCACCCATCGTTTCCTGCCTCTCCCGAAGGAGAAACCGGCTCATGGTGGAGACAGGCCCAGACTGTTAAGCCGACGCGCTCGGGCACGGGCAGCTCCGCTTTTGCGTCGAGCCACTACGCCCATGCTTCGGGGCAAATGCTGCCACGCGTTTGCACGTTGTTGGAGTCCCTCCATCACGGCTCGCAGGCGCGGCTCCGCACCTTCCCAGACATGCTGGGTGACAGAGGGGATGATCTTGTGTGGTTCCAGGTGGGCCAGCAAGAAAGCCGAGTACAAATCACGCTGCACTGGTCCCAACCCACAAGGGCAGGTGTGCCAGCGCTGTGATCTCTTTTTCTTGACATAGCGCCCACAGCGATGGCAATATTGGCTCAGTTTGGTCTGGTAGGCTGAAACTTCGCTCAGGGTGCCGCCAGTGTTCGCAACTATGCGGGCCAGATGCGCTACAAACATCCCTGGTGCGCGAAGTCCGATGCTTCGACCGTACTGCTTCTGCCATGCTTTGAATGACGTCTTTTCTATGGTGATCGTCTTGCCTTGCTTCACGATGTCGTGAGCCAGTTTGCCATGCAAAC
>DATAYF010000215.1:0-2154 GCA_036272735.1 Ktedonobacteraceae bacterium
ACCTGGCATTCAGGCAGTGCTCAATGCCCTCTCCCCCACCCCCGCTATGCTCATTGACCATCGCTTTAACCTGATAGCCTGGAACGAAGGTGCCTGCCACGTCTTTGGCGACTTCTCTCTGCTTACAGAGCGAGAGCGAAATAGAATCTGGAATCTGTTCACCAATCCCTCGGCGCGGAGACTCTTTGTTGATTGGGAGCAGGCAGCGCAGCATGCCGTGATGTATTTTCGCTCTGCCTACGATAAGTCTATCGGTGACGCCTGGTTTGAACACGTGCTGGCAGACTTACAGCGGGAAAGCCCCGAGTTTCGCAGGTTGTGGTCGCAGCATAATGTGCAGGCATCATGCGATTTTTACCACGAGAAAGTTTTGAACCATCCCCGGCTAGGCCGCCTCCATTTCGCGAGCACTGTCTTTACGGTGCCGGTTGTTCCCCCGCTCCACATGGTGACCTATACACCGTCCTCGCCGGAAACGTCCTCCAGGCTGAAGGCCCTGGATGAAGCAGCGCATGCCGCTCTACGGCTCTGAGGCGCAGCAAGCTCTCTTTTTGGCGTGGAACGCAGCATGTGACGTGTGGGAGCAGCGGCGGTTGTGTTGCAAGAAATAAACTGATCTGCTACAGTGGAGAGAAAAGAGCCAAAAAGGATCAGACATGACCGAGCAACACCCGTTCAAATGGCGTCACTTCCAGACCGACGTTATTCTCTTGTGCGTCAGGTGGTACTTGCGCTATTCACTCAGCTACAGAGATCTCGAAGAAATCATGCTGGAACGGGGATTGCATGTCGATCATACCACGATTTATCGGTGGGTCCAGCAGTATGCTCCAGAACTGGAGAAACGCTGCCATCCCCATTTGAAGCCCACAACCGACTCGTGGCGCGTTGACGAAACGCACATCAAGATCAAGAAAGAGTGGATGTACCTGTATCGGGCGGTTGATTCAGAGGGAAACACGCTCGAATTTTGGCTGAGCTCAACCAGAGATGGGGAAGCCGCCAAGCACTTCCTTGTGAAAACCCTTTCCGCCTCCCATACGAGCTCGCCACGGGTCATCAACTTCGATAAAAATGCTGCTTATCCCAAAGCCTTCAATGACCTCAAAGCAGCTGGAATCATCTCTGAACGTTGTGGGTTGCGGCAAATCAAGTACCTCAATAACGTGATTGAGCAAGACCATCGGTTCATCAAACGGGTGACGAAACCAGGGATGGGCTTTTTCACCTTCGAGACCGCCTGGCGAACCTTACAAGGATACGAGATGATGAACAGGCTGAGGAAAGGGCAAGTACAAGGGGTGGCAAAAGGAGATGTCGGAGGGCAGGTCGCGCTGGTTGCCACGCTGTTTCGAGTGGCCGTGTAAGAAAGATGGTGAGGAACAATCACGTCCAGTTTCTTCCTTTGCGATTTCTTGCAACACAACCAGCAGAAGAGGTGGAACAGGCATTCAAAAAAGCACGAGAGCTTCGTGGCCGAGGCTGAACGTTCTGGAGTCGGACACCTGCTCAGCCCACCAGGCACTACGGGATCGGTGCTGTCAACTACCATACCGGAGAAGCCATGGTTCTCATAAAGCGCCACAAGCGTCGGCAGGAGATTGCTGAATTACTACAAACTCTCGTGGATAAACATCCGACAGGAACGATTTATGTTGCATGGGACAATGCCAATACCCATGAGGATGACGAGGTGGAAGCAGTCGTGCGAGCAGCAGGGCGGTTGGTCTTACACTACTTACCAACCTACAGTCCCTGGTTGAACACAATTGAGATGCTGTGGCGGCATTTCCGCCGAGAGGTCACCCATTGTGAACTCTTTCCCACTGTCAAAGCCCTACTGGCGGCCTCTCGTGAGTTCTTTGACCGCTATAACCAGGAACCTCATCGAATCCTCTCGATCATTGGCACGCATGCTCAAAAAGTTATCTGATTGTACTTAGCTATTCAAAGTATATTTTCTTAGATGATTAGAAAACATGCAGATCTTATGTTGGTAAAATAGGAAGCATAGTTTTGCAGATTCTGCAAAACCTATGGGTTAAATTACAGAATTCTGTCATTAATACCATGGTCTTGCTGATTGGCGAGACGATAGTTTTGCAGAGAGTGGTAACTATTTGAGCTTGAGGAAAAAGAGGGCTATCTCCGATT
>DATAYF010000216.1:0-12205 GCA_036272735.1 Ktedonobacteraceae bacterium
GTTGCCGGTGCGTTGGGAGGGGCGATAATGAAGCGCCTCTTTGAACTGGATTGGATCAGGCGCATCCCTTCGAATCGCGCGGTCCGTGTGACGGAGGAGGGATGCAGTGCACTTATGAGGGAGTTTGGCCTTCAATGGTGACAGGGAGAGAGGATACCTCACTGGTACTGGTTACCGGCACACGGCATGAGAATTCCATCATAACTCCGAAATGAAATCAGGGTTTCTCAAAAGTCAAGAAGCACGTGGTTGACACAACGTATCTCAGTTCCGCTCCTACATATCAGGGAGGCAGCGGACGAAGTTCACGACGTCCACTGCCTAAATAATGATTAGAAGTCATTTGTGAGACTGTAAGGTATTTTATGATTTGTGCAGGCGTAGGCGATAGAGCTTGTTATTGTTGATGTGGTGGGCTTGTTCGATGAGGGTGTCCAGGTTATCGTAGACGGAGATAAGGGTGCCTGAGAGAGAGTTGGCTTCTCCACTGATGAGGCGTGTAATCAGGTGAGCGGCTTGTGAGGCGGGGACTTGGGTTTCGGCGTAGATGGTGCGAAATTCAGGGACCCAGCGTTGGCCGACGGGTGAGTTAATGAGGTGATCAGCCATCTCGGTGCGTACAGAACCGGGATGGATAGCGAAGGTGTAGATGCCAGTGTCCTGCAAGGAGAGCATCAGGCTTTCGGTGAAACGGGTCACGGCAGCTTTGGAACTGCTGTAGGCGGAGGAGTAGGGGCGTGGTTCGTTGCCGGCGTTGCTTGAGATGTTGATGATATAGCCATGCTTTTGAGCGAGCATAGTGGGGAGGACGGCGCGTGAGCAGAGGAAGGTACTGCGGAGGTTGGTTTCGATATCGCTCCACCAGAGGTCGGGATCAATCTCCCAGATGGGGCCGATGGTGTGGTGGCTCCCGGCATTGTTGATCAGGATGGAGACGGGGCCGAATTGGGTTAAGATGGTCTGGAGCAGGCTGAATACGGCCTGCTGGTCGGTGACGTCGGCGGTGATGGGGAGGGCTGTGCCACCGTTTTGAGTGATCAGATCGGCCGTTTTCTGTAGGTCTGGAAGTGAGCGGGCAACGAGGGCGACCTGGATGCCTTGCTGGGCAAGTTCGAGTGCGATGGCGCGACCGATGCCACGACTGGCACCGGTGATGAGTGCGGTTTGGGGAGTAGGGTGCATGGTTGGGTTGTCTCATTTCTTTATGGATTGGGTATAAGGGTATTATGTCATGCTATTAGTGGTTTGGCGAGGTAATACCATCTGAGAAACAGGGTTTCTTAAAAGTCCTGATACAACCAGGGAAGGGCCTCCTCTGGATGAAAAGCGAACCGACGGAGTTGCCGGGCCACCGTAGAAACCTGATGCAGCTGCATTAAGGACAGGACCACCGTGTTAAGGACCGCCAGCATTTCCATCACCGGAATGCAACGCACGCGGCACCGGTCTTCCCCTAACAGGGCATCCCGACGCCAGTGGAGATGATTCTCCACCTTCCAATGCGCTCGAATATAGCTGAGAAGACGCTGCGGCGGGCAGCGATGCTGGGAGAGCGTGGTCAATCCATACCGAACTTCGCAACTCTGCTTCCCTTTGATGGTTCGTTCGCGCTGTAAACGAAAGACTTGCCCAATCTCTCCCCAGTCCTGAAAAAACAAGCCGTTGAGATCTGGGCTGGTCAGGATCGATCGACGCTCCAGGCGACCATGACCTTTTTCGAGCTGGCTATGCGCTTGCCATGTCCGTCGATCTGCCTGGGGATCTTCAAAAAATAGTTCGAGATCCCTGAGAGCGCCCGGCGTATTCTTCTTGATGATGCGAATGACCTCGCCTTCCGCACGCTTGATCAGCCGTGGCAGCTCATGATAGCTTTGTGCTGCATCCGCTGTGATCACTCGGCCTTTACAGGTGATCTCGGTCAAGAAAGGTTTGAGCGCCCCGACTTCATTGGTCTTGGTCCCGATGGGGATCTGTTGGAGCGCGACTCCGGTTTCTGCTTCGTAAATATGGAGCAGATGTTGCTGTGGTTGCTGTGGTTGCTCTCCTCCATAGGCTTGCTCCCCCGTACTTTTGAGTGTTTTGCCATCGATGGCCAGGTGGACGTGTCGCTCATCGGGCTGGCCTCCTGGGACAGAAGCCATCTAGCGCACGAACCAGGCGGCAAGATGCGCATCGACTTGTTGACTGTCTAAGCGTGCTAGAACAAAGCTGTAGGTATTGGCACACGGCATGCGTTTCCACTCCAGACCCACGCTCGCGCGAATCGCTGCCTCCTGATCCTTTGCCCACTCGCTGACCGCCAGGACGCTGCTCATTCCCGCCAGTTTGGCCCACACCAACACCAGCAAGATCCCTGCAAGCTCATATCGCTTTCCTCGCGCTTTTCGCCCATCGGTCAATTGGTGACAGATCTCATGCAAAGATGGGAGTTGGTCGGTGGTGGGGACTTCCCTCTTGTTTTCTTTCAACAATGCTGTATAGTCCATCGTGAGTCGCTCCTAGAATGCTTTGGGTTTTTGAGTACCTGCATTCTACTGGATTGACTCTTCTTTTTCACCTCTCATCCGACTTTTGAGAAGCCCTGGTCATCAACAAGGAAGAGTTGGCGCTACCCAAGGGTTATGTTATACTTGGGGAAGGCCAAACTTTTTTGTGTAAACGCTATCGTTTGTGTTTACTATCTACATTCATTGCTCTCGATAATACGCAATAGAGAGAGCAAAAAGGCCCGTTACCCTGGTGCGGCAGAGGATACTCTTTACTGAATATAGGCAAGAGGACCGCACGTTTGACTTGTCTATCCTTTTGACAAAGGAAGTACGAAGTAAAGAAAGGAGGCGGTGCTTTCTCCTCATACCATAATCGAAGGAGAGGCACTGCAACGTGAGAAGTGGCAAAAGAGCAGTCTCTAGACAATCTGTGGTTGGCACAAATCCTTTTTGATCTTGGTGGGATCAAATTTGGTAATTTTACGGTGAGCGAATCCGCAGTAAGCTCGCCGGTCTTTATCAACCCCAAGGTCCTGATTAGCCATCCCACTGCACTGCGTGTCGCCAGCAAGTTGATGCAGCAAGAAATCAACCTGGCGCAATCATTGCGACGCCCGCGCGTCCATCCCTTTAATGTCGTCGCTGGTGTGCCGGTCGGAGGACTTCTGCTGGCTTGCGCGTACTCCCTGGAAACCAACATCCCTTTAACCTACGCCCGTATTCGCCCAGAAGGTACCGGCAAGCGTGGCATCGAGGGCCGCTTTACTCCTGGCGATACCGCTCTAATTGTTGACGACCTGATTACACGCGGCGGCAGCGTGCTAGAAACAGCATCGCTACTTGAAGAAAATGGCCTGATGGTCAAAGACGTGATCGTGCTGGTTGACCGCGAACATGGCGCGGCCGAACGGCTCAGGCGCCGTGGCTACAATTTGATGAGCATTCTCAAACTGGACATCATGCTCAATCACTACATGTCCAGAGGACTCATCTCCGAAGAGACCTACCGCCTATGCGCTGACTACTTGCGTAGCAAGCAGATCGAGAACAACGACGCTTTAGAGGAAGCCTAGCCTGGCTTGCGTGGTCCCTCATGGCACGAGTTACAACAAGCGAAAAGGGCAACATTCCGCGTGGGAATGCTGCCCTTTCGACATGGAAGCCAACTATTCTGACCGTAGTGGTTGCGCTGGCGGTACCGGTTGCGCATTGTTCGTATGGCCGCCATCGTACAATGGCTGGCTAGCGGACTCCGTGCTCTTATTCATCGCCTTCAACATCGGCTCGATCAAGTCCATAGGCAGCGGGAAAATGATGGTCGAGTTTTTCTCAACGGCAATTTCAGTCAACGTTTGTAAGTAGCGCAATTGCAGCGCGCCTGGCTCCGTAGCAATCACGCCAGCAGCTCGCGCCAACTGCGTAGAGGCCTGCCACTCACCTTCAGCGTGAATGATCTTCGCCCGCTTCTCACGCTCTGCCTCGGCCTGCTTCGCCATTGCACGCTGCATGGTCGAGGGAAGTTCGACATCCTTAATCTCGACAGCCGTGACCTTCACACCCCAGCGCTCGGTGTACTCATCAATAATCGCTTGCAGATCCTGGTTGACCTTGACGCGCTGCGACAGCAATTGATCAAGATCCGATTGACCCAAAACGTTACGCAGGGTGGTCTGACCAATCTGGGTGGTCGCTTGCACGTAATTAAAGACGTTGACGACCGCCGACGACGGATCGACCACATAGAAGTACAGCACGGCCGTGACCTTGATGGTGACGTTATCGCGCGTGATCACCTCTTGCGGCGGTACGGTCAGCGTCACGATACGCAGATCGACGCGCATCATGCGGGTAATAATGGGTGGAACCCAGAAGACGCCCGGTCCCTTGGCTCCCGACAGACGACCAAGAATAAAGATGACGCCACGTTCGTACTGCTGCACAATACGAATGCCCGATAGCAGGAACAGGATCACGATAATAATAATCGCGATCAACACCACAATAAGCCCGTTCATGAACATCCTCCTTTAGTAAGGATAAGACCTGAGCTTGATTTATTTAAGAATAGGATCGTGTCGGCCTGGCAACACCGGATGAATAGGTATCGGCTGTACGTGTAGTCGTAAGCCCTGGACAGCGGTAATCACCAGCACGGTGCCTGGATCAACCTCTCTTGATGGATCGTTGAGAATGGCGGCCCAATTTTCACCACCATAGCTGACGCGCCCTTCTGGTAACAACGGAGTCAGCGCCGTAACCTTCGCGCCGATCATGCTTTCTACCCCCGTGGTCACGCGCAAACGCCTGGACCGCAACATAAATGTAACAATCGTCAATCCCAGGACGCCAATACATCCACTCACTATATAGACGACGAGCGGGTTGATCTTTGGTCCCTCAGGTGCGCCACCATTGAAGAACAGCAGCGACCCCACAACCAGCGAAACCACCGCGCCAATCGTCAAAACCCCATGGGTTGGTACACGGACATCGAGCACGAGCAAGACAAAGGCCAGCCCCATTAACGCCAGACCCGCCCAGTTAGGCGCGAGCGAACCAGCAGTCAGCAAGAAGAGCAGCAACGCGATGGCACCCGTAACCCCCGGCAAGATGGCACCAGGATGGGACACTTCGATATAAATGCCGATCATGGCGACCACGAAGAGGATAAAGGCCACGTTGGGATCTAGCAGAAAACCATAGAACTGATCTACCAGCGTCGCATTTTCCGTCTGTACGCTGGCACCGGCTGTCTGCAACGTGATTGTTTGGCCCGAAGCGAGCTTAATGGTACGCCCATTCACGTTATCGAGCAGCGTAGGCAGGCTCGCGGCACTGTGACCACCCAGGTCCACGATGTGATCGTTGAGCGCAGTCACGTCGTCGTACGATTTCGCCTGAGTGACCATGGACGTTGCCAGCGGCACGTTGCGCCCATAGCGGGTTTGCAGTCCTGTCATGGCGGCCGTCAAATCATTCTCGATTTTTGCTTTGAGTGTACTATCAATATTACTACCCGTCGAGGTTACGGGACTCGATGCCCCGATTCTGGTCGTGGGGGCCATAGCCACGAGTGGCGCCGCCAGGGCGATGAACGCACCCGCCGAAGCAGCGCGACCACCTGTGGGCGATACGTACGAGATGATCGGGACGGTACTGGCAAGCTCCGCCTGCGTCATGGTTTTCATCGCGTCGATATCACCGCCAGGCGTGTCGATCTCGATCACCAGCGCCCGCGCACCATCATGCTCCGCCGTGTTGATCGCACGCGTCAGGACACGCTCCGAGACCTGCCCGATGTCATAGTTCAACACCGTAACGTCCACGTGCGAGGATGCAGCACTGGCCGAGCGTACATTCATACAAAAAATGGCTATGAGAATAACAGGAAAGAGAAGACAAGGGAGCAACAAAAAGCGTTTCCTTGCACTTGATTGTCGACGATGTGCAAACATAATGTGTTTCTCCACGCAGATCCTTCCGCACGCCTTCTATGACGACATTTCATAAACCATCCCTATCATAGCACACCTGCACCAAAAATGGGGAAATCGCATAAGAAGCGGGATGGTAAAGGGCGGTCGCCCTTCATCATCCCGCTTCTTATGCGATTTCCAGTAGCCACTAGGCAATCTTACCCAACGCCTCGAAGAGATCGACATTATCGGGCATGTCGCCAGGTGTAGACGTAATCTCGATGTAGCGAATAATCCCTGCTTTATCGATCACAAAAAGCGCACGCTCCGCCATACCCGCTGGATGACGCACGCCATACAGGTCTACTACCTGCCCTTGAGGATAAAAGTCGGAGAGCAACGGGAATGAGACGTTCATCGCTTCTCTCCACGCGTTCAAGGCATGCGTGCTATCCATGCTGATTGATACCACTTCGGTGTTCGCATTCTTGAAGCGCTTGATGTCGGCTTCGTATGATGGCAGTTGGGTCGAACAGACACCACTGAACGCGAAGGGCACAAAGGCCACAACGACGTTTTTCTTGCCGCGAAAATCGCTGAGATGCCACTCGTCCCGCGCCGCAGTGGTCAGCGTAAAATCTGGTGCGACATCACCAACCTTTAAGGTTTTGCTCTCTGTCCGGTTCTTACTGTCCATGGTCACAAATCTACCCTTCTCTTCTATCAAGGAAATAATGTGCTCAAAACTCGCTCCCCAGGCTGGGAACGAACAAACAAACGTGACTAGCATTGCCCACCACTCGTCTTGCAAGGGACATAAAACGTGTAGCAACAAGATGCGGCAACCACCATCCCCGTTCGGGATTGTAGCACCGGCGCAAAGTTGCTGTCAAATGAGGAGCAGAGAGGGAAGAGCAAACACTCGTGGCGAGAGATTACGCACAACACAAACAGGATGCGAAACGCAAGAAGTTGCTATCATCGCTGCTTGACTGGTGGCTGACGCGCCAGGACCTTGCGGCCTACCTGCCCATCATCCTCGTGACCATTTCTATGTTTATCGGCTCTTCCTGGGTAATCTTCGTGATGCAAGCCGATCCGGCACGCTACCAGTGCTACGCACTAACCTTCTGGTTTGGCAATAACGCCACAGCGCTGCTCCCGGCGAACCAATGCGCCTTCTTACAGACGCTCGCCCCCACGCTGTCCTCACCGCTGCCGTTTCATATGCTGCCGATCGAATACCCGCCATTAACATTACTGCCGTTTTCTCTGCCGCTTCTGCTGCCGCTCGTGTACTATCAGTGGACCTTCGCGCTCATTATGTCCCTGGTCTCATTATTGGCGTATTGGCTGTTATTACGCTACGGGCCGCGCACCTCGCCGCTCTTTTTCTCGATCTACATGCTTCTAGGAGCACTCACGACCGCGCTGGCCCGCTTCGACTTGATTCCGGCAACCTTGACTCTGATGTGCATTATCGCAGCGGAACGCAAGCATTGGAGGGCGGCGTATGTCGCGTTGGCGTTCGGCGTATTGATGAAACTCTACCCCATCTTGCTGCTGCCCCCGCTCTTCATCGCCGAACAACACTCGTATGGACGATTACCTTCCCCGGATGATTTCGCGACAATACATTCGTTGCAGCAGAAGTTCCGCCTGATCCTGCATACGATATTGCAGTGGCGCTGTAAAAATTGCCTGCTGCTTATCACACTGCTGCTGCTAGTAACAGGCGCGTTTGCCCTGCTCAATTTTCAAGGAGCCGTTGTCAGCCAGGTCGATTATTTTCTGAAAAGACCCATTCAGGTAGAAAGCACGAGCAGTACATTGCTCTGGCTGGCGAGCAAGCTTGGCGTGCCGCTCAGTTTCAGCACGGCGTTCGGCTCCATCAATAGTGTCAGCGTCTTGAGCTTCCCCATTTCTAGTCTAGGTACTCTGGCGCTCGTGGCCGGTTTCCTCTACGTGCTCTGGCAGCAATGGCACAATAAGTTCGACCTGGCCCAGTCCTGCGTCGCGCTGCTGCTGCTCTTTATCGCCACCGGCAAGGTCTTCAGCCCGCAATATCTCATCTGGCTCATCCCGTTACTGGCCTACGTAGGCGCGTATGACACATTGTGGTTCTTGCTCTGGTGCATCATCGGCCTTACCACGACGCTCATTTTCTCGATCTTTTATCCGGTGATCGATCTATCCACAGTTGCCAGTCTTCAAGCCACAATGCTATCGCTGCACGGCTTCTTTGAAAGCATCGCCATGCGTAACGGCCTGATTGACTTCATCACCCTGGCCTACCTCTTCAACTGGTTCCAGGCGCGCAAGCGTAAACCCGTTGCCAACGTGCCCAAAGGGATAGTCACCGATACATAAAGGAATGGTAATGGTTTGGCCAAACCATTACCATTCCTTTATGTATCGGTGAAAGAGCGCACGAGGGACCGCAGTTCCCAACACGATCCCCTGAGAAAAGGCACGCTTTATTCATGCTGTGCCCGTACAGATAGCGGCATATCTGTGATGTTAATAAATGTATCGCCCGTGTGTATATTGTTGGTGGTGTAGGTAATAAACGAGAGCGCGAGCGGGTTATTGCTGCCTTGCCTGGTATACATGCGCTCAATCGCCCAGAACGCATATCTATCGCTCTTTACCAACCCTGGTGTAGGAGCAACGCCATTGATATTGATCGCGCTGACGATATTACCCGCTTGATCTGCTGATCCCAGGTCTACGTAGCCGATAGCACCTGGATTAGAACTGACGCCATCGATAACCTCTTGCGTACTGGATACGGTAGTCTGAGCCGCACTTTCAGGTTTTTGCAATACGTAACGAGTAAAAGCTGCCTGCGTGCCTGAGCCAGAAGGACGCCCATAGCGCACGATTGGCAGGTCCGGACCTTTCAACTGCTTCCAGTTGGTGTATTGGCCTCGATAGATTTTAGTGATGTCATCCTGTGACAGCGAGTTTATCCCCGTTATTTTTTTATTGATGATGATGGAGAAGACGATAACAGCAACCTGGTGTTCTTGCAGATCGTTATAATGATAGCCCGCCTCTTGTGGAGAAAGTTCCGCATCCGCAATATCAAGATGATTCTGTTCTAATTGTGCCAACCCAGCGCCACTATCACTGCTCTGCACGTTCAGCATGGCAAACGGGCATCCTTGATGGTAGGTGCTAGCCTGCGCGCGTACGGTGTCATAGAATGCAGTAGATCCGCTAATACTGACAGGCGTAAAGCTAACAGCACAATCGTTTTGCTGAAAAGCGCCAAACCGATTGATCCCCAGTACTATCACAAAGGCAAGCAATAAACCGAGCAGGACTCTGGGTACCGTGAATACCGGCTTGGCAGGAGCATACGGTACAATTTTACCCCCCAGCAATTCTCCTCGTATCTTCATCTCAACTCTGCCCTGCGTCACAAACTTGAAGACAATAGCATCACCTTTATCAAAAGTACAACCATCTAAATCTACATGCTTATGTAATGTCAAGGCACCTGTGCTTTGAGTTGGCTTGCTGGCGCTACTACGCGGCACAATGATGGGTGATTTGCTGCTAGCAACAGAAGTGCTTGGCCTCGTTAAAGGGTCCACGTGAATAATGTCCTGAGGATTATCTGCTGGAACGAATTTATCTGGTTCGGTATGGTGAACCGCACAGAGAATTAACTTTGCTTCTGCGAACTCGAAGCGCAACTTTTTCTCCCCACCATACGAAAAATCTTCCACCCGTATAACATCAAGCCCTGTATTGATGATCTTATACATGATCAGACGAGCATTATCAACTTGTGTTGGCTGGCGCAGCGCCCCTCCCTTGAGTGTAACGGTCATATCTTCGCCTAAATCCTTGAGCTGATCTACGAGAGCTGCATCAGATTCGGTTTGATAACTGAGCTGTTTTCTCGGCTTGCTCAGAAGATTGGCAATAAACGAGACAACGGTGGGGGGACCAATGACGGCAAACGCTATTGTCAGCACATTTGACCAGAACGACCACTGTGGATCGCCCGGATTGAAAACAGATGCGAAGAAAGCTGCAAGCGTTAGCATATTCACCCATTTCTCCTCGATTCGTTCGATAGTTAGCATATACATCTAAATAGATACATATACAAGTAAATTATATCATGCCCGTTTTGCCTATCCTTTAAGATAGGTATAGATGGCAATAATCGAGAGGAAACACGTGAAGGTGCCGACATATAAAGGAATGGTAATGGTTTGGTCAAACCATTACCATTCCTTTATATGTGTGACTGTTGACATCAGCGCGTCTTCGGGCTTCGGCGAGTGGGACACGACCGGAACAGGGAGAAACTCGTCGTGGCATGCCGCCATTGGAAACACCCTCGACGATGATGACGGAATCCTCGAAAGATGGCGTAGGACCTTCTCCACTGGGAAGCTCGACGAAGAGCGTTACACAGCTCTGCACCATGAGTTGCAGCGTTACCTCGATATGTGACCTGTGGACATAGCTTCTGCCCAGAAGTTCATCCGTGCAATTTCGTAAATCGGATCGCCATAAAGACTGAGGCCCCAATCCAAAATCACCGTGGAGCAGGTATCGTTCTTCAGGTCACATCGATTGGCTCGGTGCTCTCAAAGAGTATCGGCATACCCGCAGCCTGCCACCACTTGAGAATCTGGATGCTCGACTGCACTGTTACGAACTGTACCACCGCCTGTATCAGGTTCGTCACTGCGCGCTCACCGAGCAACCCGATGGCGTGGCTTGGTCGCTGCGCAAAGCTGAGGCAGCCGCAGAGGTCCTCCGCTCCATGAGCTGAATGTGTACCGCATCGAATCAAATATGAGCTACTAAGACAGATAGCGTGGCTGCGTTGCCGACCGTTTGCCGGTTTCTCGAAATGCGCAAATTGTCGGTTCTTCTCGGAGGTTTATGGGCATTTGCTCTTTAGCGGGATGGCACACATGTTTCTATGAAAAGTATGAGGGCATTTTCCAACTCAGAAACCCTCCCAAGTATGAGCTAAAACACGTTTGGGCGAGCGAATAAGATCAGGACGCCCCGCTTGTCGAGCTGCCAGCGCGACAATGATGGTAGCGGTGTAGGTGAGAGCAACTTGCCGAGCAATGGTGGACCAGCCTGAGAGGGGAGGACGTTGCAGATGGAAGAAGAGAAAAACTCGACCAAAGAACCGTTCGATGCCACTCCGTTTGCCCAACTCCTCTTTGGTCCACGTGGGAGGCAAACAGGAGCGATTTTTCTGGCGTTTGGGATTCCAGGGAATCACGGCTACCGCGCCCAAGGTGGCAGGAATCCAAGAGATGAGCTTCACACCCCAATAGGCGGCATCTAAGCGAATAAAGCGCGGGTGGATCGCATACAGATGCACAGCCCATGTCAAGAGAGGGCGCGCGAAGGGAGCATCATGGACATTGGCAGGTGACAGGAGAAAAAAGAGTGGCAAGCCCGAACCACGGCAGATGAGCGTATGGACACGATAGCCGCGCAAGAGCGGACGCGGATGTTGGGCAGGAGCATGGCCATAAGCAGCATCGGGATCAGCGTGGTGCCAGGCGAGGATGGGGACACTATCAATGATGAGATCGCGGGCCCCAATAAGCTGACAACGAATGGCGGTGAGCACACTGAGGACAAAGAGCGCCTCAGGAAGCGGCGCGCCACCGAGCTTGCCGCGCTTGCACTGTTGTGACGAACTCGGAATGCGAGGATGGCCATCTCTGGCAAGAGGTAAACCGCATGCTAAGGCCAGTGCGGGCCACACACGTAACCAGTCGCGCATATCGGCATAGGAAAGCCTCCAAAGCGTGCGCAGAAGTGCAATGAGCAGCAAGGACTCTTCTCGGTAGGTCCGAGGCGCGCCGCCAGGACCTACCGGCAAAGGGGGAGGACATCGGTGATGCGCCAGGCGAACGGCCAGACGGCAAAGCGTCAGCAGATGCAAGGTGTTCACCAAGGTGAGAGCATCAATATGTAAAGCTGGGCCGAGTCGAGCTTGCGCACGATGATATGCTGGTGGGGGCACTGGTGCTGCTGAGTTTCCAAGAGTAGGCATCATGAACTGCTCTCCATCACGAGGGAACGAACCTCGGTTAGGATCAGCTTACCTTATTTCGTCAACCTTCGGAAATACCCTCAAACCTACTTTATCACTTGGGAACCCTTCAGTCTCTTTTTTCAATTTCTTTCCTATCCTTCTCTTCCACTCTTAGAGAAGGATACGATGATCGCCGCCGTTCTCTGAAAGCAACTGCATGAACACATGGAAGTGCAAACTTCTTTTCTACTCCCCCCTCCAGA
>DATAYF010000217.1:0-3271 GCA_036272735.1 Ktedonobacteraceae bacterium
GGTCTTGATCGAGTGGGTGCAAGATGGAGCCTTTCTTGCGCTGCGCATGGGCGACAAATCGCCGAATCCCCCATGCTCTCTGGCTCATGAGCCGGGATGACTCGGCCTCCACCTATACCGTGCTCTATTATGACGCGCGGAACGTTTCGAGGGTTTATGAGATGAGCTTCTCGAAGAGAGTGTGGAAGATGTGGAGGGAAGCGCCCGGCTTCTGGCAGCGTTATGAGCGTACTGTGAGCAAGAACGGCAAGATTATTCCTGGCCTTTGGAAGAAATCTGCTGATGGCTCCAAGTGGGAGCACGACTTCGATGTCACCTATACCAGGCTGAACCAGGACTGGCCGCAAGGAGGGAATTTATGAAGGCGTACTCACAAGATTTACATGAGCGTATCTTGCGAGCTGTGGACCTGAGTCGCCCCCGAGCCGAGATTATGCGGTTCTTTGGTGTCTCCAGTGCTACAATCAAACGATATCTGAAACAACGACGAGAGGAAGGGCATGTGCAGCCCAAAGCGTTCCTGGTCGCTCGCCGAAGAAACGGACACAGGTGGAAGCTGCTGTTCTGCCTCAATTACAGGCGCACGACGACGCCATATTGGAGCAACACTATGCCATGTGGGAGCAAACGCACAGCGAACGGGTGAGCCGATGGACCATGAGTCGGGCCATCAAACGGCTGGGCTGGACGCGAAAAAAAAGTCGCTCGGGGCAACAGAGCGCAATGAAGAGGAGCGGGCTGCGTGGCAAGCAAATGCGAGCAAGCTTCCGACAGAAGATCTGGTCTTTATCGATGAAACTGGCTCCAATATTGCCTTAACGCCTCTGTATGCTCGCGCACCCAGGGGAGAGCGAGCCAGAGGAAGTGTGCCACGCAATCGTGGAAAGAATACGACGCTTATCGCTGCACTTTCTCTGGAAGGCATGGGGGCCGCGCTGATTCTGGAAGGATCGGCCAACACGATGGCCTTTGAACTGTATATCGAACAGGTTCTGGCTCCCAGCCTCCATGCAGGCCAGATCGTGGTCATGGACAATCTCCAGGCCCATAAAAGTGCCCGAGTACAACAGGCCATCGAAGCGAAAGGTTGCCAACTCCTCTTCTTACCCGGCTACTCACCTGACCTCTCCCCCATCGAAGAGGCGTTCTCCAAACTCAAGACGGCCTTGCGGCGAGCGGGAGCCAGAACGAGAGAAGCGCTGGAAGCAGTAATTAGTCAAGCGTTATTCACCATTACCGCTCAAGATGCACAAGGGTGGTTCCGGCATTGTGGCTATGTTCTCACTCACGAAAGGAAGAGCTAAATAAAAGCTCAATCTTTGAGCACACCGCTGTAGGAAGCGATGACGAAGAAGAAGACTATGAAATCACCGTGCCCACGGTTCCGCCCGCTTTTGGTAAGCTGACAGCAGCGCAACAGGCGCTGGCAGAATCGTTGCAAGTGCCGCAGGAATTACTCGTTGCAGCAGTGCGACATAGCCAGGCAGCTATGCCATCGTCATCAGACGATTTTGCCAAATGGGTCGAGCTGCTGCCGCAGGAGCGGCGCAACGATTATCTGGTAAAGTTAGCGCAGAATAAACCGGGTTTGAGCCATCTGCTGGCAAGGGAGTTGCGCACACTGGGCGGGAGCAAGACGAAAGCGGCAGCCGGGGCAGGTGAGCGTGTCACCTACGCCACACTCCTCGCCGAAAGCAAGGCCATTAGCACTGAGCGGGCACGCAAGAAGTACGAACAAGAGCAACTGGCCCGCCAGCAGCATCTGCAAGGTATCCACGATCACCAGGACACGTATTGGCAACAGGTTGACCTGGCAGCTACGCGCCGTACAGCCGCGGGCTACAACGAGGCCGTGCAATTACTGATCGATCTGCGCGCAGCCGCCGATCAATTCAAAGAAAGCCAGGAGTTTCAAGAGCGTTTCCAGGCCTGGGTCCAGCCTTATCTGCGCCGCCCCGCCCTCATCAACCGTTTGCGGGATCACAGATTCACAACTAGTTAGTCCAATACCACAAGAGTTGATGGGGTCCGTGCGGCTTCAGGTGTGGGTAGAGCGTGTCGGCTTATTCGCTGATCGTCTGAGGGAATTTTTTCGCTAGATACAATGCACCAGGGTTTGTTTCCACCGAACCATCCGGGAAGACCACTGTTGGCACTGTTTGATTGCCGCCATTTACTGATCGGACAAACTGAGCGGCATCCTCGTTTTCCTCAATATTAATTGAGACGAATGGGACTCCATGGGAGTCAAGCCAGCGCTTCACATTCCGGCAATAAGGGCACCATGAGGTGACATACATGGTGGTGATTTTCTCTTTTTGAGGGGTCTCAAGATCAGGCATGCAGGGACTCTCTTTCATAGTTATAGACTAGATATATTTACCCATATAAACACCTGAGCATCACCATATATTCCGATGAGCACGTTTCACAACAAACCGTCGCAGGAGTCCCCTGTCATTGATGCATGGGGAGGAATGCGGCGTTCCTTCTGGGGAGGAGTGGAGAGGAAATACACACAAATGCTCTATTGACAAACATCAGTAGATATGGCACATTTGTTCCTATGAAGCAAGTCATCACGGCAAAACTCAAACTTCACACCCCACCAGAACAGTTTGCGGCATTACGAGCTACCCAACTGGCCTATCGCGATGCTTTGAACTATACGAGCCGTTATGCATTTGAGCGTGGCAAAATGAGCAATCAACGACGATTGCAACACGGACGTATGATGACATCCGTCTTCTCTATGGGCTCCCTGCGCAAACGGCTTGCAATGTCCCGCGGCAGGTCGATCCGACCTATAGCAGGTCGGATCGACCTATAAACGAGTGTGGACCACGGTGCGCAAGAACGCTGAACAACGCCGTACTGGGATCACCAAGAAGCACTACAAGGGGCTGGATCAGCCTCCAAGATATCTTTCGCCCACGCTGACCTATAACTATGGTCGCGATTACACATTCAAACCAAATCAGCAGGTGAGCGTGTTGACGCTCTCTGGCCGCGTTATCGTGCCCTACACCGGGTAATGACAAACATATCGCCTGGATTGAACACGAAGGCAAGAGCAAAGCTCAGGTAACGAACGCTCTTTTACAGGTCCCAGGCGTGCCAAGCGTGTCGATCAGCATCGATCACAAGGGCAGCACGTTACCAACAGCAAGCAACGATATTCACCTCATCTTCTTACCCGTTGGGTCAAGCAGAGAAAGAACCTACATAGTATGATACATGAGCAAAGGCAGGAGGGAACATGCTGATCAGC
>DATAYF010000218.1:0-5089 GCA_036272735.1 Ktedonobacteraceae bacterium
CAACTGATACGGATATCTGCAGCCTTGAGCCGGCTCGTGAACTCGCTGCTCGTAAACTGCACGCCCTGGTCACTGTTAAAGATCTCTGGCGTGGCGATGCGCAAGGCCCGATCCAGCGCTTCCAGGCAGAAACTGGTATCCAAGGTGATTGAGATTTCCCAAGCTAACACATACCGACTGAACCAATCGATCACCGCCAGAAGACTAAATGAAGCCTCGCTGGAGGCGGATATACGTGATGTCACAACTCCAGACCTGATCGCAGCGCTCAATGCTCATCCCCCGTAACAAATACGGATACCGCTGCGTCGTCGTGCAGGGCTCGCTGGTATGCGGCTTGGGATAGATCGCTTCCAGACCCATCAGGTGCAGTAATCGGCGCACCCGTTTGCGTTCCACGGGGTAGCCCTGGATGTCCAGCCAGGCTGCCATCTTCCGCGCACCATAGAACGGAGTCCGCGTATATTGCTCATCCAACAAGCGCATCAGGATCAGATTTTCCTCGTTTTCCGGCACTGGCTCGTAATAGTAACTGGATCTCGCGAGCCCTAGGAGCTGGCACTGCTGAGCAATACTCAGCTCTGGGTGTTCCGGCTCAATCAATGCCCGTTTCGCCTCAATGGAAAGATTTTGATTTTTTTCCCAACCAGTCGACCTGCACTTTCAATTGGCCTATTTGCTGGTAAAGGCTGGCGATGAGGGCTCCTTCGCTTTTTTCACGCTTCCCTGCTTGTAAGGAGAACACCTCCGGCAAGCCATCAAGCGCTTGTTTTTTCCACTGCGCTATTTGGGTGGGATGCACTCCATACTCTGCTGCGATCTCATTGGCCGTTTTCTGCCCTTTGATGGCTTCCAAGGCCACCTTGGTCTTCAGCTCTGCACTGTAGTGTTTCCGGTGGACTGACATTGTTTTCCTCCTTGCTCGCCGGTTTCTCGCTACAGCTATTTTATCTTATCGACCTGTCCAGGAAACTGGTACCATCATAGTTTTTTAAGAGATTGAAAAAGCGAACAGGTATAGATGATAAAAAGGTTTCTGCTCACAATTGTCGTCGTTATATGGCAACAACTCAATTAGCGGCTGGTCGTAGTCCTTTAGATGTTCAGCGCCAGATGGGCCATACGACCTTGAAAATGACGAACCATTACTACTCTCAAACAGTGGAGCAGTTGAGGAAGTCGCATGATGAGTACTCACCTCTGCGCATTCGCAATAAGAAAAGTGGCGGAGAGTCGAGCGGCCATGGATCAGGTTATTGGGATGAGTGAAGGCAATTTTTGAGCTTTTTGGTACTTTGGCTGAATCTTTATACTGCCTCTGAGCGTGAGGCAGAACCACGTTGTAGGGCATTTCTTCTGAAAGTCTCGAATCGATGACTTTCATTCGGGATGGTGCATCTTGGATGCATGGGATCTTACCATTAAGTTGGTGCGGATGGGGGAAAATATGTCGGGGCCCCAATTTGGGAGCAGTCCAACGTTCTTTCTATGTAACAACACAAACGCATGTCGTATAATGCCGACGCCTGAGAAATCTGGCAGCCTTGCTTTTTAGTACATGGCGGCACCTTGGTGGGAGAACCCAAAATGGTATGAAGGGAGAAAACATGTCTCGCAAGCAAACAAGTTTGTTACAAACGCTAGCTATCTGGGTTGGCTTCGTCCTGTTCAGTTTCCCCTTGATCCTGACCTTACTGAGTTTTATGGTCGGCTGGTTCCCTGGTCTTCTTACTCTGTTTCTGGCAGTGTGGGTCGCCATCTGTTTGATGATGAGCATCCTTGCACGATGGATAGGATTACGAACCGCACTGATTGGAACGGCGACTTTCCTGATTGGTATTCCAATTGCCGTGTTCATTTCCATGCACATCCCCAATAGTACATTTTACAGTGGAATGTCCAACGATAACACATTTGTTAGTGGAGAGACCCATGCGATCGTTATTTTCGGATTTCTTGGCTTCTGGTCCATACTGAGCGGACTGATAACAAGAAATGCACGTGGCATGTATGCAGCTCTCCACCTTGCCAATTGGCTCTTGTCTCTGAGTGTACTCATGTTGCTGTTGATGGATCCACATTTCCTACTCTATCTGGCTCTTCCTTTGGGGATCATGCTTCTTTTACTGGTATTCTCTCAGCCAATTATGCAGATCCTGTCAGTGCTTCCATGGATCAACCAAACCGAACCATCAGGGGCGATACCAAAGCCCTCTGACTCTCAGGGATACGAAGATGGATACCAACCATTCTACGAAGAAGGCGGGAATACCTCTCTCTCTCATCCGTATGAGCGACAAAACCAGTCAGCATATATGCCACAATCAGAGATGCAACAACGACAACAAGACCTCTGAGGGTTGCGTTGCAAAAAATTTGGGGAAGAGAAGTTGAGTTTGAGAGGTCCTCTCAAACGTTCTTAGTGTCGTTTGACTCATAACTTGAGTCAAACGACATTGAGCTGGCGATTCTCCTTTTCGTCATCGGAAGGAAATGCTTCAAAAGTGTTTTTTTAGATTGACCGATTTCGGCTTCCATTGTAAATGCTGGCCACACTCATGTTGAATCAGCAAAAAATTCAAAGATTCGACCAAATTATATTCAAAGATTGGGCAAATTTACCACTTTTACAGACCAAGTTACTTCTCGTTTTTGTAACTTGGTCTGCTTCTATAAGCTGGCTCTAGAGGCTGCCTGATAAGGAGTGTCAAACCTAGTTGCGATACCAGAACTGGTCCCAGGCTTGCCAGAAATTCTCTCCGGTCGAGGTGACGATTCTGGGGCCTGCAAATTCGACGCCTTTGCGACCAATAAAGTCGCTGACACCATCGGGAGTTGCCAGTTCGACTTTGAAGGTGACGGGACCCGCGAATTTGAGTGGTTTGGGCCATTGCTTCAGGCTGAGGGCCTGCGCGGTACGCATTTCGATCAGCGAACAGGCATCCTTTGGAGCCATATTGCGCGACGAGAAGCGCCCTAAGCCAACCTTGACCTGGGCGGTGACCACCTCTGGACCGATGAGTTGGGCCACTTCCAGGCACGTCACTTCGTCGCCTGACACGAAAATCGCGGGCACGCCCCAGCAGCCCGCGATAGCCGCCAAAATGCCGCTTTCACCGACCAGTACATCGTTGATGCTGGCGTTATGCCACTCTTCGCTCGAAACGGTGTGGCACAGGACGCCGTTCGGGGTGCCAGCCATGGCGTGTGCGCCCACGAACAAAATCGCATCACAGCCCCTTTCATAGGCTTCGATGTAGCGTGCCCAAGGGTAACCAAAAATATATTCAGCACCGGATTCCAGCAGGTCTGGTACAAAGCTTTTGAAGCTATATGCTCCCCCTGCACCGTGACAATCGACCACGATGACCTCGGTTGCGCCAGCGGCACGTGCCCCACGCACGGCGGCGTTCACCTCTTCGGTATAGAGTCGGCGGCATTCGTCATACAGTTTTGTGCCTCCGGTTACCTGCTCCCAATGCTCGATACAGGAGATGCCTTCCATATCACAAAAAACAACAACACGCATGATAAGTTTTCCTTCCATCAACTATATATGCATTCCGAAACCCAACGTCACTGCCGTGGCGAGCGCTACGCGCTCAGGTTTTCGGAGCAGTAGTATGTACGCGGATTGCTGGTGCGAAGCCTCGCGCCGCCACGCCTTACTTCGGCATTGCGCGTGATCTTTTGCGCTTGCGTCGTTGCGGAACGGCCACAATGGGCGGCTCGTACTCGCGGTAGAGCCTTCTGCCGATGAGCCAACCCAGGTAGCCGCCGATGATACCGCCCAGCAGCGCGATGGGCAACGAGGCGACGCTGAGCAAGCCACGGTTCGCCAGTGCGATAGAGATGCTAAACATAATGAAGAGCGTAAGAAACAGGCCAGCAACGATGCCCAGGCAGCAGCCGAGCGGACCACCATGCGCCTCGCCGCCCATCTCCTGCGGCAAGGTTGAGTGCGAGTAGACCCTCGGTTCTTGATCGGGTGACGCGGCCTCTGTGTCGCTTTCCTCTGGGGCCGATTGTGCTACAGACTCGCTCTCTTTTTGCTCATCTCCCGTAGGGTCAGGTGCGATCTGCTCGGTCTGTTGTTCGGTAGCTTCTTCTGAGTTGTGTTCTTCTCCAGGTGAAGAAGACGCGGGCGGTGTAGGCACGATGCTTTATCCTTTGGTTTTTCTGGCGACAAATGATTACTCTTATAATAGCGTACCAAACTGACGGTCGCCAGCGTCGCCCAGGCCAGGCACGATATAGCCGAGATCGTTGAGCTTTTCGTCAAGAGCAGCGATATAAATATCGACATCGGGATGCTGCTGCGTCAGTTTCAGCAAGCCATAGGGGGCGGCGATGATGCCGACGTAGCGAATATGCTGAACGCCATGTCGCTTGAGGGTGTTGATGGCGTCAATAGCGGACCCGCCGGTTGCTAGCATCGGATCGGCCGCGTAGCAGACCTGAAGATCAACCTGCTGCGGAAGTCCGTTATAGTATTCCAGAGCCTGCAATGTGCGTTCGTCGCGGCGTAATCCAAGGTGCCAGACCTGTACGTCGGGCAGGACCTCGCGGAAGCCTTCGGCCAACCCAAGGCCCGCGCGCAAAATAGGTGTCACCCCGATGCCACCGGCCAGCGTACGACCGTGCATCGCTTCGATGGGCGTTTCGATCATGCTGGGTTTGAGTGCCAGGTTGGCGGTGGCTTCGTAGGCCAACAGTGCCCCGATCTCCTTAACCAGTGCGTAGAACTGCGGCGAGGACGTACGTTTATCGCGCAGCAGCGTCATTTTATGCTCCATTACCGGATGCGTTGAGATGTGGACGCGCGGCAGATTGCGTACCTCGTCGCGCGTTGGCTGGGGCACATCCTGCATCGGTAATTTCGCGTTATCATGGCCCTGCATGTTTGTATGGATCATCAAGCAAACTCCTCGAATCGTGGCCTGTATGTAATACGTTATCCTTATCACAAAGAATTGTAACAGAGTTGAGCCATAGCGTCGAGAGATGAGCTTATGCGGCTCACATGTATTGATGGGTAGGTATGGTCGCTGCGACCATACCTACCCATCAATATACTTTTTTATCGGCG
>DATAYF010000219.1:0-6309 GCA_036272735.1 Ktedonobacteraceae bacterium
ATTGCATCTGAGGATTCAAGGCCATGACTCTTTCCTCCATACATGCATAAAGCAGGCAACGAAATTGCACACGACGATCCCTTTGTATCCTCACGTTATCAGGCGGTGCGTCTGTTACACGAAAAAGCGCGGCATTGAAACTATCCGCAAAATTGCTGGCAAGGTTATAAGGCAGCCAACAATTATTGCTCATTAGACGAAGCTAACGACGTAACAGCGCTGCATGCTGCTGGACGCTGCTATACATTTCACGGATGTCGTCGTAGTGCGCATCGGTAATGTGCGTAAAACGCTCAATCAAGCCACCGGCTAACCCTGGTGCAAAGAGACGATCACGATGCATATTCAGAAATGTTTCTCGTATTTTCTGTTTGAGATCAGGTGGTAAGCGGCGTGAGATGACCACGGGCGGAATGGTCGATGGTCCAAATGAGCCAACGACGCGTATGGACGCAGCAATTTCTGGATGGTCGCGCAGAAGCACATCGAGCATATGCGAATCGATGGCCGTTGCGCTGGCTTTGCCCTCCAACACCAGGCGTAACGATTGCGCGTGTGATCCCGTCTCTATCGTTTTTGCAAAATACTTTTCGAGCGGGACGCCGTGCGTAAGCATGTTGTATTGCACGACATTGTAGCCCGAGTGCGATGACTTTTCGTTATACGCCCAGGTGCACGCGCGTAAATCTTCACACGTGTGCACCTCGCTCTCCTTATGCACAACGATATCCGAAAAGTAACGCGGGCTTTGCTCATAGCGTGCACCCTGCAAAATGGGTGCGGCAACCAGTTCCACCGGAGACGGCTGCTGGCGCGACAGGTGTACATAAGCAAGCCCACAGACGAAGCCCGCATCGATACCCCCCGCTTCGAAATCGTCGAACGATTCGCCGCGCAGCAAAAACGTGAGCACGCCGGTAACCTCCTCGACGTATTCAACAATGTGTTGATACGTCTGAGAGAGTACCGGCGATAAAAAGTTTGCAAAGATAAGCGTTGGTTGAGGCACGGAATAGTTCCCTCCTGATCCTCACAAAGCCGCAACCTCTGGCGTCGCCAGCACTGTGCCAGTCAACAAAGGTGGTTCTGGGAGTTTGTGAAAACAATATTGCTTCGTCGTATGTACATGCAACTCTATGGTAGCACCTGCACTACTAAGCGTGCCATGATGAAGCCGAATCCATTGGTAGTACTGCGGAGCCAACGTGAAAGCTGCATATTGATGTAGCGCTGTCGTGGTGATGCCTTTTTTAGCGCTGTCCTGCGCGAAGATTACCAGATTGCACCAGTTGCCATCGGCAAGTTGTAGCGATGAATAGCTTAACAAGGCTGGTTGTTGCGCCAATTCCACGAGCATATTTTTATCGGCGTTAGTGACATTCTGTTGGACTTCATCAGCTATCAACACTTGTTTTTTGCTGATAAAACCAACGCATGGTAGATCTCCACCACGCGGCAGTAGATGGGTATTGGTAACAACGCGATGCATCCCCCCTCCCACCAAATCACTTATATGGATGGCAGGTAGTAAATAGGTGGATGAAGCGTCATCATGCAACTGCTCGGCAACAGCAAACGCCACCTGGGCCATTGCGCCGAGTATATCCAGGTCCTGACAGCTATCGGCAACGCTCGTCAGCACAACATGTTGAAAATGTGAAAGATATGCTACAGGAGTCTCTATATTCATGGACATTATTCCTCATATATAGACAGCTAGCTCTGTTCGACCACCATCATGCCCCTATGGTCATTCCCAATTTCATAAGGAAGAAGGTATTGAGTGATCCATATCGCATTGTAGGAGAACAGAATAAAGCTGGTAATTAGCAAACAATACAAAAACTTGCCGTGTATTAGGCTATAGGAAATTTCAGACGAAGAAGAAGCTTATTGACAACAGAGGCAGGTGTAGTGGTAATAGCAGTTCTGGCGCAAATAGTGGGGGGAGAAAAGAAGGGTCACATAAGCCAAAGCACGGGATCGAGGCCATAGCGTATGACCTTGCAGGAACAGCCGTATCCGCTCATGAAAAGCATGGCGCGATGCTGTTTGGGAATGATTGTTGTGTCGCATACCGCTCCTCACTTGTGAAAAAGCCCCTGATTACTAGAAGGCTTTTATTGATTTAATTGATTAACTAAGTCAAGTATAGACCTCGGAGCCGCACTTTGTCAAGTGGCTGGGCTTGTAAATTGGGCTGATAGACAAAAAGGAATGGAGAGGTTCTTATACAAAGGTGAAGGGACAGACGCGCGTCCGCCCCCTCACCTTTGTATGGGAACAAAATGCTATTCACAAATATGCTTATTTATAGACGAATCGGGCCCTGCTGGATACGTGAGCGTACCTGCTCCACGCTCATATTCCAATCGAGGTTTTCCTGCCACCAGGTCACGCCCGCCTCTGCATACGCTCTCAACATAGCTCGATCCTCATCTAACGTTTTTTGGCCTGTCTTTCCTGACGTAACCATATCAAAAGGTGCGTCACACGTGCGATGCGCTTTGATATAGGCGCTGATTTCGTGATAGTCTTCAGGAATAAATGCGCGATCACTTCTGATCGGCGTGATGCCATCCCATTGTGCTGCGCGCCGGAACGGTTTTTTATGCGGCCATGTGCCCCCTAGCCAGATGGGGATGCGAGGCTGCTGTACTGGCTTTGGCAGAAAGCACAGATCGTGTACCTGGTAATACGTGCCATCGTAACTAAAAGGCTCGCCGCTCCACAAACCCGTTAGTACTTGCAGCATCTCGTCCAACATCTCAGCGTGTTGTTTACTGTCGGTGCTCTCATGAAAGCCACTATATTCGCGGCGTCGGTCGGTGCCAATGCCTAGACCCAGGATCACGCGTCCATGCGAGAGATGGTCGAGCGAGACGATTTCTCGGGCAAGCTTTCCAGGACGGCGACGTGGAATAGGCGTCACGAGTGCACTTAATTTGATCCTGCTGGTCATCATCGCCATAGCTGCCAGCGCAACCCAGGGATCAACAGCAGGGATCGGTGGGACATTGGGGCCGGGATACACGTGATCCCAGATAAAGAAGCCATCCCAACCACATACTTCAGCCTCTTCTGCCAACTGCGCCAACAGGCGTGGATCACCAAAGGTTCCAAAATTGGGGGTATTGATCGCAAAATACATGCCGCCTCTATCTCTTTCTCTGATAAAGTATGGTGCTCTTCCATGCTTAATCATAACATACGGCAATCTGCAATGCGCAACAACAGCATCGAGTGAGCAGACACCTTTGCAAAACATACGTTGCGTGCAAGCAGCTAACAATCAACCACATTGCTTGTCCTCATTCGCAAGCACTATTTGCTATTACAGAGCGTTTGTTGCCGCTTTGCCTGAAAGATGTTATCCTATATACGCTGATGTTTATACACAATCCTGCTAGTAAAGTGTACACTATATGGAAAAAAAGAACGACAATTACACCTGGCAACAGTTTTTGGGGCGCATCATTGCGGTGCCATCGGAGCTTCAGCGCATAGCGTCAGAACTCCATGTGCACCAGATGACGCTAGTACGCTGGGCACGTGATGAAGCCAGGCCGCGTGCCTCCAACCTGCGACTTCTTCCAAAGGCCATTCCGCGTGAACTGGCACACGAGTTCACGCGTCTACTCGCCGACGATTTTCCTGAGATTGCTTCCCTACAAGTGCCAACTGTGCAAGCAGGCAACACAAAACCACCATCCGAATTTTACGCGAGGATCTTGAGCGCCTGTGCCAACACGCCATCATCGTTATATCCGCAAGCGCTGTATGATCTTATTCTTCAGCAAGCGTTAGAGCAGATTGACCCTGATCGCCAGGGCGTAGCCATCAGTATTGTCCACTGCGTACCACCCACGGGTGGAAAGAAGGTACGCAGTTTGCGCGAGATTACAGGTATAGGAACACCACCCTGGAGCAGAGATCTCAAGCAAAATTTTATTTTTTTAGGTGTTGAATCTTTAGCAGGTGCAGCAGTTATCAACGGTCGCCACGTGGTAGCGCAAAGCCGACAAGAAGCGCCAATCCAATTCTCGACTCATTGGACGGAACACGAGCAGAGTGCCGTTGCCCATCCAATCTTGCGCGAAACCCAAATTGCTGGCTGTTTGCTTGTCGCTAGCGCCCAGGCCCATTACTTTGTTCCCGAACGATTAGAACTGATCGAGTGCTACGCCGACCTGATGGCTCTCACCTTTCGACCACACGAATTTTATGACCACGAGATGATCGACCTGCGCTTAATGCCCCATGATCTGAAACAAGAAGCGTATTTTTATCAGTTTCGCCAGCGCGTGCTCACCAAAATTCAAAAAGCAGCCATCGCGAATGAACTCATCACACTTCACACCGCACAAACGCAAGTCTGGCAAGAAATTGAAGAAGAACTCTTACAATTTCCGTCGTACCCTCAGCTTGACAACGTACGAGAAAGGTAGGATACAACAGCCATGTCTACAGTCAACGAACAACCCGATGGTCACAGCGAAAACACCTATGTCATTGACTCTACCGAAAGCTCAATCGAGATGGCGCGTCTCATGCGGCAAGATCTGCTGCTCACCCAGGGAATGGGCGGTCTGTTCCCAGAACAAACAGATTTAAGCAATGTGCACGATATTCTCGATATCGCCTGTGGTCCAGGTGGTTGGGTCATGGAAACGGCGTATGCGCACTCAGATATTGAAGTGACTGGCGTAGATATCAGCGAGAAGATGATCAACTACGCCCGCGCACAGGCCAATGTTCAGCATCTAGACAATGCTCACTTTCAGGTCATGAACGCGTTCAAACCACTTGATTTCCCGGATGCATCATTTGATCTGATCAACACGCGTTTGATCGTGGCCTTTATGCTGCCCGAGATCTGGCCCAGGTTTCTTAAAGAGTGCATGCGCGTCTTGCGACCGGGAGGGATCATGCGCTGCACCGATGCGGAGTGGGGCTTAGGAAATGGGGCGGCATTTGAAAAGTACAGCGGCTTAATCACCCAGGCGCTCCATAGAGCTGGTCAAAGTTTTTCCCCCAATGGCATGCATCTTGGACTCATTCCTGTCATGTCGCGCTTGTTTCAGGATGCGGGCTATCAGCAGATTGGGCGTATGGCGCACATGATCGATTTCTCGCATGGTACAGAACTCAACGAGGGCTTTTACCACGATCTCTCATCCGTGTTCAAACAGATCCAGCCGTTTATGGTGAAGTACAACGTTATCACGCCAGCCGAGGTTGAAATTTTATATCAGCAAGCCCTGGCAGACATGCTCGCGGAAGATTTTTGCGGGTGTTGGATTTTGCTCACGGTTTGGGGCAACAAACCAGCATAGTATTTAAAGAGGCACCAACATCTCCATTGGTGCCTCTTTCCGACTATCTTTTTTTGTAGGGATAGTGTGATGATTTGTCGCCGGATTCCCAATTTTCGCGCAGGCCGGGGGCCGATGGGTCCCAGTCGGGACGAATTTTGCGCGTGACCTCGCGCAGATCGCGCCACAAATCGTCGGCCGAGGGGCGACCCCAAAACCAATACCCGTTGTAAATTTTGTACACGACCAGCCCTGGCTCAAGCACCAGCGTATGCGGGATCATGGGGTTATGGGTTGGGTCGGTGTACTCTTGAATCTGCAAATCCTGCTGAACCTTCCGTTGCGTGTCGGAAAGAAAGGTCCACTGCGCACCAACAGCGTCGCGAAACTCGTTGGATTCAAGGATGGAATCGGTAGAGATCGTCACGATGGAAGTGTAGGCGACCGCTATTTTGGCGTGAAATGCGGCCATTTCTAGATGCTGCTGGTGATCTTTAGGGCAAAAATGCCCACGCGATAGCAGCAAAATCATGGGATCGATGCCTTGCAACTCGCTCAAACGACGGCGCGTCCGCGCATGATCGGTTAACTCATAATCGGGAAACTTTGCACCAGGAACAATATCAGCTCGCATTATTCTTGCCTTTCAAAAATGGCTACTAGTGGCTATGGCCTATGCTATGACACGTCCTACCCTCTAGTATAGTTCCTAGCCTTGATATCCTACAGGTTTCTTTTTCCTTGCAAACCATTGACAGACACCATTGTATATTCTTACAATAACAGCATGCAAGGATTACTAAAACAATCATTGAGGACAGAAGCGCAGGGAAGGGTGCTGCTGGTTGATGACGACCCAGCGTTTTTACAAGCGTTGCCCCAACTATTCGCACTACGTCTGCGCTCGGTACAGCTAGACCTGGCTGACTCTGTGCGTGCCGCACAAGAACAGATGCAGCAATATGCCTATGATGCGATTGTCAGCGATATCAGG
>DATAYF010000220.1:0-3970 GCA_036272735.1 Ktedonobacteraceae bacterium
GCCAGCCTTTAGCGCCGCCGCCCGCGTCCTCTTCGGTGAAATTCCCGCCAGGGGCCACCTGCCGGTCAGCCTACCGGGTCTCCTATAAGCTTCGGTAATTATCGCAAACGCATAAAGGATTATTAATGGTTTCGCGAAACCATTAATAATCCTTTATGTATCGGTGAAGGGATGCACCCTTGCTTGAGCTTTTTTCGGTGGCTTGGCTGACGTATAATAGAAGCAGTTCATATTCATTCATTTTACACGCACCCCATGGAAAGGCATGATTGCATGAAGCCAGACACAGCGCCGCAAACCAGCATAACCACAAGCCAGCATCGCATTGAGCCTGCTGGCAACAAGGACAGGCGACCACGCGTCGTGATTATCGGCGGCGGCTTCGCGGGACTTGAGGCGGCGAAGGGGCTTGGCAAGCTGCCGGTCGATGTCACCGTTGTCGATCACAACAACTTTCACCTTTTTCAGCCCATGCTCTACCAGGTTGCCACAGCTGGACTGGCCTCGACCGCGATTTCCGCGCCTATCCGTGAGGTGTTGCACCGGCAACACAACGTAGAGGTCATGCGCGCCGAAGTCGTCGACGTGGATACGCAGCGGCAAATCGTGCTGCTCAAGCATGCCAGACCACTGCATTATGATTATCTGATCGTGGCGACTGGAGCCAGCACTAACTATTTTGGCCATCCCGAATGGCAAACATTGGCACCCAGCATGAAGTCGCTCAATGATGCGCTGAAAATACGGAGCATGCTGCTCGAAGCCTTTGAGCAGGCGGAATTCGAGAATAACGACGAGATACGTCGCAAGTTGCTGACCTTCGTGCTGGTGGGGGCTGGTCCTACGGGCGTAGAGTTGGCGGGTAGCATCGCCGAGCTAACCCACAAAACGCTGCTGCGCGACTTCCACAATATCAATCCGCACCAGGTGCGCATCGTGCTGGTCGATGCCCTACCACGTATCCTGCCAAGCTTCCCCGAACCGCTGGCGCAACGGGCGGCCAAACGGCTCCGACAACTGGGCGTGGAGATCCGCACCGGTCAGCAAGTCACCGACGTAAAAGACGATGGTATCGTGATTGGCGGCGAGTTTTTCCTGACCAACCATATCATCTGGACAGCCGGTGTGCTGGCTTCTAAAGCGGGCACATGGCTCGGAGCAGAAACGGATAAAAGCGGGCGCGTCAAAGTGCAGCCCAATCTCGCTATTCCCGCACACGCCAATGTGTTCGTTATCGGTGACACGGCCTGCATTATGCAAGATGGCAAACCGTTGCCGGGCGTGGCTCCGGTGGCGCTGCAAAGTGGCAAGTACGTAGCCAGGGTCATCGCCCAGCAGCTCGCCGGTCAAACAGAGCCAGCACCGTTCCACTATACCGACAAAGGTACGATGGCGATTGTTGGCCGCTCTTTTGCGCTTGTGCACAGCGGCCCTTTGCAAATCACCGGCTTCCTTGGTTGGCTGATGTGGGTTGTCCTGCACATTCTCTACCTGATAGGTTTCCGCAACCGGGTGGCCGCGATCCTCCAATACGCCTGGAACTATCTCACCTATCAACGCAGCGCGCGCATCATACTTGTGGATAATCCGCGCCCGTTGAACACTCATGAGGATACATAGCGTTGCAGTTTCATTGCACCTTCACCGTCAAATTCATGCCCTGGTGAATAGTGCAGTATAACTGAAATGTGCCCGCCGTCGTAAATGGACCAACGGACGATGAATCATTACCATGAAACGTTTTGCTGACGGAAGGCGCTCCCGCCTTTTTTTCGTGAACCTGTGTGGTTCCCTGCCACGTGCCATTGGTAATGATATGCTCTATATTCACATCATCTACTAAATTAAGCATCTGGTCCTTTTTAATGGTAATCGAAGATTGCTTAAAATTCGTGTTATTCATCTGGACAGCCGGACCACTAGAGGCTGCGCTCCCATTTCTGATGGTACAGGCTGTGAATAGAACGCTCAACATAGCCAGTGCCATTATCAAAGCAATACCTTTCTTTATCATACATGTTCTCCTCGTTCTGTTGTCGATCCTCTTTGATCTTTCTTTACAGAACGTACAGCGATCTCCACAAAGCTTGAACCTGTGATTTGTGTTTCATGAAAATGGTATGCGAATATTGCACAACATGGGGAGTGTTGATCTCGGTGTGGCGACGGACCAGACCACTTGTGCTGCACCAATCGGCTGGTCCGTATGATCCTCAAGGCTATCAATCAGGTGCGTGAGAGCGTTTCTGCCTGGGTGTCTGTGACCCTTTGACTCTCATGGTATGGAATCTTCAATACAACGAGAGCGGCGGGGAGACTGCCAATGAGCAGCAGTATGCAGCTCAGAGACTGGAGATAGACACCAGGGAGAGTGGGGAAGAACGGGTAAAGAAAGACGATCAGACGACTGACAGTAATGAGCACGGCAGACTAGAGTGGAACGGCTCGCGCTCGCCAGAGGGCCATTCCAATCAGTGCCGGACCTAGGACGATGCCGGGAACATCCACAACGTTGTAAAAGCTCATAATCCCATCTGCATTGAACCGTTGAACCATGTTCACCAGTAATGAATTGCTTCCTGCGCGCACAATGTCATAGGAGAGAGCCTGGATGGCCACCCCTATGGCCGGCAGGGGAAGCATCCCAAGCAACACGAGAAACGCTCCGATACTCGCCAACCAGGGAGCGCGGCGCATCGCCAGCCACGCCATGACCAGCAAGCCTGCTGGCAGCAGATAAAACGTGACCACTGAAGAGATAAGATAGACTTGAACCATGACGACGTTTGCGCTCGCGTACCCGATCAGGAGGCCGGTTTCTCCGGTCTGTGAGTTGTAATAGCCCGGATTGGTCACAACCATCAGCAATGTGGCTGCCATGCCCAGAACGATACTAGCAGCGAAGAACCAGCGGTGTAGGCGATAAATCACAGGAATTGCTTGTTTCTGTTGTAGGCGCATTTCCTCGCTCTTCATGAAAGAAACCTCCTTGAAACATAGTCGTTGTTTTCTCTTGCTTCTCAAGCAATGATAGCGCAAGTATATCATACCGAGCGTTCGCCTTCTGCTTGCCTGGCGATCCGGTTTGCTCCACCTCACGTCCTGTTTTCTCGCGTTGGTTGATGAGATCTGCTAAAGATTGTGAAGCGTATGATACCCACAATAGGTAAACCATCCCAAGGCATCCTGTGGGGTAATCGTGAGGAGCACTTGTCCGATTGCCGCTTGCAAGGTTTCTGGGGTCCGTGCTCCTACCCGATGTAAAAACGCTTTCAACTTGGAGAATGCCTCCTCAATTGGCGAAAGATCTGGAGAGTAGGATGGCAGAAAGAGGAGCTGGCATCCCTGTGCTTCGATGGCACCTCGCACCTTTGCCCCAGTGTGCGTGTTCAAATTGTCCAGGATGACAATTTGCCCCGCTTGTAGACTCGGAGCCAGAATCTGTTCGACGTAGAGTTCAAACACGGTTGTATCTGCAGAGCCTTCCAGGATAAACGCTTCGCCCATGCCTTGAAGCGAGAGTGCAGCCAATAGCGTGATATTGGCGCGCCTATTGCGTGGAATCGCACCATACGCTCGTTCCCCTTTCGGAGATCGTGAGTACAGGCGGGTTAAAGCAATATTCGAGCCGCATTCATCAATGAAAATGAATTTACTGGCATCCAGTACTTTGATTTGCTCTCGCCAGGCAGCGCGGTCGGCTTCATTCTGCTCACTTGCCCGCAAGATCTTTTTCTTGCGGGTCCAGTTCAGGCGCTTGATTGCACGGCTCATGGTCGCGGAACTGACCTGGACACCAGATGTAGCTTCCCAGAACTGGCAATGCTCGACAAGGGTCGCATCGGGGTGCGTTCTAGTTGAGGTAACAGCCCAGCTTGGAGTGCCTCTCCTTTCTTTGATGGGCGCCCTGGAATGGCCTTGGGCTGCACATCACCGGTCTCGCGTCTCAACTTGAGATAGCGTTTGACTG
>DATAYF010000221.1:0-10565 GCA_036272735.1 Ktedonobacteraceae bacterium
CCTATCTTTCCCTATTTTTTGAGCAGCGATAGCGTATCGTTCGACACTCTTACCTGCCCAAGCGTGCTTATATACCAACTTCTCTACTCCTTTACCGATCCGGCTGAGCACCGCTTCTGTTTCCTTACGAACCAGATAAAGCTTCTTGAGAAAATCAAGGGTGCGCTCCCAGGCTTTGACCGAACATACTTTAGCGAACCAGTTAGCGGGGTTGTTCTTCGTCAGTGCAATGTTCGCAAGCTCTAACAGATCACGTAAGTGACCTTCACGGATAAGCTTCTTGTAGCGGTTCGTCTTAGCTATTACCCAGAAATCCGAACCAGTGATTAAGTTTTTGATCGCCGCAGGCAATTCTATAGAATTGTTGCCGTTACCTTCGGCTTTTTTTTCTGCTATTGTGCGGCTTACTCGCAGTAGAGCCCATGAGGCAGAGCGTAGCTTGCAAAAAAGGTTATCGTGATGAAGCGTTTGAAGCGCATTCTTGTTGCGTTGCAAGGTTATTGATAGTCCTCTGAAGAGTAAGTATCGTGAGCAGGCGTTTGAAGAAATGTAGTACATAAGGCTGGACTAGCGCTGTTGGTAGTGCCTCCAAAAAACGTATCCCGATGAAGCGTTTGAAAGAAGCTTCAGGAAGTTGCAAAATAACATGGAGCAAGAAGAAGCACGGAAGCATTTGGGACAAGAGGACGCAGCCTTCAAGACTGGCTTGCTTCAAGCAGAAAGGCTCACTCCGTGCAATGGAAAATTATGAAGGTGACTTTCCATTGCACGGAGTGAGCCTTTCCATTGCACACGGCCCATTTCCAGGAGATGGACCGCGCGCGGGTCCTGGCTGGCTAGCAGTGCAAAAGAGCCTCGCCAACCCGGCAATACATTGTAACGGCTTCTGTAAACGCTTCATGGTGGAGAGCTTCTCGTTTTTTGGGAGAGGGCAGCAGAATCTTTCACTGAAGGTGCTGCTCTCTCGGCTCTTTCCAGACAAGAGATGGAGCCCGTATTTCCTCTTTTCACTCTGATGCCTGCTTATTTTTCCTGCTCTGGCGATGTTCGGACTCCTCTTCGTATCCTGTTTGTGGCTCTTGTGACTCGCCTTCACGTCCTGCTTGTTTTTCGTCCAGTGCCAGCTCCTCACGGCATTTTTTGAAGGGAGTACAACTCTCTTGAATACCAATAACAGGTATTTTTTGAAGGGGCAATCTGACAAACCTCCCATAATCCCGCAACGCAATTTATCGCAGAGGATTGACAGGAGGAAGAAAATTACTTATACTGATATAGTGATCACATCAGTATATCAATTCTGAAAGAGGGGCATACCGTGGTTGAGGTATCCCGTCAGCGCTTGAGTGACCAGGTCGCGCAACATTTACGCGAAATGATCATCGAAGGAGAGATTATCACCGGCCAGGCATTACCATCTGAGCGCAAACTAGCCGAACAATTCGGCGTCAGTTCCGTCGTGATTCGCGAGGCACTCAAAACGCTGAGTGTCAACGGACTGGTGGAGATACGCCATGGGGCCGGTTCATTTGTCACCACACCGGATCAGTGGCGTGTCACTGAACCCATCGCGACCCTTATTCGTAGCGGACAGGCTGACCTGCTGCACGTCGTAGAGACGCGCGCGGTCATCGAGACCGAGATCAGTGCACTGGCTGCTATGCGTCATAGCGAGTCCGAACTTCAGGCGCTCGACACAACTCTGGCACGGATGGTGGACACGCAACACGACCCGGTAGCGTTTAGTGCTGCGGACATGGGATTTCATCGTGCCCTCGCTGCGAGTGCCGGCAATCCAGTGCTGGCGCTCGTCCTGCAACCACTGCTGGGGCCTATTCTCACTCTGATGTTACGCGGAACACGCATCGCCGAAGCCAGATCACGGTCGATCGAAGAGCACCAACGCATTCGCGCCGCGATCGTCACACACGATCCAGAGGCGGCACGCGCTGCGATGCAACTGCATATGGAGACCAGCCGTGAGGAGGTCCGAAAGCTGCAACAGGCGCTCGCCAGGGACGAAACTTGAGCGCCACACCACCTGACCACCTGGCAAGGGGTGGCAACAGGACATAGATTAAAGCATCCTAATATTCATATGAACATTGACGTTATCTTGACCGCAGAACATGACGTTTACATGTGCAACTGCACATGTAAACCGGGATGATGGAAAGGGAGAAGCAAAAAACCTCACAAACGTGACCAGAGGAGGGAGCACAAAGGCATGAACTCAAAGACGAGTCTGGGTAAGATTATCCCCAGGCAACATGCAATGTATAAAGGAGAGGTGCCCTATGCATACGATCACTGAGCAAGCACCAGGACAACAACGTACCAGACGCGCACGTGTGCAACGGAGCAATCGACTACGGCGGCGTGAGGAAATGCTTGGCTATCTGTTTGCCTCGCCCATTATAATCGGTATACTTACCCTTGCTGCTTATCCGTTTCTGGCAAGCTTTTACTACAGTTTTACCGATTATAATATCATCCAGCCACCATATTGGACCGGCCTCCAGAACTATCACGATCTGCTTGCCGATCCGCTCTTCTGGCTCAGCCTGAAGAATACACTGATCTATAGCGCTGTTGTCATTCCGCTCAACTTGATCTGTGCGTTGGGACTCGCCGTGCTACTCAAACAAAAATTACGCACCATCGGCTTTTTCCGCGCGCTGGTCTACTTGCCTTCCGTCATACCGACGGTGGCCGCGACCATCTTATGGCTCTGGATTCTGAATCCGCAATACGGGGTGCTGAACAATCTCTTGGGCAGTATCGGGATTTCAGGACCGGACTGGATCAACAATCCCGCCTGGACCAAACCTTCCTTGATATTAATGAGCTTATGGGGCATTGGTCCCTCGGCTATCATTTTTCTGGCCGGTCTGCAAGACATCCCCGATACACTCTACGAGGCCGCCCGCATCGACGGGGCCGGGCGCATCGCCTGCTTCCGCTTCATTACCATTCGGCTGGTCACACCTACGCTCTTCTTTAATCTGGTGCTGGGCGTCATCGGCACACTCCAGACCTTCAATGAGCCATATATCTTCGGAAGCAACGGCGGTGGGCCAGAAAACAGCATCTTGATGTATGTGGTGTACCTCTACCAGACAGCATTCAGAGATTTTCAGATGGGGTATGCATCGGCCATGAGTATCATTTTATTTATCATTATCCTGGCACTCACCCTTCTGGTCACCACAACGTCACGGCGCTGGGTCTACTACGAAGCAGGTCAGCCGAAATAAGGAGAGATCGATGAGTATTCGGACACTATCAACCGCGCACGACCACAAACGTCCCTTACTTGAGCAAGAACGGATGATACGCGCCTCGACATTCGTTGTTCTGATTATCCTGAGTTGCATCCTGCTCTTCCCTATAGCCTGGATGCTGAGCACGTCGCTCAAATTACCCAGTGATGTCTTTAGGATTCCCATACAGTGGTTCCCACATCCGATCGCCTGGGGCAACTACCCACAGGCCATCCAGGACTTTCCTTTCTGGACCTTCCTGGGAAATACGTTGTTCTATTGTATTAGCGATACCATTATCGTCGTTGCGACCTCGGCGATATCCGCGTACGCATTCGCTCGTTTGCGCTGGCGTGGCCGCGAGGTGGTCTTTGTGCTCATGCTGGCAACGATGATGATCCCATTCCCCGTCACGATGATCCCGACCTACCTGATCTTCAAGTGGTTAGGCTGGTTGAACTCATTCAAACCATTGATCCTTCCCGATCTTACGGCGAGCCCTTTCTATGTCTTTCTGCTACGACAGTTCTTCCTGACCATTCCGAACGAGTTGAGCGAAGCCGCATTTATCGATGGTGCCAGCCATCTGCGCGTCTTCTGGCAAGTCATGCTCCCTTTGGCCAAGCCAGCGCTCCTGGTCGTGGCCATCTTCACCTTCACGTCGGATTGGAATAACTTCCTTGGACCTCTGATCTATTTGAACGATCAGTCGAAATATACGCTGGCACTGGGTCTGCAAGCATTCCAGGGTTCACAATGGCATGGAGCCCATTATGAACTGATGATGGCAGCGGCGCTATTAATGACGCTACCAATGGTGGTACTCTTTTTTGTCGCACAAAAATATTTTGTGCAGGGCATTACGATGACCGGGTCCAAAGGCTAATGCACCGGGAGCAGTTCATACCTCCTCCGATCATCGCTATATCAGACGCAGCTATTTGATCGTCAATTATCACAGGATGTCGCAGACAGACACCCACGGCTGCACAGAAGGAGCTCTTATCATGCATACTACCGTGTATACGCAACGTCGTTTCAACACTTTTGCGCTCTGTGAACTCTTCCTTGTTCTGATTATGCTTGCCAGTACTCTCCTTGCCGGATGTGGAGGCAGCAGTAGCGACGTGAATGCGAAGCTCACCTACTGGCATTTGTGGCCGGACAAATTCTACGGCGGAATTCAGAATAACCTGGTCAAAACGTTCAATCAGACAAAGCCTGGCTTCACGGTAACGCCACAGGCGCAAGGTGACACCAGCAAGTTTCTGGCCGCCGTCTCAGCCGGAGACCCACCCGATGTGTATATGGTACCAAGCGGTCCGATCCAGCTGGCAGTACAGGGTGCGCTCATGCCGCTGGACAACTATATTAAAAACTCGAAAGTGATCAAGCAATCGGACTTCTGGCCCGGGGCCTGGGCATCATGTACATATAAAGGTCATGTCTATTGTATTCCCTATGTGTTTGACTCCTTTGCGCTGTTCTGGAACAAGGATCTCTTTAAAGCAGCAGGCCTCGATCCAAATAAGCCACCGACAACATGGTCCGAGCTGGAGACGTATTCGAAGCAACTGACGAAGTACGATAGTAAAGGCAACATTACTCAACTGGGCTTCGCGCCCTGGATTGGTGCAACTTCAGCCTCTGAGTGGCCGATGTGGGCAGATGGTGGTCAGATGTGGAATTATCAGAGCGGGCAACCCACGATGACGCAACCTGGCGATGTGGCTGGTCTGCAATGGGAGGTCAACTGGGCCAAGGAGTTCGGAGGCTATGACAAGCTTCAACGTTTCAACAGTTCCTTTAGCGGCAATACGAATTTCCTCGGACAGAAGGTCGCCATGTGGGTGGGGGAATCATATTATCTGTCATCGCTCCAGCAGTATGAGCCAAATGTGAACTTTGGCGTAGCGTCCTTTGGCGTGCCCCGGCCCGATGCATCACATCCCTATATCGATGGATCTGTCGACGGCAATATGCTCGCCATTCCAACTGGCTCCAAACATCCTGACCAGGCCTGGAAGTTTATTGAGTGGAACGCGACAACTGGCGTCCGTAGCTGGGTGACCCAAGAAGGCGACCTTTCCGCCCGTAAGGCCGATATTAATGTGCAGCCAACTGTTCTGAAAGAGTCCTATCGTAGTGACTACGCCATCTTCGCGAAATTGCTCAGTGGACCAAACGTCTACTTTGACCAGGGAAGCCCGGTCGATCTGTACTACGCCCAGGAGCGCGACTCTCAATTTGATCTCGCTCGTCGTGGTGCCCAGTCTCCACAGCAAGCGCTACAAACGCTGCAAAGTGGCGTCCAGAGTCAACTCAAGAAGGCGCTCGCCCACTTTCATGGATAGCAACTATCAATCAGGAGAATAGTTGATGACTGATACAACACAAACCCAGGTGCCCCTGGCACTTCAGACGTACTTGGATACGAGCGCGTCACCACTTGGACCGGCACTTCAGCGCGTGCCGTTGATGAACATTGGCATTGACGAAAGGGAGCTCATGACGCTTCCCCTCGTCTCTGAGGCGCTGGCCGGTTCGCAGCACCTTCGTGCAACACATGCCCAGGGTCTGGCACTCACGGTAGATGTTGAGCCGGACGCGGCCCGGCACGCGCTGGTCTGGCAGATGCAGATGGCGCAGACCGGGGAGCAGCCAGGGCCTCGTGTCCATAATTTCCGCCCACTACAAATCGCGCTCGATGGCTCGTTAGCACCTGACCTGGTCATTCACACCTGGCGTGGGGGCGCGCAGCAGTCGTTTTTTCCGCCCGACTCGGTTACACTAGAACGTCATGTGCTCTATCCACGAACAACCGCCTTTTATCAGGATGGCTACTTTGCGATCGGAACACATGGCGGACGTTCCAGCGATCTGCACATGCCTTATATGTTGATCACCACGGCTGATGATAGCGGTGGCCTCTGGGTTGCCCTCGGCTGGAGCGGAAACTGGAGTGCGCGCTTCGTGAAGCCACGAGGCACTGCAAACCTGCATCTTACGATCCAGATTGAACCCTGCGATCTACGTCTGCCGGCGGGAACCGAACTACAGGGTCCCACCATGGCGCTGGGCCTATACCAGGGAGATGCCGCTGTGGGCTATAACGCGCTCCGCTCCTGGCTCCATTCTCGTATGCCCGCCTTGCCGACGTCCGATCTGTCACACTTTAATACCTGGACGGCCATGGATGCGAACGTGAACGAGGCATGCCTGCTCGATGCGGTCGAACAGGTGGCAGGCAACGGACTGCACTTCTTTATGCTAGATGCAGGTTGGTATCCCAGCCCACCGAATGACTTCTACAGCGGTGTGGGCAACTGGCACGTCGATGAGACAAAGTTCCCACGGGGTCTGGAGGTCGTGGCCGAACGTGTACGCGAACGAGGCATGGAGATGGGACTCTGGTTCGAGCCCGAACGTGCATTCCTCGCCTCAGAATTGGCCACACAACATCCTGAATGGCTCCTGCGTGTTCCTGGCCGCGAGCATGCGCTGGTGAATTTCGCGCTACCTGCCGTACGCGCCTATTTTCGTACGATGATCGCTGACCTCGTTCGGCGTCTGGGATTACGCTGGCTGAAATGGGATTTCAATATAGACCCGCTTCCTTACTGGCAGCAGGCCAATGATGGAGGACTGGCGCACCTGGGACACATCAATGGTCTATGGGAAACGTTCGACTGGTTACGTAGTACATTCCCTGAACTTACTATCGAAAATTGCGCCAGTGGTGGCAACCGGTTAGACTGGGCATTGTTTAGCCGCGCACACGTCAACTTCGCCAATGACCAGTATACGAATCCGGACTGCATCCGGCGTATCCTTGGTCGCATGGGAACCTTCTTGCCATCCGAACGACTCAATATGATCTATGGCCCCTTCCAAAGACGGGAGTATGAGGACGCTGCCTGGCAAGTATTGATGGGAAGTTCATTTGGTGTCAGTGAGCCAATCGACAACTGGACCGGGCAATTTCGTACGAGTTTGCGCCATCATCTGGCACTCCATCGTGCGACCGACGCGTACCGGAGCGGCCATTTCTACCAACTCACACCCGATACAGACGATCTGTGCGCCTGGGAAGGATGGCAACTGCACGAACCGGGAACTGGCACCGGCGTCCTTATACTGTGGCGTTCCACCTCACCGGAAGAACAGGTCAACCTGCGCTTACGTGAGATCGACGAAGCATGCAGCTACCAGATCACTGACCTGTACCACCAGTCTAGTTCGCAAACAGTCGCAGGCCAGCAATTAATCCACGGGTTGAAGGTCGGCCTAGCACGTGATGCCGCAACCATCTGGACCTATCATCCAGTGGATGGAGAGGAAAACCAGTGAAAATTACCGGTGTTGAGGCGATCCCTTTGCGTCTACCGAATATAGATGATGCTCGCTGTGACGGGACGCAGGATGCGCTGATTATCCGTGTGTATACCGACGAAGGCTTCATCGGCCTGGGAGAGGTGGACTCCTCACCGATGGTCGCCAAAGCCATTATCGACGCTCCTCCAAGTCATGCTCTGGCCCGCGGCCTGCGCACCATCCTGCTCGGACAGGACCCATTTGATGTGCAGATGCTCTGGCATAAAATGGTTGAGGGAACGATCTATTTTGGGCGCGCTGGAGCGGCACTCCAGGCGATCGCGGGCGTGGATATAGCCCTGTGGGATATCGTAGGACAGGCGACAGAGCAACCGATCCATAAGTTCCTGGGTGGCCATTACCGTGACCGTGTACGTGCCTACGCCAGTGCGATCATGCCCGAGACGCCCGAGGAGGCATACGCCCAGGTAAAACAGCTTGTCGACCAGGGATATACCGCAGTCAAGCTGGGGTGGGGACCTCTGGGACGCGTCTCGGAGGGTCTGGACGTTGAACTGGTGCAGGCAGCACGGGCCGGGGCCGGCCAGCACGACCTGATGCTCGATATTGGCCTGGTCTGGAACGTCACACAGGCAAGGAAAATGACACGACGCTTTGAAGAGTTCGACCTGTTCTGGCTCGAAGAGCCCCTACCACCCGGTGACCTTGCCGGTTATGCCAGGCTCGCCGATAGTGTCGATACACGAATTGCCGCTGGAGAGCAGGAGACAACTTATCAGGGATTTGTTAACCTTATCGAGCAGGGCCATATTGACGTTGTGCAACCCGACCTTGCGCGTGCGGGCGGCCTGACACCGGCGATGCGGCTGGCTCAATACAGCTATGATCACAATATCCTCTGCGTCCCACATGCGTTCTCAACCGGCATCCTGGTGGCGGCTTCTTTACACTACGTTGCCAGTATGCCCCATGGACAACTCACCGAGTTCACCGTGAGCGAGAGTCCCCTCGCGCGTGATCTGTTGGCCGAACCATTCCAGCTGGAGGCAGATGGCACTCTCTGTGTACCACAGGCACCCGGCCTGGGTGTACACTTAAATGAAGACGTATTGCGTCGCTACGCCCAGGTTCCGCTCGGGCAGTAGCATAGGAACTGGCAGCAACCAGTCAGCAACTCGGCGTACTACCTACCTCTACGGGGCAGTACGCCGACCATCGCGAACCGGACCCACACATACCAGCATATTTGGAGAGGACACCATCAGCAAAAGTCGTCAGAAGGTCATCGTGACCGGCGCTTCATCTGGCATCGGTAGAGCAACAGCGCAGCGCTTCGCGCAGGAGGGATGGGACGTCTGCCTGACGGCGCGGCGTGAAGACAGGCTACAGCAGGTGCGATCAGAGCTCGCACCCGGACACCACATCGTCTGCGCTGGCTCTTACGATAGTCTGGAGACAGGACAGCGCCTGCTGGCAGTACTCCAGACGGAATGGGGGTACGTCGATGCGCTGATCAATTGCGCCGGCGTCTCCATGGCGGCTGCGGTGATTGATTCCCCACTGGAGGAGTGGCGTAAGCCGTTCGACATCATGCTCAATGGAGCCATCGCGATGACCAGGCTCGCCATCCCATTGATGCCCGATGGCAGCAGGATCATCCATGTGACTTCGATTCACGGAGAACGAGTCGAAAGCCGCAGCAGCGCCTATGCGCTGGCCAAAAGCGCCATCAACCATTACTGCCGGGCGCTGGCACTCGAACTCGCGCCGCGCAACATCCTGGTCAACGCCATCGCGCCCGGCTTCGTAGATACCCCGATGAGTATTACTGATGGCGTCAACGAATTGCAGAGCGATTGGTTTCGCCAGAACTACATCGAGGGGCACCACTTACCACTCAAACGGGCGGCACAACCCGAAGAGATCGCCGGTGTCGCATATTTCCTTGCTGGGCGCGATGCCTCCTATATTACCGGGCAGGTCATTACCGTCGACGGTGGATTAACCATCGGCTTTTGAGTGGATAATCTCTAAAAGAAGCTTCAGCGAGTTGCAAGGTAACGTGGAGCAAGAAGACGCACGGAAGCTTTTGGGGACAGGAGGATACAGCCCGCAAGACTGGTTGGTGGTAAATGCCCCACCAAGTAGGTCTGGCCCGCTTTTGGTGAAGGATGCGCGTAGGTCGTGCGTGCCCTCCTTGCGTCTCCGCAGGAAGGGCAAACATGCTGCGCCTGACGTGTTTTCACCAAGATTGGGCCAGTTCCACCAAGTGAGCAAGTTTGGCCCGCAAATGTAAGCATTTGCCCTCAACCATGAGCACTAATATGAATGTCTCTGGGTAGGCCGCTCCATATCTCGTTTCTTTCACCAGCACGCTGTAAATTGATACCTCATCGGAAATGGGACGACCGTCAGGGTTTGGGGAAACGAGTCTGATCTTGTGGCTTCTGCCAGGTCAGGAGATAGCACCAAAGCAACAGACGACGGAGAGATGCATCGGGGAAATGAGAAGAAACACACGCGGATCTCTCGCAAGGACATGTCCGCTGGCTTGGTGGGTGCTGCACTTTTGATCGATCCACGGCTCAATGCATAGAAGGTGTTGACCGGAGCTGCGACGAGTGCGATCCCAAGGTCAGCCAAACCGGCTTCGTGGAAACAACCGAGTACGGTTAAAACGTCCCTGGCCGTAACAATGAGACCATTTTTTCCAGGGCCTGATCAAGCGGCATATGATGAAGCGACGGCGATACTGAGATGAAATCGAACTGCTCAGCGAAGGGATAGCGCAGGAAGTCGACTTTGACAAACTGGATCGATGGGTGGAATGTTTCCGCTTGCGCTCTCTTGATCTGGGTCGATTCCCATCACAGCAATATCAAACCGATTCGCCAAACGCCGGGCAAAGCTGCCGGTACCACATCCGATATCCAAAGCAATTTGGCAATGAGGTGGTACTTGACGCAA
>DATAYF010000222.1:0-4665 GCA_036272735.1 Ktedonobacteraceae bacterium
TTGTAGAGCTGTCTGCCGGCTTCCAGGTGGGCACGCAGGCGTTTGGCCTGCCCTTCGTCGACGACCAGAGGCAATGCGAGCAGAAAGGTCGGGGTCTGCTGGCTTTGCTTGCCGGTCTCCTGCCTGGGAGTGGTATGCTTCATGCGCTTTGGGTGCTGCCGTGCCATCCGTCTGCCTTTCTGATCGAGAAACATCTGTTCTAATCATAACGAATCGGGGAGCCCGTGTCAAGCGTTGCCCTCGATTTCAAGCGGTCCAGGGCCTCCCGCCCCCACCCACACAAGGAACGGCGCTGCATCCCCCGCTTGAAACACGGGGGCTTTCGCGCTCGGCTCTCTGTAATCGTCGGCATCTTCGTTTGCGGATTTTATCGGGAAATGCTTCATGACTCTTGAGGCCTTTTGGCCTATTGGTGTATTCCTGACGAAAAAGTATGACGCACCATATAACTGAGGCTGAGCTTGCCCTATTTCTTCTTTTCTCCATGTAGAACAAGGTTTTTCTCGTCTGAGAACACCGGTTTTTTTGGCGGTGCTTCCAGTTGCTCTTTTGTCCATGACCAAGAAAGTGAAAGACTCCGAGATCCGTCCAATGGCCTCTAGAGCCACTTAACCTGAAACTCATCCGTAGTTATATGGCACATCGTACTTTTTCGTCAGGAATACACCAATAGGCCATTTGTGTTTTTCGACAATAATCAGCTTTGCCTGGAAATTACCTGGCCTCGCTAATCAAGCTATTAAACGCCCCTGACCACCATGTGGAACTCCATCAACTTTGGTGAGAAAAGTTGTCAGTTTGTGTATTCTGGCGAGCCTGTTTGATCAGACGGAGAGCAGAAAAAAGAAATTGCCAGCTTCCCATAAGGGCGTAGCCAGCCAGACTGCTCAGGCCAAATGTAGGCTGTCCAGCAAGTGCAATAAAGGAACTTCCGGCAATAATAGAGAGGGTTCCACCGAAGACGAGGATCGCCTGACCACTTAGTTCTTTCCATCGTCGTATTGCCGTTACTAATTCTATTCCACCCGTTAGAATAGCCCAGGCACCGAACACGCGTAAGATGGCCGGAACTCCCATCGAGGTAACAACGAGCACCGCTATAACAGTAAGTAAGCTAATGACTACATTTGTTTTTTGAGCCAGGGTATTCTTTGAGGCACGATGAACGTAAACATCGTATAGAGAAGAGCCAGCGTCAAATGCTGGATAAAGGATGAGCAGGAAGGCAATAAATGCGGGCAGAGTCATTAGGCAGAGAAGGCCAAGCGCCCAGACCAGTGCAAAAGCGGCTCGCACAAAGTACAGATTACGCATAAGAAGCGCGGTGTTTGCACCCGGATTAGCTCTCAATAATTTCGATATCGACATGTTTTTCTCCTTTTCTACCTACTAGAAGGTAGATTTGTATCCAAAAAAAAGAGACTTCCACTACGTTTGCAAATCTGAACACACCTGGAGCGCGATCACGCGAAAGCGCTCAGGATCTTGATAGGCGCGTGCGGCTATCATGGCTCCCTGGATGGCGGCCAGGACACTTTGGGCCTTGATCGTGGGATCACCAGCAAAGGTGAAGATGCCCTGCGCTCGACCGCTTGCCAGCAGCGTAGCAAACCAGGCCGTGTGCTCGCGGAAATAGCCCTGAATCTCGTCACGTACGCATTCAGGCAGGGTCGGAAGCTCAGTTGCCAGGAGGGTGCAGAGACAAAAGAAATTGGCTTCCCTCATTTGCCTGTAGAAATGCTCCGTGTAGGTATTGAGCTTCTCTCTGGGATCAGACGTGATCTGGTCAATCTGGTTGAGTCCTTGCTGCGCCATTGCACGATAATAGGCTACAACCGAACGCCCCAGGTCGCTTTTATTAGGAAAATGATAATGGATACTGGCCTTCCTGATTTCCATCCGCTCACTAATGTCAGCATAGCTGAAGGCGTTGTATCCTCGCTCTATCATAAGTCCGAGTGCGACCTCAATAATCTGTTGTGCTGTATCCGCATGTGTATTCATTGCTTTAATTCTACCTTCTAGTAGGGAGAATGTCAAGGGAGGGGACCATGAACGAGTACGATCGGCCTTTTCCCCCGGAAGGATGGAGAGCCGTCAATTTTAAGTGAAATGCCTCTAAAATCTGCTAAACGTATCTTAAAGCATCTGATCGTTGATAGAACACTCGTACTAGCTATCCTTATGATAGCTATTCGAGCAGACCTGTATGTCCGTGTATGGTCAGGTAGCTAATAATCTCCTTCGCTAGATTGCGTAGCTCTTGCTGTTCTTGTTGAAGTGCTGTTATCTGTAAATCCCAGGATTCAGTGGGAGAAGTTAGTACAACTCTCTGGGTGGGCATATGGTCTGACAAGAAGAGCTTGTGGCCTGAGAACGACCCGCAGAATTATACGATTTTCTCCCACTGAATCCTGGGATTTACACTCTCCTATGGCCTGCTCGCGCTGGTGCCAGGGCTGACGCAGAGCACGCTGTCCTTCCACTCGCTCTACGCGTTGGGCTACTTCTTCACGGAGTGTGGGCCAAACGTGACCACCTTCGTCTATCCCGCCGAGATCTTCCCGACCATGGTTCGCAGTTCAGCACATGGTATCGCCGCCGCCCTGAGCAAGCTGGGGGCCTTCATCGGCGCCTTCGCCTTTTCCCTACCTGCTCACCAATGTTAAGCTGCCTGGCGCCAGGGGGGACGCGGCGGTCGTCTCCATCCTGGGCCTCTTCCTGACCATCTTCACCCTGCCCGAGACCAACCAGCGCTCGCTGAAAGAGATCGCGGGCGACCACGAGTTACTAAAAGAGCAGATCCCTGCTTAAACATCAATACAGCCTTTTGAAAACCTCTCTATCCCTGACACACTACTCTTAGAAGAATTCACTGATCTGGTTATAGACCTGGCGAATATTCTGGGGTGTGCCTGCGTACTCCTGTCCGCCACCGGCCTCGGCAATCTGCTTCAAGGCGTTCTCATCGATGTCCTGTGGGTTGCCATAGGCGATCGTAAACACCTTGACACGATTCCCTGCGTTGCGATCATCGCTTGTAGGCTTGATTTTACTCAGCAGTTCTTGCAAGTTCATCTGCTGCACGGTGTCCTGGCCATCTGTCAGGACAATGACGGCCTTGATATGCCTGGAGGCTTGTTTTTGCAGCGCCTCGACCTGCTCATCAATGGTATTGTAGAGCCGCGTACTGCCACCGGCTTGGATGCCCTTGATTTGCTCCAGCACGTTCTGGCGCTTGGAACCAAGCGCATCCACGGGGGTGAGCGTCTGTGCATCATTGCTAAAGACCGTTACGCCCAAGCCATCGCTATCGCCCAGCAAGTTCACGAAGTCGCTGAGTCCCTGTTTCGCGGCCTCAATCTTGCTGCTCCCTCCAATGGAATCGTTCATACTGCCCGAGCGGTCCAGGATTAGCATCACGTCTACTTTGCGCTTCTGCTGATTCCAGGAGGCTTTGATCGCATTCACGATCGAGACCGAGGGGACCTGTAATACGCTCTGTGGCTGCTTGGGATCAACGCCATGCTGGCTGTCCAGGGGTGCCGCGATCGGGACATCGAGTTTGGCAGGGCGAAAGCCATAGCTAAGGGCCTTTTGCTGCTGTGCCTTGTCGAGCAAGAAGTCGCGCAAGACCTGGGCGGCCGCCTTTTTGGCCGGGGTCACCCAACCTGCCTGTAAAACGGAGAAGGGATGGTCGCTATAGAAGGTTCCCTCTTTGGGATAGATGGCGACGACCGGGTAGGGCAGGTGACCATAGGTCTGCTCCTGGTTGGCCTCCACCACCAGGCTCTCATACATGACGGCGGCGCTCAGGTAGTTCGGGCCTCCCTTGAACATTTTATCCGCGAAGAAGCCCGTGCTGTCGCCGTAGTGAATTACAGAACTCTCGACATTGGCGACAAAGTCTTTGGTCCGTGCCTGCTCAATATCGGCCGCGCTCAACGCGCCACGCTTATTGAGCGCGGCATAATTCTCAGCGATCACGGCATCCAGGCCGGAATTAGAGTAATCGGGATGGGTATGGCCAAACTTGAAGTCGCCCCATTCAGGGTGACCATAGCTGGCCCAGCCACGAGGATCTGTGCTAAGTTTAGCGATGTCGCTCCAGCCAATAGACCGCTGAGGCCAGCCCAGGGCTTCGGCCTGTGGCTTCCACATCGCGATCACCACGGGACTATTCACTAAAGGCGGTGTCGCATTGGCGCCCCCGTCGATAATGTCGCTGCTATGCTGCTTACGCCACTGATCATTGAGCAGATTCAACCAGGTCGAGCCTGCCGGACTCCAGACATCGGGTTTGATGCTGCCTGCGAGGATCTGTTGCATAGAGGCTCCAGAACCAATGGGAACCGCCTGAACGCTAATGGGACCATCGCAGGCTTTCAGACCACGCTGATTAAAGTCGGCGATGACATCACGCATCCAGTTCTCCTTCTCGCTGCCATAATACATCGAGAGTGTGACCGGGGTAGAGCTTCGCTGTGTACAATTCAAGGCGGTTGACGGGGTCGTTGCTGGCTGAACACTCTCCCAGGGCAAACCACAGGCAGTAGAGAGAAGAAGAACAGCCAGCAGATACCACAAAAGAGAGGATACACACAGTGTTTGTTTCCTATCACGAAACATATCTATATTGCTCCTAAATTTTGGTAGGTGGTGTGG
>DATAYF010000223.1:0-6720 GCA_036272735.1 Ktedonobacteraceae bacterium
GCAAACAACGGGACGGTCCCATGCACGGCTTTGGACCGTTCGAAGCAGCAGCACGCTTCTGGCGCGCCTTTGACGAATGACGGAACTATTTCCGTTCGCGCTGCACAATGGGTGAAATGGCCTCTCTCCTGGAACAACGGCATGCTTTTCTGCAGCGACTGACAGATCTCCAGACAGTGATACGAGCGGCCTCATCGTTCAACAAGCGAGAGGGAAGCATTCCATGCGCCCTGGACTCTGTTCTCTGTTCTCTGTTCTCTGTTCTGACAGAGCCTCACGCTCTGCCTCGCTAGCATCTTTTTGTGTGCCGCAGCAGTATTCGATCTCTGCGCTGGCTATTTAGGACGTCCGTTCCTGCTTTTCGTGGCACGCGTCTCTGATTCTTCTGAACAGATATCCCAAGTAGCCAGTACAACTGGGTTCGGCGATCACGCGTGATCGTGTGCCTCTTTGGCAGGAATGAGGCATGCTCCATGCGAAGACAGGGATGCGTCTACATGAACTGTTGGCGCGTCCCCTTCTGAGGATGAATTGAAGGTGTTCAGCAATTTCTCGACATGTTTGTTCCTCTTCTGGCTCACGGCAAAGCTTTCACCAGACCAGGAATAAATCTCCTCAACCAGCGCCCGCCAGGTGGGCGTGCCGTCACTACCGCCTGCATCATCAGGAGCCTCTTTGAGCAGGGCAACGAGGATCCAGGTCATCGCGAAGGCAAAGGGGTCGTGGCCCTGGTCTTCGGCGTCCAGGCTGTAGAGGAGGTGCTTGAGATCATGATAAATTTCCCGTCCTCTATCCGCACCATACGCCGCGCGTCTGCCATCCGCTAAAAAATGGCGTATAGAGCGAAAAAGTGTATCGTTGATCCTGGTGGCCTGGTCGGCGTATCCCCAGCGGGCGGGAAATTGATATATCTCCCGTAATAAATCAATGGCTTGTTGTAATTCAGGATCAATCTCTGTTGAACCGTTGGGGCGCGGTTGTAGTTCCCCAATAGTGATCAATTCGGTTCGTGCACTCGGCACGACTTCCAGGTATACCTGCTGAGAGAGCGCATAGCGATAAGGCAACGCTGATTTTAGCAAGAGTCGAGAGTGGTTCCTTCCATCCAATAGCGGGTCTTTTTCACCCTTAATTGACGAGTTGCAGGAGTAACACACCGGAATAAGATTGTACGGGTGACAGGAGAAGTGGGGGTATTTCGCTTTCGGAAAATAATGATCCAGGATACTATGGATCTGCTGCTGCCCATGCGCATAATACCTTGCCTGGTCGCAAATAGCGCATACTTCCAGGCCTTTGTTCTCTTCTAAGAAAGCTTCCAGCATCCTTTGTCTGCCAAAGGACCGCTTGCTAGATTGTGTGAAAATACAGGCTGGGAATGTTTCTTTAGAGTTTCCTAGATAATTCTCGTAAAAGAGCAGAAAAAAATCTCTTGCCGTTTGCTGCCATCCTGGTGCTGTTGACTTGCCTTTTCCTACGTTCTTCCCTTTTTCCTTCACCGACTCATCAAAAAAGCTCTGTACGCAGAGCGGTTCATTATCAGGCGACAACAGGGCATCAATTTCTTGCCGAATGCGTTTGCGCCACGCCGCTCTTGTCTCGCTTGTTGTCTCATCATCGTTGTGTGCCTGGTACTCACAGGCAAACGTTGTGAGCAATCTCTGGCGTTTCGTTCCTGGTTTGCACAACCAGCGCGCAATATCGGCACCCGAACCTCGAAAGCGTGACCCTTCCCTATCGAGATGGGCTGCGCAGGTATGCATACCAAACTGTGCTATTGGAGTGGTAGCCGCATAATCAACCAGGTCTATTTGCAATTGAACGACATCGGTGAGACATTCCCTGGTAATATCCGGTAACGTTAAACCGTGCAGGATACTCACATCTTACCTTCCCGCATTGCTAGTAGGTGTTTCGCTCTGATTGTCTTCCAGTCCATAAAGCTTCCTGCGTATCAGGAAACGCCAGGGGCCGGGTCCAACGTAACCCATGAGTGTGTCCAACTCCTTGCGTTTTTCGTCGGTATCCTCTAAAGCAAGGATTTCATTCACCCGCCGTTGTAAATAGGCAATGCTTTGCGCCCCCGTGGCACTTTCGGCGCCAAAAACGTGCACGATGATATCGCTGGGATCGGTGCCCAGCGTGCGCAAATTCGGTGGCGCAACATAATCCGTGAAATCATTGTGGCGTTTCATGACCCACACACTGGTGTTGTAAACATCGCTGATGGTAATACTCGAATGCGTGGTCATAAGTACATGACTATACTGCCCACGCAGTGCCTGGTCGAGCTTATGCACAAGCTGGCGTTTCCAGTAATCGTTAAAATGGACCTCTGGCTCATCCAGCAGAACCAGCGCTTCGGTCCCTCGTAAGAGCGCGAACAGGCAGAAGCGCCCCAAAAAGCTGGCCTCGCCATCGCTGAACCACTCAAGCAGGTGCAGCAGTGGCTGTTTTGGCGGAGCCCCATCTTGCACCGTTTCCAGTCCCTCTTGTTCTGGCGGCGTGTATTCGCGCGTGAAGAACAGATTGACTTCCTGTAAGGTGCGTTGTTGATCCTCTCGTATGCGCGTAAGCTGATCGAGTTGCTTGAAAAGCTCCAAGCCATTGCCAGCTTCTTGCACGAGCGTGTGTATCTTCTCGCTGATCTGCTCTTGATCGTACACTTGAAAGATAAGCAGTTGGCTATCGCCCTGTTTGACGATACGCGTGGCCTGGCCTCGCAATTGTTCGATAATGGACAGATCGTCGGCAGCAATCGCGTTTTCATTGATATGCAGCCGCAGCGAGAAACTGACGAGCGTCTTGATTTTGACTTCGCGTAAAACCTCTGGAAGGACCTGCTTTTGATTCTCCGACTGCATATCCACAAGCAGGCCACAGAGAATAATCAGGGGCATCTGCTGTTTTTTCATCAGGTAAAACGTGCGTTGCTCCGACATGGCGGTGCGCTGACCGCGAATAGAGGAAGTGACGCTGCTGGGTGGCATAGATTGCTCGTGGTGATACCAGGACCGCAGCCGCTCTTCTACGTCTGCTTGATCCTTGTGGGGAAACGATGCATTCTGAGCGCTGCTATCGTACACCATGCCAGCTTCCGCAAGCTCCCAGCCTGCCTCGCTGCCGCTGGTAAGCGCGATCACATAATTCGGAAGGTAGCGTTCATCTATCGCTTCTACAAGCTCTTCCGTGGGTTGCGCGCTCGCGCGCTCTTCAACTCCTAGATAGAGCCGTTTCTCCTGCGCGACCTCGCGCCCGCCAGCCAGTTGTTTCTGCTTATCTTCATCCAGGTTGCTAATGGTCACGGTCTGCGGGTCACCAATGCTCTGGTACAGTTGGTAGGTGATGGAGAAGTGAAATGGCGGGAGATGGCGATTGCGTAGATATTGAAACACTTCAGCGAGCAGCCGCAGGAGCGTTGATTTGCCCGTGCCGTTCACGCCGACGATCAGGTCGAGGGCATAAGTTGCCGGGACGCCAGGCGCGTTCTGCTCTGCCGCCTCCAGGGGTAATTCGAGATAGCGTAAGACCTGGTACTCTTCGATAAAGAAACGACGTATACGCATAATCACCTGAATTTCACTGCTTTGATATTTCTTCGGCCCGCCACTTATGACCAACAAGGTCTTGCGTCGTCACCAGACGATAATAGTCCGTCCGTTGTGCTGCATCATCGGCAGCATGGTATGCATGGATGATGAGCCCCAGGTGCGTGAGTATATGTAGGGCTGAGAAAACGTCGTCGTGGGAAAAATCCTCTTTCTTGAGCTGCTCGGCCGTGAAGGGTAGCGCGTAGCGCTGTTCTGTGCTGAAGCGCTCGTTGATCGTGCACCAGATGGCGAACTCCTGGCTTCCCAAAACGGCTGGTAAATCGGATTGGTCTGCGAGCAACGGCAACTCCATAAGCCGCGCGATAGCCTCTTGTTGTGCGTTTATTGGCTCGTTTTCTTTGCTATTATGCTCAAGTGTCCCTTCCGCTTGCCTGGAACCTGCTACGTGTCTATCAAGATAGCTGCGGGGTAATAAATCATACCCGTTCCCACTAATCTCCTCCATACGTGCTGTCACGCCAACCACTCTTCCATCAACCGCGATCGCAATGAGTTGTCCTGGTTTGCCTCCTCGAAAGATTGTTTTGCGTTCGAAATCTGGCGTGGATGGTCTCTGGGGTAAAGGGATCGACGTTGAAAATTGGTGCTGCCCGCTCGTTTCAAGCAGTTGCAGGACATACTCTTTGGTGGATGGCTTGTACGTGACCTGTTTGATGTAAATCCCTTCTCGTGGCTTGATAATGGTGCCCACAAAGGCATTTTTCAGCGTGCCAACAAAGTAATACGTAATCGTGTTCTTGAAATCATCTTTCCAGCCTTTCGTCTCATCCCCTGTAATGTTGGCAACTTTCTCGATGAATGGCAGATCATTGTGCGCCGGAGCCGTGCTGGGATCTTCGGTGAGGTCACGCTTGCGTTCCTCAATATAGCCATCCTTTTCCACTTTGAGCATCCATGAGAGAGACCGCCTCTGTTTGTTGATGATGAGGACGCACGTCTCCTCGCGCGTAAAGGGCAGCAGGGCGCTCTTATTAAGCTGGATAACCGCTTGCAACTGCTCTCTTTCAGTCAAAAATTCCCTGATGAAGTGCGTATGATACGTCTCTCGCGTACACATCTCCGTTGACACCAGAATGGTTCCTTTGCCGTCATTCTTGAGCTTTTGTTGCAGAAAAAAGGTGAAAGCAGTATCACTCATCAGCGCCGATGGTAACTCTGGAAAGAGCGTGAGCATCTCCATAAGTTGCGCCAGTGGTGGCGACATGGCGACCCGGTCGAATTTATCCGGCCATAATGCCCCGTTCGAGCCATAGAAGCGTAGGGTGTCTCCGGTATGTATGTGAATGTTTCCAACCGTAGATACATTGAGCGGGGTGCCTGGCAGGCTATGGAGAAAGACGTTCGCATGGGCTAACCTCGTCCATTCAGGCGCAATATCCGTACCGATCGTTAACCCTGGTATTGGTCTTTTCGTATTCTGCTCTACCTGGTAGCGCTCAACGAGAAAGCCCCCGCTGCCACAGGTGAAATCGGCAAAATCGTGCGAGGGCTTTATTTGCAGGATACGCATCATGAATGAGACGATATGCCTCGGCGTTGGATAACTGCCTGGATTTCTCATTTTGGAGGAGTAGAAGAGGATGCAGTGATCAAACAGCCTGGCTATGCCTGCCTGCTCATCCTGCTCATTTATCTGCCGGGCCGCGTTACCCAGCATCCCTTTCACGATCTCGTCATCAGAATTATAGCGGCTTCTTGGTTTTTGCGGCCGTTGCTTTTCGTCAAAAGGCCACGGCTGATCCTTGAATTCGACGAGCAGCGCCGCCAGATACTCGATGGTGGCGAGATCACTGGTGACGCTGGCTTTGCGCAGCAGGCTCCATATTTGACTCAGTTGTTGACGAATGCTTGTCATCGCTTCGGCTTCTTTATCAATGTACTAAATGCGCGCCTTATCACTTATACAGTAATAAGTATATCCTATTTATGGCGAATATTCTACCTTTTTATGGCGAATATTCTACCTTTCGGGTGTGCGTTCTATTCTAATCGTGGAATAGAATAAGCATGAAAGCCCGAAAAGGTCAGTCGTAATCGTGGAATGACTCTCCGGTCATCGTGGAAAAAGTACATGAATCCACGGCGAGCGTGGAAAAAGTACGTTGTACATCTTCGCGTCTCCTTGTGTGGCTGTTTGCTTAGCATGAATGTTGCCACTCACGTTCTATGAGTGTCTCCCTCGTTCAAGAGCATGTGATTTTACCGGTTTGTTCGCTGGATCGTTTACAGCAAGAATCATATACTTTTAGCGCTTCTGCAATTCTCTGTTACTTTACGTAAATGATTGACTCTGGCACGCTCCTGGTGATTCAGCTCATCAGCAAGCCAATTGAAAGAGAGTCATTGGCTTTAGCTGCGATTTCTTGGGTAGCGTCCTTCACTTATGAATACCCGAATCACCAAGAGTGTGCCAGAGTCGGAAAAGGACTATTCCGATCGCGTCCCGCAGCCTCGGACAATGGATCAGGACAAGATGACGGTCGACTAAAGTGGAAGATAACAAGTGTTATGCTGTGGTATAGTAAAACCAACCTTTTTATGGAATAGATAACCGCAGAGACAAAGATGGAAGCAGAAGACATAGAGCGTTACCTGGTTGAACTGGGAGCAGAACTCAAAAACCAGGGCCTCAAAAAGCCCGTTCGCATCCTCTTGATAGGAGGTGCTTATATGCTTCTGCTGGCAAACGCGCCCCGTTCTACCAAAGACATCGACATTTTCTGGCTCGACGAAGACGGGTTTCAGCGAGCCTACACTCCACTACGCGAGAGCATCCAGGTTATCAAACAAAAACATGACCTGGATGCTGATTGGTTTAACTACCTTGCCCAGATGTTGATGTACGATGAGGTGATCGTACCTGATGGCAAGCTTTGGAAGCGCTTTGGTTCACTTCACGTCTATGTTCCAACCAGAGAGTACATTCTTGCCGTGGCGTACCTCCCCATTGAATGGGGAGGCTTCTACGCCGTTTCCGACGTTGGCAGCGCCCCTGCCAATAAGTGTTTCTTGCCTAATGCCAGGATGTTAATAGCGGCATTCACGTCTCGGTCAAGCTCGGTCCCACATGCGCACGAATGCCAACGCACCGATAAATCTTTCTTGACCT
>DATAYF010000224.1:0-3483 GCA_036272735.1 Ktedonobacteraceae bacterium
CCTTCGTCGACGACCAGAGGCAATGCGAGCAGAAAGGTCGGGGTCTGCTGGCTTTGCTTGCCGGTCTCCTGCCTGGGAGTGGTATGCTTCGTGCGCTTGGGGTGCTGCCGTGCCATCCGTCTGCCTTTCTGATCGAGGAACCTCTGTTCTAATCAGAACGAATCGAGGAGCCCGTGTCAAGCGTTTCCCTCGATTTCAAGCGGTCCAGGGCCTCGTGCCCCTCTCACACAAGGAACGGCGCTTCATCCCCCGCTTGAAACACGGGGGCTTTCGCGCTCGGCCCTCTGTAAGGAGGTTTAGCATGCTTGAAGATATTCTAAGTGAGTCGTGGGCTTTCCAGGACATCATGAAAAAAGGCTGGGATAAAGGTCTGAATGAAGGCTGGAATAAAGGTCGAGAGGAGGGCGAGCAAGAAGGCTGGAATAAAGGTCTGAATGAGGGCCGAGACATGGCAACACGAGAAGAGCTTCAGCAGTGGTGCCAGACGTTGTACGCTCTCGTCGAAACGCGTTTCCCAGATCTTGTTGCGCTCACAAAGGAAAAAACCAGGGACATCAAACAGACCAAAACCCTGCACGAGCTGATCCTCCAGGCTGGAACTGCGCAGGATGCGGCTGAGATGCGACTATACCTGCTCGCCATCGTTCATGAACAGGAGAGCTAGCTTGACCTTCACGTTACGATAGGGGTAATTTCGTTGAGAAGTATTCTATACACGTGAATGTAAGGACAGTCCTGCACGCTTCTTCCATCTCATTGTCCATTTATGAATATGCGTGAGATGTGCTTGTTCGCGCTTTGCGCCCAGGTCTCGCTCCATGACCGCGCCAGCCCAGGCATAGAAAAGGCTCAGGTTTCCAAGGGCTGTTTTTTTCTGCCCATAGCCTCTACGCCAGCCAGCCTCAAACACTCTGCGTAGGGCTATTTCTTGGAAAGAGAGTCTTTTGCCATCGATGTTCTCTATACGCAGGATGGAAACTGTGCGCGCTACATCGGCTCGTGGGTCGCCAGCACCAGCATTCCGCCAATCAAGCACGCCAGTTATCCTGTTTCCATCAGTCAAAATGTTGAAGGGATGATAGTCCAGGTGCAACAGCACATTGGACTGGTGACTTATCGCACGCAGACGTTCTTGCAGCGGCGGATCATCGAGACCTTGCCATCTCATCCAGCCATCGGGCGGCTGGCAGAGAAGATCGGGTGCAGTAATGTCATGGATGGCTGCATGCATACGACCAAACATGACGCCCAGGCGCCAGGCACGCCAGGGATGTGCATACAATTCTTCAGCAATAGGTTTGCCGGGAAGCCAGGATAGGAGCAGCGCAGGATGCTCACACCACGTCCCTTCTGCATGAACGTGGGGCACAGGTAAACCCGCCGCACGAGCCGCCTCCATTACCACGTGCTCTTGTTGGCAATCGTCGTGCTGCCCGCGCTGGAAAACGCGCAAAGCATACATCCTACCCGCGCTTTCCACCCGCCAGATGGCCGTATCAGTCCCGCCCTGAACAGATACAACGCTGGTGATATCGAGCAATCCGAGCGTTTGTAGGATTGCCTGTGGATCAAGCTGCTCATCGATCATGTATCTTTCTCCCCCTTTGCAATCATGATTTATGCGTTTATATTTTACGATGAAGTGTGCTATCTCTCCCACTCATAACGTGATGCCGTCATCGCATATTCTCTCAAAAACACGATTTTTTCATTGTGCAACCGCACGATTGATGCTCCCTCGAATCCACTGCGATTTCCAGCGTAAGTACATTCAAATATCCATTCAAAGAAGCATGCTTCGTCCGCAACGTAAAGGGAAGTCACATCCCAACGATTGACCCAATTACCAGGAGCCAACCGGGAGCCAACCGGGAGCCAACCAGGAGTCAACCGGGAGCCAACCGGGAGCCAACCAGGAGTCAATCCACCGACCTACTATCCCTCTGCCTCGATAAGTAGGACCATAGGACTCTATAACAACAACCGCTGGATCGAGAGTGCTAAGGATTTTTTCTCGATCACCTGTTTTCCATTCTTCAATGTAGGTGTAAATAAGCTGTTTGAGAGTGGAACTGTCCATGTTGATTTCCTCCATGAGTAATGCCTACTTTATGGTATGTTATCATAACGCATAGCAACGCTCACACTTCAAATTCACATGGCGGAAACCTCATGACGACAATTAAGCATATGTTGCAACAGGGAACAGAGGCACTATCTCAACAGGAGCAACGTGCGGCGCGGCTGGATGCCCAACTATTGCTTGCTCACGTGCTGGGAGTGGAACGCTCGACGTTGTATACGTATCCTGAGCGCGAGGCGACACCCGCGCAAGAGCAGCAATTTATGGACCTGATTCGACGCCGCCAGCAGGGCGAACCCGTCGACTACATCGTGGGCCAGAGCGAGTTCTATGGGGTCGATCTGCTTGTTGATCGACGCGTCTTGATTCCACGCCCCGAAACCGAACTGCTAGTCGAAGATGCCCTCGCAACCATTCGCGGCAAGATTGCACATGGTACTATGCCCGTGGTGGCCGATATTGGCACCGGCAGCGGGGCCATTCCTATCGCCATCGCACTACAAGAGCCACGTCTGCCCTATCTCTATGCCTGCGATATCTCCGCTGCAGCTCTTGAGGTGGCACGGACGAATTGCCAGCGCCACTATCTCACCGGGCGCGTGCGCCTGCTGCAAGGCGACCTGCTGGCTCCACTTCCTGAGCCGGTAGATATGCTAACGGCCAACCTGCCGTATGTAGGCACCGACGAAATACCCGACATACCACCCGACGTGCTTGACTACGAACCTCACCTGGCCCTTTTCAGTGGACCACACGGACTGCACCTCTTGCAACGTTTTTGTCAGGAAGCCCTTCAATTCAACATTCTCAAGCCTGGGGCCGTCATGCTGCTGGAAATCGGCTATCGGCAACGCGAGGCCGTCACTCATCTCCTAAACGATAGCTTCCCCAACGCAACCATCACCTCCAAACAGGATTACGCCGGTTGGGATCGCATCATACGCGTGGAAACATAAAGGAATGGTAATGGTTTCCGGAAACCATTACCATTCCTTTATGTTTCCAGTAATATTTTGTACCACCATATGTATGAGCAATTTGCGTTACGGTAGCCAAGGCTTTATAATCGGGCTGAACGGTGGTAGTATGGTGGCCTGCGGCTTCGCTCTGCCGTTGGCATCGGTTTGGATTGGATTGGCGAAAAATGGAGTTTTCCATCGTAGGAGGCATGGCGTATGTTGCCACTAAGTAGTGCTCAAATAGCTTCCTGGTATCCCGCCGCTTTATTCAGCAATGTTGCGGTATTATTCGTCGGTGGGATCGCTGCATTCATACTGGCGTATGTATTGACCTTCGGCGTTATCGCAGTCTGCCGTAAGATGAACTGGCTGGACCAGCCCGCCGAGCGCCGCGTGCATAAGGTAGCAATGCCTCGTATGGGCGGCGTGGCGATGTTTCTG
>DATAYF010000225.1:0-3454 GCA_036272735.1 Ktedonobacteraceae bacterium
GTATGCGTCTAGGGGAATTGTCCGCGTTGCGTTGGTCTGATCTTGATATGGAAAAGGCCACAGTAAAGATACGCCGCACGGTGTCGTACGTGAAGAACCATGAAACGGGTCGTTGTGGATTTGTCGTAGGATTGCCGAAAACAGAGGCAGGGGAACGGCTTGTTTATTTGCCTGCCGACCTTGTGGCATTGTTGCAAATGCATCATGAGAAGCAGCAGGAGATGAAGGCAAAGGCTACTCGCTGGGCTGATCTTGATTTGGTGTTTTGTACTCGTTACGGGATCTACTTTACACCGAGACACGTTCGTTACTTTTTTGATCGGCTGTTAAAGCGGGCTGGGCTTGAGCATATGAAGTTTCATGGGTTGCGGCGTAATGCCTCATTGACCTTGCGGCGTATGGAAATTGACGCGGTGGTGAGAAAGGAGATACTTGGGCATAAAAACATCCTGATGACGGATGATGTGTATGGTCATTCAACACCAAGCATGCATAAAGAAGCTGCAAAGGACATAGATCGTTTGTTTGATGATGAGTAAATGGGAAAGCAGTGTTTTGAAGCTGGCGTCTAGTTGAACAAGATGCCAGCTTTTTTGTGCCCATTTTTAGGTTTCATTACTCTGATACTCTGTAAATCCCAAGATTTTGCGGGGCTCATCCGCGCTTTGCGTGATTCTGGGAGGGTGGGACTTGCTCCACCGAAATGAGCATCGACTGTGAAGCCGATACTATGCACCTGGCTCACGACGTATATAAAAGCTTTCACGCAAAGTGCGAGTGAACCATTGAATTTTGGGATTTACAACTCCTATAGCGAAAAATAGGGCATTTGACCCATTCCTCCTGTTCTGCCAGGCTGTATGCTAAGAGGCGTAGAGTGGTAAGCATTCACCAGGTGAGGTTGCGGGTTGATACATCTAAATATCAATCTGTTGCAGCCTGGCTTGCGATAATAATTGTACAGGAGGGCTTACAATGGCTCGAAGTCTTTATCGTTTTTACATCTACGCGGTTACGACGGCATTATTGATCTTTGCGATTAGCGCCATTGGTTCCTTGCTCTCGACAGGCCTCGCGTTTACACGCTTGCGAGGACCTTATCAGGATATCCCGACGCAGGCGCAGTTTGTACAGGCCGTGAGCTATGCCTGTATAACTTTTCTGATTGCAGGTTTCCTGGGTGGTCTGCATTACTGGCTCCTTCGCCGTGATCTCCGACAGGAGCCTCAAGCTGTAAATAGCGCTATACGTTCCTTTTTCTTAAATACGACCGAAGGGATAAGCGTGGCCTTTGGTGTCCCGCTGCTGGGTACAACCTTCTCGGGGCTGGCTGCAACCTCCTATAGCGGTCTGAGCTCCATATGCGCGGCTGCTCTCTCATTCTTGCTTCTGGCCTGCTTGGTACATCTTGAGCGTCGGCATACCGGTGAGCCAACAGGACTCGCGCTTGTCTTTCAACGTATTCACATTTTCGGCGTGCAACTTGTTCTGCTGCTCACCGTGACGGTTTTCTTCGTCTTCGTGCCTACGATCAGAGATGTGATCGATACAGTTTTCTTCCGTGGGACTGTCCAGTGTGAGGTAAGTTCTCCCTGCCAACCTGCCAATCCTTTCTGGTTACTGCTCGCCCTGCTCTGGGTCGCAGGAAGCTGGATCTTTTATAGCTGGACGGCCCGCCAGGATCGATCTCTGGCGACACGCTTGATCTTTCATGGCCTAGGCCTGGCTTATGGTGTGGCCTTCCTGCTACGAGGCTGCTCGCTGGCGATTGTGGTCCTGCTGCGCCTGGGATACAGGGACCCTATTCATCTGGCTGAGGTCTTGGGCTATCAAGGAAGCTATGATTTCTTCTCATCTCTGCTGCTGGGGGTGCTTCTCATTGGCATCTATACCTGGTCATTAAACAGTAGCGTACGCCAGGAATTGATGCGTTTGGAGGTATTACGCCTGACTATCCTGGCAATCGTGGGGGCCGTCATGGCTGGTGCCTTCTGGTGGGGGCTAGGCAGATTGCTGTACAATGCGCTGAAGATACTCTTCCCAATCCATGGAGTGGTAGGAGATCACCAGGCGTGGTTTGAGTCCTGGGCCCTGGTGCTCTGTGGGGCCTGCTACATCTTGGTAGATTGGTATATACGCAAGGTCTATAAACGGGATGGCGAGCTGGTCGCGGGACCGCGTCGTGGCTATGTGCTCACCCTGCTGGGAGCAGGCGTCCTGACGGGGGCAATTGGCCTGGCAGTCGTCTTGTATACCGGTGTTACCGCACTGCTAGGCTCGGCCGTGTCGGACTGGCAACTGGCGGCTCAGGGAGGGCTTAGTGCCTTTCTGGTTGGCGCAGTCCTGGTGGGCATCTATCTGCCAATTGCGCTACGCCATCACCTTTTCAAGGGGAGCGAGTCGCCACAGGAGGAGAAGACTGCGACTGTTGTAACTGGGCAATCTGCGGACCTGGCGCCGGAAATGGGTCATGAGGAGCCACAGGAGGCAACGATTGAGGCGATTCTGGATGCCTTGCTGGCTGGCAGGCTCTCGCGTGATCAAGCTGCTACGCGCCTACACGAGCTTATACATGTGGGCGCGTAGCCCCCTCAGAATTGACATCTCCCCATGGCTTAAAGCCAGGGGACTCTCAGCGTCACCGACTTTGCTTTTCTGTTTCTCTGGTCCGTGCATGTCCAGGTTCTCACCCTTTCGCGGCAAGGAGACACCCGCGATCACTCGTGGTGAGGAATTGCCGCCTCGCCGATTTGATACCTATAGCCATCACCACGATAAAGCGGTGTACAATAGCGATGGCTGATGCCTTGTACTCGCTCCTGTTTCGTTCTGATATCGAATGAGCCAGTGGCACGCACCAGCACTCGCCCGGTATAGACCCCCTGTTTCTTCCCTGATGGTACTCCCACACGTACCATATCGCCTGTCTGGAAACCATGATGGCGTTTCTGTCGTGTACGATGCCGTACAGGAAATCCGTATTTGTCTGTACCACACATCTGACGATTACCTGATCCATTGGCGATGATAAGCAAAGGAACCACACCATGGGCCTGTAGCACATCAGGGGTGCTCTTGCCAACACAGGCAGCATCGATCCAATGCGCCTTGGGCAACCCTCGCGTGGTTCGGTTGAACTTCGTCACCCCCCCTGATCCGCATTCTATTGGAAAATCTAACGTCTTGAGCTGCTCATAGAGCATCCAGCGCGTCGTGTTCACCGCAGCCGCATCTCTGAGTGGCGCTTTCCCCTGAGCGAGTATCTTCTTGAGGAGATCAGGCTTCTTTGCCAGGAATACCTTGATATCCTGTGTGCCTTTGGTCTTGTTGCAAGGTTCACAGGCCAGGCAGAGGTTACTCACTCTGTTTGTTCCACCGTTGACACGGGGATGAATATGCTCGATCTGCAATGGGGTATTCTTTGCCCCACAATAGGCACACTGGCGATTCCACT
>DATAYF010000226.1:0-12559 GCA_036272735.1 Ktedonobacteraceae bacterium
TCCTCGGTCGGTATCAGCGAGAATTGACCCGCTGTGGACTGTACGATCTGCTGTATATGGCCGGTGTAGGTCGTGTTCTTATAGGCATCGATGCTGACATCGACGGTCTGGTTGAGCTTGACGTTGTTAATTGCGCTCTCATCGACGAAGGCCTCAATATTGACCGAATTCAAATTGGTGACCTGCGCCAGCATGAGGCCAGCGCTCACCGTCTGGCCCTCGACGGCGTTATCCTGTACGATGGTGCCGGTAATCGGGCTGGTCAGTTTGACGGTCATCGGCTTCCCGGTTGTTGGGGAAACCTCGTCAATCGTGCCAATCACGTCGCCAGCGGTGACTTGTGTGCCAACTTGCGGCGTAAAGGTGGCGAGCTGGCCGTTGCCGGTGCTGGCGATACTCACCAGATTCCCGTGCACCTGGGCATCATCGGTCGAGTAGTAGTAGTAGCCGTTATAAATCCAGTAGCCGACGCCAGCCACAATGGCGAGTAGGACTACCACAACCAGCAATGGAATAAGAATTAAGCGACGCATGTGAGTATTTTCTCCTTATGTAAAAATGCCTGCTTTGTACTAATTTCAATGATGCCGCCTGCGGCGGCAGAGAAGGGGGAAGACTGGGGCACAGCCCCAGGCCCCAGTCAGGAGAGCTTGCTGCCCTCCTGCACCACCCGCTTAACACAGTTCAGGAGAGCTTGTTAACTGTCCTGCACCACCCGCTTTACACGGCTATCATAGCTTCGTCACGTGCCTGCCTCTCTTCATCGGTCAGGGGTATTTCTTGCGTGTCCTGCATATCTATGCCCTCCTTGGATTTGGGGGTGTAGACAAAGAAGGTAGCCACAATCGCCAGCAAGCCAACCCCCACGCTAATCCAGAATGTGTCTTGTATCGACAGCATGTAGGCCTGTAGCTGAAGCTGTTGGTAAACGTATCCCACTGTAGAGGCCCAGGCTTGCGACGCCGATTGCCCACCGCCCATAAACAGCCCTTGCATACGGTACATAAACTGCCCGAGCGCCGAAGATGGAGTGACTGTTTCGGCCAGGTGAACGTAATGCACCTTGGTCTGCGTCTGGATGAGCGTCGACAATATGGCAATCGCTATTGAACTGACGACAAAACGAATAGTCGTATTTACTGAAGTCGCCTGCGATAGCATGCGTGGCTTAATCTGCGAAAGCGCCGACACCGTCAACGGCTGCGCGCACAGCCCAAGACCAAAACCGCGTAGGATCAGCAGGATCTGGAATTGACCATACGGGATCGTCAAATTCAAGTACGAAAGTCGCCAGAAAGCGAAGGCCATAATCAGCAGGCCAGGAATGGTAACCGCTCGTACCCCGAGCTTATCGACGAGTCGGCCGCCAACGAGCACCGCGATCATCGACGCGAACGCCTGCGGCAACAGGATGAGACCGGCTTGATAGGCGCTCAAGCCGCGCAGGTTCTGTAGGTAGATCGGCACCACGAAGAGTCCACCGTACAGCGCGAAGGTCACTAGCGCCATGGCAAAGTTACTGACGGAGAACATCCCATTGCCAAATACGCGCACATCCAGTAACGGACGCCCACCACGATTGGCGATGTTCAGCTCAATAATAACGAAGGTCGCTAGCAGCAATGCACCGGCGATCAGACAACCGAGCACTGTGCTAGAGCCCCAGCCATCGGTACTGGCACTAGAGAGCCCGTAGAGCAGCAGTCCGAGTCCCGCGGCCGAGAAAATGAAGCCCGGAATATCGAAGCGCAGGTTGCCCTCGCTCCGTGCCTCGCGTAGAAAGATGCCCGCCAGGATAAAACCAAGGATACCAATAGGTACATTGATGTAGAAGATTAACTGCCAACCTGTAAAGGTGACGAGATATCCACCAAGCGTTGGACCAAAGGCCGGAGCCAGCAGAATAGGAATACCGAGAAAACCCATCGCGGTACCGCGTTCCGCTGGCGGAAATTCACGGTACAGGAGCGTAATCGCCAATGGCGTCATAAACGCTCCACCCATGCCTTGCAAGACACGGAAGAAAATGAGCATCGGCAAATTCACAGCCAGGCCACACAGGGCCGAGCCAATCGTAAACGCGGCAAGCGCAAACATGTAAAAACGTTTGATGCCGACGCGATCCGCAAAAAACGCGGTCATGGGTGTCACAATCCCTTGCGCAAGCGTATAGCCGGTGAGCACCCATTGCACGTCATTCAAGCTGGCACCAAAGGCGCTTTGCAAGCGTGGAATGGCGATATTTACGATGGTACCATCCAAAATCGTCATAAATATGCCGAAAACCACCACGATTGCCACTATCCACTTGTAAGGGATACCACCGCTTTCTTGTCGCTGCGCTGATGCAGAAACTTGCATAGCAGGCAACTCCTCCCTAAGCTCTAGACTCTTGTTCCGATCACCAACGCCACTGCCGTGGCTAGCGCTGCGCGCTCAGGTGCTCGGATCAGTAGTAAGTATGTATGTTCATAACACTACGAGTATCAATTTTGCGAATATCTGTATAGTAAAAAGGAACGTATTTTATGTGGCTGCGACTCCGTGGAAGAAGGCACGTTGTACACACTGAAAAAGCTCATCAGCAGTGAACGAACCCTCCTCTACCAGGAGACGGTAAGCTTTCGGTGAAAGCATGCTGAGAAAGATGCTGAGCATGATCTGTGTTGGCATGTTGGCATCGCAAGCTCCGCACGCCTTGGCCTCGTCAAAAAGTGCGCTCATGCGTTCGATCAGTGGCGTGACCAGGGCATACACTTGGGAACGATTCTGCTGGAAAAGCGATTGGAGTTCAGTACTATTGAACACCATGTAAATAGTTCTCAAGTAAGAGCCGTATAACTCCACGTAGATAAAGTGCATGATTGCTACAAGGCGCTCTTGTACCGGCGCATTCAACACCGCTGCTTTCTCTACCGCCTCTGTAATCAGCCCGAGTTTGTCCAACAGGAGAGCACGCGCAAGATCTTCTTTGCGAGCGAAGTGAAGGTATAATGTTCCTTTAGCAATTCCGACACGGGTCGCAATTTCTTCCATCGAGGTCTCGTGATAGCCCTTTTCGGCAAATACCTCTTCGGCGACCTGCAAAATGAGATTTTCCCGCTCGTGGCGCTGCCTTTCTTTCAGCGAACGTTGAGGCGTAGCCTCGTGCATAGCCCTTCCTCCTGCCTGGATGACTGTTTAGATTTTTCTTGACTAAACAGCTCCAATTTTGACCAATTCACTTAATGTTTGACTAACTAGTCATTAATTTACCATCACGTCATCCAAAAGTCAAGGCCATGACAAAAGTACCCCTGCGCGTCGATAGGCAAATTCTGGTTCTGGTAATGTATCATGGGGGTTACAGGCTAAGTGAACCTGTCGAGACGGTATTTTGTGCTGCATTGTATGGTGTCCAATGAAGGACCGAAAGGGATATTGCACATGGGGATGATACACGGCGGCTGGCTGGTTGCCAAAATCTTGAAGCGCGAGGGGGTCGAGGTGGTGTTTACGCTCAGTGGCGGCCATATCGCGGCGATCTACGATGGCTGTTTGCGTGAAGGGATTCGCGTGGTGGATACGCGCCACGAGCAGGCGGCGGTGCACGCGGCCGAGGGTTGGGCCAGGTGTACGCGTAAGCCGGGCGTAGCACTGCTCACGGCTGGGCCCGGCGTGACCGATGGCGTAACCGGTGTCGCTAACGCCTATCTGGCTGGTAGTCCAGTGCTGGTCATCGGCGGTGCGGCCCCGTTGGGGCTGTGGGACCGTGGCGCGTTGCAGGAGATGAACCAGATCGATCTCCTGCGTCCGATTACCAAGTGGGCACGGACCGTGCACGAGACCTCGCGCCTGGGCGAGTATACGGCGGCGGCATTCCGGCAAATGCTCAGCGGCAAGCCCGGTCCCACGTTCCTGGAAATGCCGATGGATATTTTGAATAATTTTGCCGATACCGAGACGCTATTTGATCCCGGCGAACCCGCGCAGTATCGGTACGCAGGTCGCACCGCTCCTGATCCACAAACGGTATTGCAGGCTGCCCAGATATTGGAGCAGGCGCAGCACCCCGTGATTATGGCGGGAACTGCTACCTGGTGGTGTGATGCCGCCGAGCCGTTGCGTGCGCTGGCTGAGCGCGTGCAGGCCCCGGTGTTTCTCAATGGCGCGGGCCGTGGCTGCCTGCCACCGACGCACCCGCTCTTCTTCTCTGCGGCGCGTAGGAAAGCGCTAGAAGGGGCCGATACCATTCTGGGCATTGGGACCCGCATGGATTTTCGTTTGAATCACGGTCAGACACCCTTGATTCCCGCTGAGGCGCAGGTGATCTGGTTCGACCTGGCGGCGGAAGACGTGGGGGTGAACCGTGGCGCGGCCGTGGGCCTGGTTGGTGATGTTGGACTGAGCATGCGCCAGGTGGTCGAGGCCACGAAGCAATGCCAGCACGAGGAATGGCTCAGTTTTGTGCGTGCCGAAGAGCAACGAGCATGGGAGCGCGATGCCGCGGCGCTCAATTCGGACGCAGAGCCGATCCACCCCATGCGGTTCTGTCGTGAAATCCGCGACTTTATCGACGAGGAGACGACGGTGATCGGCGATGGCGGCGACATCGTTAGCTATGGCGGACGCGTCATCAATGTGCAGCGCCCCGGCTACTGGTTGGATGCCGGGCCGATGGGCTGCCTGGGCACGGGCACGGGCTTTGCGATGGCGGCGCAACTGGCACGTCCGGGTAAGCGGGTGCTGATTTTGCACGGCGATGGTGCCTTTGGCTTGAATGGGATGGAATTCGAGAGCATGGTGCGCCAGAAATTGCCCATCGTCTCGGTGATCGGTAACGACGGAGCGTGGGGCCAGATCAAGCATCCACAAAAATCCATCATTGGCCATACCACCGCCGCTGAACTTTCTCCGGGTATTCGCTACGATAAAATGGTGGAGGCACTGGGTGGATATGGTGAACTGGTCGAGCGGCCGCAAGATATTCGCCCCGCTCTGGAGCGAGCGTTCGCGTCCGGCTTGCCCGCGTGCGTCAATGTGCTCATCGATCCCAACAAACCCTATGGACGCTCAACCAACGTTGCCGTCTAACAAAAGAGGTACTTTACGACATAGATAATCATTGATGGCCCTATGGTACCATCAATGATTATCTATGTCGTAAAGTACATAAAACGTGCGCAAAAAATTCGTTCAGCGGGTTATACTAAGAAAAAGCAGTTTTCACAAGTTGCAAAAGACTCTTTTTATAACGGGAACACATGTAGATGCGTGTTTGTGCAGTAGCGTTGACAAATGTCAATCTTTCACTTAAACTAGGTATGTTGGGAAGTAGCGACCGTCGCGTGAGCCGAGGGGAAATTCGTGATGAGCAGCAGGCGTTGTCCACATTGCAATAAGGTACTGCCTGTGGCTGCCAACTATTGCCAGGCGTGCGGGCAAGCAATTCCTGTGTCCAGCTCGCCAGTCCGGGAAGAGCAAGGTGCGACACCAACGCTGGTCGAGTCCGCCTATGCAGTTCGCCCAGAGGAGACATCAATTGAGCTTACGCAACCGGTTGGTACACGCTTGCAAAAATCGGCCCCGCCCTCTCTGTCATCGCAGCGCGATGCCCCTTCGCCTGGTGCTGGCGATGTAGACCAACCTATTGCTACCACGCCGTTTATGCGTGATTATTGGCCCGATGATCCTACATTTCAGGAGGATCAGCTACCAGCGGCAACCTGGCAGAAAGAGGTAAATACCCACCCCCGGCGTCCCGTGCTATTGCCGCCACGACCCTCCCTGCCGCCGCCACGTTCACCACTCTTTCAGGTCGGTGCTATCCTGGATGCTCTCAAAAAGCGCTTGCCGCCGGCGGTCTTTTTTTGGAGCAGCATGGGTCTACTCCTGCTGCTCATTTTTGGCGGTGTATTTGGCATCGTGATCGCACTTGGCCACGGTCCCGCGAACGGCAACGCGCTGGCGTTACAGGTCTCGCCACGCAGCGTGGTGGTTGGGGCGACGGTGACCTTGCGCGGTACGCATTTCATGCCGCGTGGGCGTATCGGTTTGACGCGGGATAGTACCGTGCCGGTGGCGGATACCGGCGGCGCGACAATAATACAGGCCGACACAAGTGGCAATTTTAGCGATACCGTTATCGCCGGTGAGTGGGGCAACGGCGTCCACATCATCAATGCTGAAGATGCCATTTCGCATAAAATCGCTTCGTTCCCTCTGCTGGTAAGTGGTCAGAGCGCGATGTTGCGGCCTGCGCATTTGCTGGTGGCACAGAATAGACTCGATCTTGGCTCTGGTGATCAGGCAACCAACACGTCCAGAATTATTGCGCTGAATAATACCGGTGGCGGCGAAATTTCCTGGCAGGCCAGTTCGTCCGCGCCCTGGCTGCAAATGAGCCCGATCAGCGGCACGCTCTACAGCGGCATCGAGACCAGCCTGCACGTTGCCGCTGGCCGTAGCAATATGCCCCCCGGCGTCTATACAGCTCAGTTGACAATTATGTCTAACGCTGGTGAGGCGGTATTGCCGGTGCGTATGGAGGTGACCCCGCTTCAGGTTGGTCATCAAGCTGTGATCGAACTGAATCCCGCGCTGCTCTCGTTCACGACGGCCGATGGGGCAGCATCTCCACGTGCGCAAACCGTTATGCTAAGCAATCCTGGTGTGCTTGCTTTGAACTGGAAAGTGACAACGAACGCTCCCTGGCTCCTCGCAACGCCCATCGTGGGTTCGGTGGCGAGTTCCGCGCAGCAGGAGGTCTCGGTTGGAATCAATTCGACGACGATGCTGCCGGGATCATATAGCGGGATCGTGACCTTTAGCGCCCAGAACGCCGGTTATGTGAAGAATAGTCCGCAGAGCATCTACGTGAATTTGACGGTTACACCACACTGCGCTCTACAGCTTTCGCCGAGCGTGGTATCCTTTGCCAGCGCCTATCAGCAGGGCAAGCCAGCTGCACAAACGATTAGCGTTGGCACAACGCACAATTGTAAAGCGGCGATCCAGTGGAATGCTACGACCGATGCAAGCTGGCTCCAGTTGAGCCAGAATAGCGGTACCACTCCCGCCTCGCCCAGCGTAACGGTCAATACAACGGGTTTGAAACCTGGCGTGCATTCCGCTGCCATCACCTTTACTTCCGCCAGCAATACGCAAGTGCTCCCTGTGACCTTCACGCTCGGTGCTAGCAACGCGCCGACGCTAACCTCAGGCCCGGACTCCGAAACGTTCCAGGTCAGGGCAGGGACTGGATCGGTGAGCAGCCAGAGTATGCATATACAGAACGCGGGTAGTGGGACGCTGAACTGGCAGGCCACGGTCACGACCGTCGCGGGTGGTAACTGGCTGAGCGTGACGCCGGCAAATGGCACGTTGGGAACCAACCAGGCGCAAACCTTGCAGGTACAGGCGTCACCGTTGAGTACGCTGCTACCAGGTACGACCTACACGGGAGCCATCGTGGTTAGCGCGTTTAATAGTACCGGTCAAGAGGTTGCGGGGAGTCCGCAGCGTCTCGCGGTCAACCTGCTGGTGACACAACCTTGCACGATCAGTGTGCCACCAACGCTCAGCTTTAGCGGAAATCTGGGTCAATCCGCCTCCGATACACAATTCGCCTTCATCCGCACCAGTGGCGGCTGTACGCACGCGCTGAGTTGGACTGCCAGCACCTCGGCTTCCTGGTTGCGCCTGTCGTCCACCGCTGGTAGTGTGACAGGAACACGCCCTGCATCGCTTGGTGTAAGCGTGGATACGAGCGGCCTGACTCCGACCCCCCACCAGGCAACCATAACCGTGAACGCGTTTGATAGCATCACGCACGCCGCTGTTGGTGCGACGCAACATATCAAGGTGACGCTGGTCGTGCAGTCTGGTTGTAGCCTGACAGGTGTCAGTCCCGGCTCGTTACACTATCAGGCAGAGGCCGGTTTTCAGCCAGCGCCGCAAACGTTCACGGTCAGTACGGCGGGGCAATGTTCCGGTTCGGTGCTGATTACGCCGCAAATCAGTGCGGGTTGGCTGACGGTGATGCCAAGCAGCATGATGGTGGCGCCGGGTGACAGCGCAACGTTTAGCATCATGGCGAATACGAATAACCTGCCGCCCGCGACGACGTATAGTGGTCATGTGACACTGAATGCGAGCAATAATGGGGTGGCGTTAGCGGGTGGTGTACAGCCGATTCAGGTAGATTTGCAGGTTCTGGCCGCGCCTGCTCTGACCACTAGTCCCAGCGCGATTACGATGGACGTAGCGGCTGGAACCACTAGCCAGGCAATCACAATTAGCAACACTGGCGGGACGCCGCTGAACTGGACGGCGACGCTGACAAACGGCTCCGCCAATGTTGTCTCGCTTGTGACGCCAGCAAGCAATACCCTGGCTGGCGGAGCGAGTACGACGCTTGTCGTCAACATCGATACGAGCGGTGCGGTTGCAGGCCAGAACTATATCGCATGTGTGCTCGTTTCTGCGTTCGATGCTGCGAACGGCAACGTGCTGGCTGGAAGTCCGGCGAAGATTCCGGTGACCGTGAATGTGGCGCCGTCCACCACATCTGCAACACCCTCGGCATCACCCACCGGTCCATCGTCGCTGCCCGGGCCCATGCTTACACCTTCCGCGCGCCGAATTGCCCGTTCGCGCTAAGAAAGGATTTCATGCCAGCTTCACGTTAGCCGGGCCCTTCTTGTAAGCCGATAAAATCTCTGCTATAGTTCCTATTAATGCATACGGAAGGGGCGAAGAGTTTTCTTTATGTCGATATTAGAACCAATGACCGAAGCTGAATTCCAGCACTTCCTTGAGCCAGCAATTATAGAGTATGCCCAGGATCACGTCACGAACGGACAATGGGCAGAAGAAGAGTCCTTAGAGAAATCAAGGAAAGAATTTCATGATCTGTTATCTGATGGAATTAGTACCCCGAACCACTACCTTTTCACTCTTGTCAATGAAGCTCAGCAGAAGGTAGGCATACTCTGGTTCGCGATACGGGAAAGCCGGGGGCAACGCGCAGCTTTTGTTTATGATGTGCGGATCGATGAGGCGTTCCGGCATCACGGCTATGGCTCTCAGGCATTCCGCGCGTTAGAGAACAAGGTGCGAGATCTTGGGGGCAACAAGATATTCCTGCATGTCTTTGGGCACAATCACGTGGCCCAGGAGATGTACAAAAAGTTGGGCTATCAGGTCACCAATATCCAGATGGCAAAGGTACTTGATCCACAGTGACGCACAGCAGAGCCATATCGTGAAAAAAGGAAAATTTGGTAGAACGACAGAAAGCTATGTTTTTTTTGAAGCATGATCATGGATTGATCAAAGGTTGCTCCAGAGGCATGGCGTTTTCTATTTCGCGGCCTGCCAGCATCTTGGCGTGGGCGACCTGCTGCGTGTCGTGGTCCCAATCTTCTTTATTGTGTTCGTCGGTTTTGATGGGGGTTTCCATCAGCACGGCGACATGTGCCAGACGCGGGTCTGTGAGCAGCGTATGCAGACCCGCGCTGCCGATGATACCTTCGCCAAGCCGGGTGTGAACGTCGCGATGGCTGCCCAGCGCTTTTTCAGTATCGTTAAGGTGCAGCACCTTCAGGCGTGGTATGCCAACCGTCTCGTCGAAATGCTGCAATACGCGCAACGTACTGGTCGCGTCGGATATGTCGTGGCCCGCGCCCCACAGATGAGCGGTATCCAGGCAGACGCCCAGACGTTCAGCGTACTCCGGCAATAGAGCCAAAATTGCTGCCAATTGCTCGAAGCTATGCCCCAAAGCGTTACCCGCGCCGACATCGTTTTCCAGCAAGAGCATCACGTTGGGCGGCGTTTGTGGTAGCACACGTGTAATACCCTGTACGATGCGAGCGATGCCTGCCTCGACGCCTGATCCGCGATGGCTGCCGGTGTGGAAAACGACGTACTGCGCACCCAATAACTCGCCCTTCTGGAGCGTCCAGGTGAGCAAGGCGATAGATTTTTCCCAATTTGCGTCGTCGGGCGAGCCGAGATTGATAAGGTAGGGAGCGTGCAGCACGACAGGTGCTAGTTGGTGCTCCTGCGTGGCCTGTGCAAAGGCGTAGCAGGCGGCGGCGTCGATGTTGGGCGTGTTCCAACCAGTGGGGTTACTGGCGAAAATCTGGATGGCCTCGCATCCGATCTGCTGGGCCAGTTCAGCCGTTCGTACCAGCCTGGAATGGGTGGGCATATGGCGACCAATACGCATTATAAATGTTCCTCGTCTATGTGTTCTTGTTCTCGCACTGGAGTGGTAACTGGCTACCATTATGGTGTTTCGCCTAAATTACAAATGTTCCTCTGCCGGTGGTTGTGGTTGACTGCCTGTATCGCTTGTCGTGATGCCGGGTAGTTCTGCAAGCGTGGTCAAGCCGAACTGTTGCATAAAATCCGCCGTGGTGGCGAACAGAGCAGGCCGTCCAACTGTTTGTGCGCGACCTACCTCCGCGACCAGCCCGTGCTGGATCAGGCTATTAAGTGCACGATCACTATTCACACCGCGAACAGCCTCAATCTGGCTGCGCGTGATCGGCTGGCGATAGGCGATCACGGCGAGCGTTTCCAGCGTGGCAGTGGTCAATCTGGCGGTCATCGGTAAACCGAGCAGCGCGGCGACGTAGCGTGCGTTGGCGGGAGCCGTGACAAGCTGGACCTGCTCGCCAAGCCGTTGCAGGCGCACACCGCGCTCCTGGCTTTCCAGCGCCTGCGCTAGCGTATCCAACGCTGTCTGCAAGCGTTCGTCATCCACGGTCAGCAATTTGCGCAGTTCCGCGCGCTCTAGCGGTCGGCCAGCAACAAAAAGCAAGCTTTCAATCGCTGCTCCCAACTCGCTGCCAGCGCTATCTGTCTGTATGTTAGTAGTAGTTGCGTGTTCCATGATAGCGCTAGTATATCACGACATGGCGATTCTCCTGATTACTCGCCCATTCTAACTGAAGAGCTTAATGACTTAATTTTTGGGAAAAGCTTTGTAGCCGTGCTATACCAGAATGTTACGTTGCATGAAATCAGCAATAAGCGCTATTACTTCTGCTTCCTTGCCGCTAAACACGTGATTGCTCTTTTCAATTTGGTACACCTCTGCCCGGCTGTTCTCTGTTTTGAGCAACTCAACAGCATCTTTGATTGGTATAACTGTGTATTCACTCTCGTCTTGATCACCGATAACACCCAGAATAGGAACGTGAATGTTTTGAAAATAGGTGAGATTGCTACCTTGCCGAAGTGGCAGAGCGCTAGCATTAGCTGAGTGGTCAGTAAAGCAGTGAAGGTAGGTCTGGGCGCTAATAGGCAACTCCCCGCAAAGACCAAAGAGGTCACTAAGAAGCCGTTCATTCTCCCCCTTGCTTGCCATCTCTTGAGCTTCTTGCAGATAGATTTTACCTATTGACTGCTCGTACTTCATTTGCGCGCCCACGTTATCCGAGAAACCGAGGAGAATAACACCTTTGACACGATCCTTGTGTCTACCTTCATTCATGTAATAGACAATTTTTTCAGTTCCGTAGCTGTGGCCTTCAAGCACGATGTTTTCGTATCCTTTATCTCGTGCAAATTCAATCCATGCATCAATATCCAACAAACAATCGGCGAACTTCTCTAGTGAGACACCGTGACTGATGCTCCCTTTTTCGAGTTCGTAGACACCAGCTCCACGGTTGTTCGTGGAAAGGTATGCTATGCCTAAATTGACAAGCCGGTTAGCTAATCCTTCGAAATAGCTATTGCCGTAGAAGTTGCCACCTGCTCCATGAATATGTATGTCAATGGTTTTAGCAGGCTTCATTGGCTCGGTAAGAAGGCCATGCAGTATTAAACCATCACTTGTTTTGACGTTGACAATAGGATAAGACATGTCGGTCATTATACACTATTAGCTATCTCCCTAAACATCTACGAAATCGGTGCCAATTATAGCGACGTTGAGAAAGAGGGGCAGTTTCACATCCTCTCAGGCTCAATCTCCCTGAACACCGCTGTAACTTCCTAGGCAAGGAAATCTGTCTTTTCCTCTTCCTCGGCAGCTAAGTCCTCCTCATTCTTTACCGGATCTCCGCTATCGAACGTTGCAAGGTACCATCCAAACGACCCAATTCTCTATCGGCCGTTGAAAGTAACTGAAGCATTTCGTCGTCTAAATGAATAGGAGGATCAGGCGGCAGCTTTTTTGGCCGAAAGGCTTTATAGCCTCCAACTTTATTTTCATAACTACCTGCACGATCAATATAGATATTTTTATTGGTACTGCTCACTTTAAGATCCTCCTTATTAACAAAAACGCCTTGAAATGATAATAAGGATGCCACAAAACCAGATTACGTCATCATATTAGAGGAAACTATGGTAATTCACTTTTATATCACTTAATCTACATATATCCCAATAGTTGTGGACAAGCACAAAGTGACTCTCCGCCTTGTTCATGCTTTATGTATCGTTATATGGGTGATGACATGTTACCATCTATGCAGGATGGTGGCGCAAACCATTAATGATCCTTTATGTATTGCTGTATGGGAGGGATGGCGTATTGCTTTCGGCATTTTAGCTAGTG
>DATAYF010000227.1:0-8390 GCA_036272735.1 Ktedonobacteraceae bacterium
GGGGAGCAAGAATAGAAACAAAGCCCGCATCAAGGTGGCACGACTGCACGCCCGCATTGCCGATACCCGCCGTGATTTTCAGCACAAAGCGACGACCTCGCTCATACGCGAAAACCAAGCGATTTGCGTGGAGACGCTCAATGTGAAAGGCATGCTGAAAAATCACCGTCTAGCAAAGGCCATTAGCGATGTGGGCTGGTCGGAGTTCATAAGGCAATTGGAATACAAAGCCGCATGGTATGGGCGGACCATCGTCAGGATTGACCGCTGGTATCCCTCCAGCAAGACGTGTAGCGCATGTCTGCATATCTTAGAGGAATTAACGCTTGATGTGCGGTCGTGGGTGTGCCCCCATTGTGGGACGTGTCACGACCGCGATATCAACGCCGCAAAAAACATTGTTACCGTGGGGCTCACGGCACTCAATGCCTGTGGAGGGAACGTAAGACCTGCTGGCTCGAAAGGGTCACAGGCAGTCCCCGTTGAAACAGGAACGCTGGCTCGTGAGGGCTAGAATCCCCTGCCTTCAGGCATGGGGAGATGTCAATAACATAAATGTCTCGAAGTGACTCCTCAGGATGCGGCTTTTCTTGAGCACGAGGTATGGGACTTTGCCGCCACTGATCCAGATCAGTACCCTTTGCTTTTACACTTTCCATACTTCGATCTCTATCGCAAGCAGGCAGACCTGGTGCTGGCAATGCAACTCCGCGGTGATATGTTCACGCTGGAACAGAAAGCGCGTAACTTCGCCTATTATGAGCCGCTCACTGTGCGCGATTCCTCGCTGTCGGCAGCAGCGACACAGAGAGTGATTGCCGCCGAGGTAGGCCAACTTCAGCTTGCCTACGACTATCTTGGCGAGGCTGCTCTGATGGATCTTGATGATCTGGAGCACACCACCCACGATGGATTGCACATCGCCTCGCTTGCAGGAACCTGGACGATGCTGGTCGCGGGGTTCGGAGGTATGCGCTTGTAAGATGTGAAACCCTTTTTCAGCTTGCCCGGCAAATGCGGTGCGTTGAAGTGACCGCGACGGAAGCGAGCTACCACCTGCTCGAAGGTTCGCCGCTGAAAGTATGGCATCATGGTGAAGAGATTACTCTCACCAGAGATCGGATCATTACCCGAACGATCCCTCCCCTGAAGGCCGGATCTCGACCCACCCACCCATCAGGACGTGAGCCACTAAAACGGAGAAGAGGGAAGAGATAGACCTGCTCTTTCACTCTTCCTCCACGCCTTGCTTGCGCAATCATTCTCCTTGCCCGGAGAATTAGCGCGCGGTGTAAAGGTAACGTATCGATTTGTGGAGGACCTGGTCCATCGGGTTCACTCCATTACACTCTCTTTGACAAAATAAACCCGACATGTAACAAATCGCTGGTAGACATGATTGTAGAGAGAGTGGAAGGAACAACCTGTATATAGCATACAAGGAGATCGAGTTTCTGCCTCATGCGCTATCCTATGAACAATTATTATTGGAGCGAGCTACAGCGGTGTACAGAAGGGTTGATCTATGATACACTTGCTGCATGAAAGCCTATTCTCAAGATTTGCGGCAACGCGTGTTACGAGCCATCGACCAAGGAAAAAGGCAGGCCGAAGTCGCGGAGATGTTTGTCATTTCCACAGCTACAATCAAGCGCTATCTCAAAGCGCGACGCGAGAGGGGGCATGCGTTGCCCAAACTGATCCCTGGTCGCCCCAGCATCAAAGGAGCAGCCTTGCAGGCTCGCCTGCTCGAACAGTTAGAGGCCAATCCTGATGCTACCCGAGAGCAGCACTGCCAGATGTGGGAAGCCAGGACTGGGACCAGGGTCAGCCCAGCTTCGATCAGTCGCGCCCGGATAGCATTGGGCTGGACGCGAAAAAAAAGACGATACGAGCTAGCGAGCAGGATGACCTCGCTCGCGCAGCTTGGCGGGAGCAAGCCAAGCAGTTGCCCACTCAGGATCTGGTCATCGTCGATGAGACCGGCACCCAAATCAACATGACCCCGCTGTATGCCTATGCTCCGCGAGGAGAACGGGCGGTGGGCAAGGTCCCCCGCAACTACGGGGCGAACCTGACCTTGATCGCGTCCCTGTCACTTGAGGGTATGGGCGAAGCCATGCTGCTGGATGGCTCGGCGGATGCTGCGGCCTTCGAGACCTACATCGAGCAGATCCTGGCTCCCAGCCTGCGTCCAGGACAGATCGTGATCCTGGACAATCTCTCGATCCACTTGGGACCTCGGGTGAAGCAAGCCATCGAAGCCAGAGGGTGTCAACTGCTGTTCCTGCCAGCCTGTTCACCCGATTTCTCCCCAACCGAGGGAGCTTTTTCCAAACTGAAAGCCCTCTTGCGACGCGTGGGCGCGCGCACGCGCGAAGCCCTCCAGGACGCAATCATTGAGGCGTTGCCCAGGATCGCTACTCAAGATGCGCTTGGCTGGTTTTGGCATTGTGGCTATCCCTCTCCTGGAACAGATGACAGCAGGAGAAATGACCCGAAATCTGAGCGATAAGAGTAGCCTCAGTGGCTTACGCACAAAGGAGCGCGAGATCGCGATTGCCTGCGCAAGCATCGTTCTTCGCGCCTCACGCGGATCTGCTTGCTGTCTTGCAATCACAAATCGGGCAAGCACGAGCAATGCGGACGGATTTTAACCGCTTTTCCTGGTAAACTCAGAACCATAAAACGACCTCTTGAGATGAGAAAAGGAGAGCAGGATGAGAACATTTCACGTTGAGGAGAAAACGATCAGCGCCTATCTGGCCGAGCCCGAACATCGCAGCGGACCAGGGGTGCTGGTCCTGCATGCCTGGTGGGGGCTGACACAGCCGTTCCGGCAGATCTGCGACCGGCTCGCGGAGGCGGGCTTTGTGGCACTCGCCCCCGACCTCTACCATGGCAAGACGACCGCTGCGGTCGAGGAAGCGGAAGCGTTGGTCGCGGCGTTGAATCAGGATGAGGAGGGGGTGCGCGGCGACATCGCGGGAGCGGTGCAGGTCCTGCGCCAACACGTTGCGATGCCTCCGGCGGGTGGGCGCGGCAAGCTCGCCGTCGTCGGCTTCTCGCTGGGAGGTGCCTACGCGCTTGATCTGTCTGTCAAGGAGGCCGAGGAGATCGCCGCGGTCGTGAGCTTTTATGCCTCCTACAGCGGACTGGACTACAGCGGCTCGAAGGCCGCATACCTCTGCCACTTCGCGGAGGATGATCCTTTCGAGCCAGCGGAGTCGGTCGCACAGATGGAGCAGGAACTCCAGGCTGCGGGCAGGCCGGTCACCTGCTACACCTATGCGGGGACCAAACATTGGTTCTTCGAGGAGAATCGCCCGGAGTATGACGCCCAGGCTGCTCGCGTGGCTTGGGAGCGTACCATTGAATTCTTGCACCAACGACTTGATTAAGCGATGAAGCAACGAAGAACACCATTGACAACTCCTCCAGAAAATGCGAGGCTCTCCAAGAGGTCGTCATGCTAACCATCAATACCGATACCGCCCGTCGCTTCACCCTCGGCAAGCAGGGCATATGGCCCGGACGGCGCTGGCGAGGCAGCGAGGGAACCGAGCAGGCCATACGCGCGATGGAGTACCTGCAACTCGACCCGCTGAACATCATCGCTCGCAGCCAGGATATTTTGCTGCACAGCCGCGTCCTCGATTACACGCCTGGCAGGTGGGAAGATCTGGCCTATCAGCAGCGTAAGTTCTTTGACTGGGGTGGCTGGCTCGCCGTCCGTCCAATGGACGAGCTACCGTACTGGCGAGTGGTCATGCGCCGCGAGCGCGACGGTGAGTATGGCGACTCGCGCCTTTGCCGCATGGCGCGCGAACACGCCGAGGCGATCGACGAAATACGAGCCATCCTGCGCGAGCGCGGCACCGTGGCCAACCGCGACTTCGAAATGGCCACGCGCACACGCACCCAGCATTATCGCGGGCGCAAGGACAGCGCGCTGGCCTTGTATTATTTGTGGTACACCGGTGAAGTGATGACGCATCATCGCGAGAACTTCGAGCGCGTGTACACCCTCGTGGAAACGGTCGCACCTGCGCATCTCCTGTGCGAAAGCGACGAGGCCGAGGCTGAGCGATTCTTCATCAAGAAGGATGTCAGCTTCTCCGGCCTGTCGCGACCGAACCGTGTGGCCGAGTCGTTTCGTGGGTACGGCGAGTCGGCTCGTGCAACAAAGGAGCTGCTCGGGGCGATGGTAGCAGACGGCGACCTCATCGAAGTGCAGATCGAAGGTTGGAAAAAGGTTCACTACGCGCTGGGAAGCGACGCCGAGATGTTGCGCGAACTGAGCGCAGGGAGCGTGCCGCAGTCCTGGACACCGTTGGAGACAACCACGACGGAAGAGGTCGTCTTTCTCGCCCCGCTCGATCATGTCTGCGCACGCGGGCGAGCCAAAGTGTTGTTCGGCTTCGACTACGTGTGGGAGGTCTACAAACCGGAGCACCAGCGCAAGTTCGGCTACTACACGTTGCCGATTCTCTGGGGCGACCGTCTCGTCGGGCGGTTCGACAGCAAACTCGACCGGACGACCAACACGTTCGTCATCCTGGGGTTGTGGTTGGAGGATGAGGCTCTCGGCCTCGATGAGGCATTGGCGGAGGCATTGGCGTGCGGGTTTGCGCGCTTCGTGAGGTTCCTCGGCGCGAGTAAGCTGGATACCACGGCGATTCGCGAGCCGTTGCTGCGCCAACGCGCCTGCGAATCGGAACATTCACCGCCTTCCCCAAAGCAATCTGATGATTGATGACCAGACCTCAGCTAAATGAAAGCTCAACCCTTCTGTACACCGCTGTAACGGTAGTTTGTGGACTCGGGATTTTGCCTCGTTTGAAACCCATCAAATAGGAGCGATCTGAGCTTAAATTGTGTAGTATATACATCCGGAATCGGGCACGATTTCCCGAGCCCACAAACTACCGGTAATCAATGACAAGAAAACACGTCTGATGTGAGGGTTGCTGCCTGTATCTCTTTGATGTAAAGCGGCAACCTCTTCTTTGGGCAAAGTACAAACGTGGCCAAACTTTTGGTAGGAAACGGCACCTTTCGGGTAATCGGTACTGATGGATAGATCAAAGAACAATTCATTCAAACATTGGACCCCAAAAATTTGGTCCAATGTTTGAATGAGCAAGTATATCTACGCTCGTTTCACGTTCATTGATTGGGCCAATTTACCACTGTCCATGACTACTCGATCGTTGTGTCTCTCTTATCCTTAGTTCCTAAGCTATATTCTCCGCCAGTTTGCTGAAATCCCGTTGCACATCCCGTAGGTTTAGCTGCTCCAAGGAAAAGTATCCCGCTCCAAGATCATGTACGTCGCCTGTCCCAAGCGCTGTCATTGACGAGGCTTGCTGGGTATTCGCCACGCAGCACACTGACTACCTGCTCACAGGCCATTACCTGCATACGAATTAACCCGGCGATAGTATAGGAACCAATATGTGGTGTGCATATTGTATTGGGCAAAGCAAAGAGCGGATCATCTGCTAGAGGCGGTTCCGGGTCGAAGACATCTAACCCGGCTCCCGCTAGATGGCCTGAACGCAGAGCATCAAGCAGTGCCGATTGGTCAACCAATGCCCCCCGCGAGACGTTAATCAGGTAGCTGCCAGTTGGCATCTGGCTCAACCTCTCAGCATTCATGATGTGGTACGTTGCCGAAGTAACAGGACAATGAATAGAGACAACCTGTGAGCGTGATAGCATTTCAGCAAGAGAAGGAACGACTTCGACCCCAAGTGAGGTAGCACGTTCCTGCGTAACGAAGGGGTCGAATGCCAGCACCTGCATGCCCAACGCCCGTGCTATAGCTGCGACCCGGCTTCCAATACGCCCCAAGCCAACAAGCCCCAGTGTAGCACCGGCAACCTCCAGACCAGGAGCAAATTCGCCGGGAGATGGAAACCCCTGTCCTGAACGTAGCCGACGATCCCCGGATGCAACCTTTTTGCATACATTGAGGAGAAGGGCAATCGCATGTTCAGCCGTAGATTCAGTAGGCCCAGCGGGAGTATTCACAACCAGGATGCCACGTTGTGTTGCCGCATCAATATCAATGCGATCAACGCCAATTCCTGTGCGGGCAATAACACGCAACTGTGGACCAATGCGATCCATCACGTCACCGGTTACAAACGTTGTACCTCGTACAAAAATGGCGCTAGCAAGAGATGCCTCCCCATACCAATCATTGAGTTCGCCTACCCGGCTGACGAAAACGGTCGCCACACTTTCAAGTATTGATAACGCCTCAGGAAAGAACGTATTTCCAGTCCATACAACAAACGGACACTCTCTATTCACTCTTCCTTTCCTTTCTTCATCTAGAGCCGCTCACGCGCAACACGAGCGGCATGTAAGTTCTGAGTAGCGGCACTGAGCATACAATTGATATCAGTGGTCACTGTGACCATCTGGAAGCCCTGACGCACTCGTTCAGCCGCAGATGCGCCATCGCTGCTCATAATACCTGTCGCCACCTGATGCTCCCTGCAACTTTTCTTGATACGTTCCAGGGCCTCTAAAAAGGCGACTTCGTTGCTATAGAGGCCAGGAGGAAGGCCGAGCGAAGCGTGCAAATCATTTGGTCCCACGAACGCGACATCTATGCCAGGCACGGAGAGAATTTCATCAATATTTTGCAAGCCCTGTGCGCTTTCAATCTGGACAAGGACCATAACTTCATCATTGGCGGCTGCCAAATACTCATTCCGGTCGGGGGTACCAAAGCCGTAAGAAGCAAATGCCCCGCCAATACTGCGCGTGCCTACAGGAGGATATTTCGACCATGCAACTGTGCGCTGTGCCTCCTCGCGACTATTAACCATTGGGATAAGCACACCCCAGGCTCCAGCGTCCAAAGCCCACTTGAACCACTCAACAGTATTAGAGGGAATACGCACGAAAGGAGCGCTCGTTCCCGCATCAGCGATGGTTGCGATCATCTCAGCGACAAGCCCAGGGTGCAGGGCAGTATGTTCCATATCGATCAGGAGCCAGTCAAAGCCAAGCCGTGCCATCAACCGAGCTGAAGATGTGCTAGGAAGATTCAACCAGGCTCCCAATGCCGGTTCGTTTCGACTAAGCAGTTCTTTTACATGGTTCGTCCGCATGCATTACGCCTCTTTCTGCTAGATGATGTTGAAGCAATCACTATTTTCTTCAGTTCAATTATACACTTTTTAAGACCCCAGCTTTCTGACAGCGTCAGTCTATGGGAGGTGACTGCGATTCCTTGCGTGATCCAAATTATGACCAGCCAGCCATAAACACCTTTGCACAAGTTTTAAGATAGTGTCTTACTCCCATGATCACGGGAACGCTGGCGCGAGCTTAGTCAACATGCGAGAGCTCGCCGAGAGCTTCATGAAAGCTTCCAAGCTTTCGGGTAAGCCCTCATGGTCACGGCAGAGGCGAAGCCTTCGCACGATCCACGAAAAACTGCGCTCGATCAGCCATCTTTTGGGCAAAGGGCGCAATCCTTTTGGAAAGAGCTTTTCCCAATCGACCTCCTCTCCCTCCGGTACGAGCAACCCCCGTCGGGGGAGCGTGAGAGCATGGACTGTCTGCATCGTCCAGCCGATGTTCCAGCGGAGCCATCCAATAAAGCTGCCTCCCTAATGACTATCTCCCCAGAGCAGCTTCCTGTTCGGAAAATCCTCTTTGGAAGCAAAGAGCAAGCTTCGAGCTCCTTCCTGATCTAAGCTACTCGCTGCGGTCACTTCGACGGCGAGCAGATGGCCCTGGCTGTCAACGAGGGCGTGTCGTTTGCGTCCCCACGTTTTTTTCCCCATATCATAGCCTTTTGCTGGACACGCACCGCGCTGGTTTTGATGGATTGGCTGAGAGTGTTGGCCGCTGAAGGCTCGGCTTCTCGACCCTGCTTGATCCGCACCTGCATGCGTAGGGCAGTCAGGACTCGGTCCCAGACCCCTTCCCGTCTCCAGGTGCGAAAGGAATGGGAGACGGTCTGCCAGGCTGGAAAGTCATGAGGCAAAGCACGCCAAGGACAGCCACGACGCCTGACGTACACAATAGCATCGACCAGAGAACGCCTCGCGTGTAAGGAAAAGGCTGCGTCAGGCTTGATTGGCGGGATCAAGGGCTTCAGGATTTCCCACTGTGCATCAGTGAGATTGGAAGGATCATCTCGAGACAGGCGAGTACGAAACATCTCGGCTTGCTCCTTCTTCTAAGCTCTCCATGGTCTCTCTCTCCCTTCCAGTATCTAACCCATACACAAGCACAGCCACGTAAAGTACGCTTTTTTTGGTAGCACCTCTTTGGCTCGTTCAAATAAGCTCATCGGAAAGGCCCTCGCCGCCCGACTGTCATGGGAGTAAGACACTATCTAAGAAGACACCGACTCATAT
>DATAYF010000228.1:0-11434 GCA_036272735.1 Ktedonobacteraceae bacterium
CCCGATGACGTCGGTGCCCACCGTGTGCTTGGGCTTGTGATGGGGAACACCTTCCAGTGCCAGCTGCACGAAGTAGCGATAGCCCAGGGCGTCAGCCCCCTGCGCTCGTGGGCTGCTGGCTTTGCGTTGCACCAATCGGGCGTATTTGATGCGCTGGCCCAACCCCTGCTTGATCACCGGATCGTTCCAGTCGATGCGGGCAGGCAGGCGGTCGTCTTTCCAGATCAGAAACCCCTGATGCCCCTCTTCGGGCTTGTGCAGGACAAAGCGCAGGCCGGTGTCGTTGCGCTTGTTTTCCAGGCTTCCCAGGCCGCGTCCCCGGCTTTTGAAGCGCACCCGGCGCGCCTTCCCCAGGCAGACCCGATTGAGCGCCCGATAGGCGCGGGTCGCCAGTGTTTGGGCCAGCACCGCGTCCAGGTGCTCCGCCAGCCAGGACACGCGTGCAGTTTTGGCGTAGGAGTGGAACGCATATTCAGAGAAGCCTGACTTTTGCCGCACCGCCGCGAAGGCGGCTTGTCGCTCCTGCTTGTGAGAACGAGGGATGGCGCGAGCGGCTTGCCAGGCCGGATCGGCCCGCATGCGACGCAAGCGTTTTTGTCCTTCCGAAAGGAGCGCATTGTAGAGCTGTCTGCCGGCTTCCAGGTGGGCACGCAGGCGTTTGGCCTGCCCTTCTTCGACGACCAGAGGCAATGCGAGCAGAAAGGTCGGGGTCTGCTGGCTTTGCTTGCCGGTCTCCTGCCTGGGAGTGGTCTGCTTCGTGCGCTTTGGGTGCTGCCGTGCCATCCGTCTGCCTTTCTGATCGAGGAACCTCTGTTCTAAGCAGAACGAATCGAGGAGCCCGTGTCAAGCGTTTCCCTCGATTTCAAGCGGTCCAGGGCCTCCCGCCCCTCCCACACAAGGAACGGCGCTTCATCCCCCCGATTGAAACACGGGGGCTTTCGCGCTCGGCTCTCTGTAAAATTTTCTGGCAGATCTCCCCCGAACTCTCTCCATGAACCATCAATTTAAACACTATCAATCAGTATAATACGGTGTGAATAAAGTACCATTCTACTGTACTTTATATAATTTCATTCTCTTTATCCTTATTTATCTGTCTTTTATATTAAAACTACTATTGACTCTTTATATTTATTCGTTTTAATATTGAAGAGCAACCTGTATTTACACAGGTAAGTACATCGAGAACAAGAGGGATTATCATATGGATTATCAGGGTTATTCCCAAACGGCTGTAGAAGCCGAAGGAGTCGGTGTGGGAAGACGGTTTGTAGCAATACTCCTTGACAGTATTGTCTTCGGAATCATTTATGCTATCATCGATGTGATACTGGGGTCCAAGCAACTTACGCTTACCTATGGTATTGGAGGGATTATTTACTTCCTGTACTTTATCATTATGGAGGCAACAACTGGTGCAACGCTCGGTAAAATGGCACTTGGTCTCCGCGTAGTAAAGCTTGATGGCACACCTATTGGTTGGCCCGACTCGCTTGTTCGCAATATTCTACGCATCATCGATGTTCTCCAGACCGCCTATCTCGTTGGAGCCATTCTGATCTGGTCAACATCTCGCAATCAGAGACTGGGTGATCTCGCAGCACGTACCCTCGTCGTCAAAAAGAGCTAACGCCTCACGTCCATAAACAGAAAAGAAACATGTTCATACAAAAGCAGGGAGGCGCTATCCTCTGTTGAAATATGGTCGTCTCCCTGTCTCGTCGTAGCAAGTGTTTAAGCTTTGGCGCTACAATGGTATTGCTGTTTGTCCTAGAGATATCCAAGTTGTAGTGGATGCGCAAAATACATCTATTCTAAGGAAGACTACAAAGAGGATTGGTGGGTAAATCTTCATTATCCATGCGCATATATGTTTCGTAGAGAAGGTTTTTGAGGTCCTCTACTCTAGGGTGATTTTTAAAAGAGCTTTTTTCTAACTTTCTTAGAAGCTTACGGACCCGGTTCATTTGGCGTGGTGAATGACATTGATATGCTGTAGTAAAACCTTTGCAAGCTCGTTCAATGCCGGTAGTAATATCGCCAGCATCGCAAAATGCTTGTGCTCTACTGATTTCTGCTTGATCTTTTAGGAACACGGTGTACGCAGGATGGGCAACCGGTGCAGATTACCGAACTGAAGCGGGTGACAACAGACCACTTGCGCCAGGTTATCTATCTGCTTCAAACTGAGGATATGGGGCATTTTTTAGGTCGGAAGCATACGCCTGGTCGTCTTGCTGATAGTTCGGTGCATGAGTATGTCCTGACGTTTAAGTCGTTTTTCTCCTGGTGCTACCGTGAGGGGTTAATCTCTGCTAATCCGTCTGGTGATCGTCTAGCATTGCCGAAAGTGACGAAGAAAGTTCGCTCAACTTTTACGACTGCTGATATTCAAGGTATGCTAAATGCGTGTGATCGTTCGGATGATATGGGCTATCGGGATTTTGCACTGCTGCTGCTGCTTTTTGATACAGGTATGCGGCTTGCTGAATTAGCTGCATTAAAAGTAGCGAACGTCCATGCTGAATATGTGAAGGTAGAGGGCAAGGGAAGAAAAGAGCGTGAAATAGGCATGCACGCGAATACCTCGATGGTGCTCTGGAAATATATCGAGATGCACCGTTTTCCTGCTGATGATAAGGAGATGCGGGTTTTTATCAGTTTTTATGGAACGGCGTTGACTTCTGGTGGTGTCCATCAAGTTATTAAGCGTATTCAGGCAAAAGCGGGTCTAGAAGATATGCAGGTCCATGCGCATTTATTCCGGCATACCTTTGCGAAGTTTTATATGGAGGATGGAGGAGATTTATTCAGCTTAGCGCGCGAACTAGGGCATAGTGATATCCAAACGACAAAGATCTATCTTGAATGTTTTAACAGCACACACGCACGCAAAGAGCATTCGAAGTTTTCTCCTGTTTCTCTTATCGATGTGAAAGAGACGCGAAGAAGACGTAAAAAGTGATATAATTTTAGCATAATATGTTCTGGAGCGGTATGTTCTGAACGCATTATATCATCAATAGAGTGGTAAATCTTGACCGTTGGGCCGGTAAAAAGCTCAACGATATTCGTGCTTGCCTTGGCTTCTGGTGCTGGACGGTGGGTTTTCCAATGAAGTGGGGATTTTTGTAGAAGGGGGTTTCCGATTAGATTATAGCTGATAAGCCGATGGGAAAGCCAATCACACGTCCTCCGTTTGACGAGGACAGATACAACTGAGCAAATCTGGATGTATTTCGAGACTGCGAGAATGTGACAAGTCTCTGCTGGTTGACGACATACCAGGAAAAAGCGTCAACCTGAGCTTGACAGCAACAACCTGAACAGACTATGATTTTTAGTTGTAGCAGATAAGCCATTCTATAGGATAAATAAAGAGGAGCATATTTTTTTGAGCACGACAACGCAAACCAATATTGGCGTGATTGGAACTGGTCAAATCAGTTCGATTTATCTAGAATCACCCAGCAAATTTGATATTTTACACTTCGTAGCCTGCGCCGATATCGATATGGACCGTGCCAGAGCACAGGCTGCCAAATATAAGCTGCCCAGGGCCTGCACCGTCGAAGAATTGTTGGCCGATCCCGATATCGACATCGTTCTCAATCTGACCATTCCCAATGTGCACGCGGATGTAGCGCTCAACGCGCTGGAAGCAGGTAAATCAACTTATAGTGAAAAGCCGCTGGGCATCAGTCGCCAGCAGGGGAAAATGGTCATCGATACGGCGCGTGCCAAAAACTTACGTGTTGGCTGCGCCCCCGATACCTTTCTAGGAGCCGGTATCCAGACCTGTATCAAATTGATTAATGATGGAGCCATCGGCACGCCTATCGGTGCCACCGCGTTCATGCTGGGTCACGGCCCCGAAAACTGGCATGCCAACCCCGAGTTTTACTACAAAATCGGTGGCGGCCCTATGTTCGATATGGGTCCCTATTATCTCACGGCATTGGTCGCCATGATGGGGCCGGTACGCCGCGTGGCGGGTCTGACGCGCATCACCTTTCCCGAGCGCCTGATTACCAGCCAACCCAAGCATGGCACCAAAATCACGGTCGAGACACCGACGCACGTGAGCGGCCTGCTCGACTTCAATAGTGGCGCTATTGGCACCATCGTGACCAGCTTCGACGTGTGGGGAAACAACGTGCCGCGCATCGAAATTTACGGCACCGAGGGGACGCTGAGCGTACCAGACCCCAACACTTTTGGTGGTCCGGTATCTATCAACAAGGCGGGCGAACGCGAGTGGACCGACGTGCCCCTGACGCACGCACACGATCAGAACTCGCGTGGCATCGGCCTGGCAGATATGGTACACGCGCTGCGTACCGGCCGCCAACATCGCGCCAATGGCGACCTGGCTTATCACGTGCTTGATATTATGGAAGCTATTCACGACTCGTCGCGCGAGGGCAAACATATCGAACTGACCAGCACGTGCGAACGGCCCGCGCCGTTGCAACCAGGTCTCCACGACTGGTACGCAGAACGCTAACGCCACGTACCAGCACGCAATTGTACGTTCTGTATACTTTTTCTTTTTTTAGTGTTGTGCGATCTATGTATCCAAAGGAGGAGACAAGCATGTCACAGATTAAAGGACCGGCGATATTCCTAGCACAATTCGCGCAAGATCAGGCTCCCTTCAATACATTGCCCAACATTACCAAATGGGCCAAAGACCTGGGCTATATTGGGGTGCAGATCCCATCCGACCAGGCGCGTTTCATCGACCTGGACAAAGCAGCCGAATCGAAGCAATATTGTGATGACTTAAAGGGGCAATGCAACGGGCTAGCAATTACTGAGATTGCGACGCACCTGCACGGGCAACTGATCGCCGTGCATCCCGCCTTCGATACGCTGTTTGACGCCTTCGCCCCCAAAGAGTTACAGGGCAATCCACAGGCACGCCGCACCTGGGCCATCGACCGCATGACCAGGTCAATCAAAGCCTCGCGCAACCTGGGCATCGACGCGCTGCCCACCTTCTCCGGCGCGCTGCTCTGGCACACGATGTATCCCTGGCCTCAGCGTCCACAGGGATTGGTGGACGCTGGTTTCAAAGAGCTTGCCAGGCTGTGGCAGCCAGTGTTGAATGTGGCAGAAGAGTATGGCGTAGACCTGGCCTATGAGATTCATCCCGGAGAAGACCTGCACGATGGCGTGACCTTCGAGCGTTTCCTGGCGGCCACGGGCAACCATCCACGTGTGCAGCTTTTGTACGATCCATCCCACTTTGTGTTACAGCACCTGGATTACATCGGCTATATCGATTGTTACAAAGATTACATCAAGTGCTTCCACGTGAAGGACGCCGAGTTCAATGTCTCGCCCAAGTCTGGAGTCTATAGCGGCTATCAAGATTGGAAGGACCGTCCGGGCCGTTTCCGTAGCCTGGGCGATGGACAGGTCGATTTCAAGCGTGTCTTCACCAAACTGACGGAGATCGGCTTCGCAAGCTGGGCTGTACTTGAATGGGAGTGCTGCATTAAGGACTCGGAGCAGGGTGCACGCGAAGGCGCACCGTTCATTAAGAGCCACCTCATCGATGTACCCACGCACGCCTTCGACGACTTCGCGGGCGGCGCGGCAAGCGATGAACTCAATCGTAAAATCCTGGGAATCGACAAATAGTAGAAACAGAGGAGGTGAAGCAATGAGCCGAGACGTAGCGAACAGAAAATTGCGCGCGGGCATCGTTGGCGGTGGGATTGGTTCGTTCATTGGTGCCGTTCACCACATAGCAGTCGAGCTGGACGGGCAGGCCGAGGTGGTCGCGGGCGCAATGTCCAGCGATCCGCAGAAGGCGCAGGCATCGGCCGAAGCCTGGTACCTGGATCGTTCGTACAACGATTTTGTGGAGATGGCGAAGGCGGAGGCCAGCCGTGCCGATGGCATCGATTTCGTCATGATCACCACGCCCAACCATATGCATTTCCCAGTGGCAAAGGCTTTTCTGGAACAGGGCATCCACGTTGTCTCCGACAAGCCGATGACCTTCAACCTGGAAGAGGCTCAGGAACTGGTCAGGCTGGTCGAGCAGAGCAACCTGGTTTACGCGCTCACCCACGTCTACAGCGGTTATCCCACCGTGCGCCAGGCTCGCCACATGGTGCAGCAGGGCGAACTGGGCGAGATCCGCAAGGTGATCGTGGAGTATATCCAGGGTTGGCTGGCGACCGCCGAGGAAAAAGGTGATAACAAGCAAGCATCATGGCGCACCGATCCAACGAAGTCCGGTATCGCGGGCTGCGTTGGCGATATTGGCACGCACGGCGAGCACCTGCTAGAGTTCGTATCAGGGCTGAAGATCAGCGCGCTGTGCGCCGATCTCAGCACCTTCGTCGAGGGGCGTCTGCTCGATGACGATGCCAACATGCTGCTGCGCCTGGAAAACGGGGCCAAGGGGTTGCTCACCTGCTCACAAGTTGCAGTTGGTGAAGAGAACGAGTTGAACATCCGACTCTATGGTACCAAGGCCGGTCTGGAGTGGCATCAGATGGAACCCAACACGCTGATCTTCAAACCGGCCGGGCAGCCGCAACAGATCTTGCGTACGGGCCTCCCCTACATGAGCGACGCGGCCAAAGCAGCCACGCGCACGCCAGCGGGCCATCCCGAGGGTTTCTTTGAAGCGTTTGCCAACATCTATAGCCTGGCGATTGCCGATATTCGCCGCGCTGAGTCTGGCGAAAAGCGCCAGGGAGATTATCCCACCGTCTACGATGGCTTGCGCGGCATGCAATTCATCACCCGTTCCGTCGAAAGCTCCCAAAAAGGCGCGGTCTGGGTAGACATGCCGTAGAATTGTTTTGTGATACATAAAGGATTGTTAATGGTTTCCGGAAACCATTAACAATCCTTTATGTATGGCAAATCACCTGTAAAAAATCAGACAAAACATATAAACAAGTATTAATGGTTTAGCTAAACCATTAATACTTGTTTATATGTTTTTCTCGTAAAAAACACGTGCATTGCTTGTGACGCCACAACAATTCTGCGAAATTATGTCAGCGGTAATATTTCACAGTAATTTATCATATGTCATGGTATTTTATTTTTAGGAATGAACTACGTCTTATTTATTGGATAGCAAAAAAGATTGAAACTAGAGACTATTGGGTAGGGTACCCAAAGCAAAGGAAGGGCACCATGGCTCCATTCATGCTGATGATACTACTCAGCAGTGCTTTAATTATTGGCGGAATGATTTTGCACATGCGTATTCGTTCGCACGCACGCCGCCGCCTCGTAAAAAGAGCGCCCCATTTACATGATGTCATCTTCGCCAGGACGACAAAGGATGCAGAGGATGACTGGATGCTTTTAGCGTAAAGCCCCGCGCCTCCGGCGCTTATAAAGTATGGGTGGGAATGCGGCCATCGCCCTGCATTCCCACTCACATTAGTGATTTTTAGTATTGAGAAGAGGGCATGTGATTGTACACGCCTAGCCAGTTGGTAGCAATTTCGTTTTGTGCATCCTTCAACGAGATGGCCCCGCTACACATCTGGTCGTGCAGGTAATTTTCAACCGAATCTTTCTGATGAAAGCCTGGCTTGGGATAGGCCGCTTCGGGCCAGAGATTGGAAATGTCGTTGGAGCCACCCAGTTCCAGGCTGATTAAGTGATCAACCTCGTATTGTCCAGATGAATGATGGAAAATGCCGTATTCAGCATACACCTGTTGCTTTTCGCTATAGGGCACGTTGCGCACAGAACTGGAATAGCCTGATGTGCAAATTTGCGCTTTCGTCGCGTTGGGGAAGATCGCGCCAGGCGTGCAGGTTTTATCTTGCAAACCTCCACTAGCCTGGCACCCCGACGTTTTCGTGCGTGTGCCCAACTTCGTAGAAGTAGAAACTGCACCATTTGTACCACTTTGCGAGGAAGAGCTATCCCCAGAAGGGGAATAGGAAATACTCACGGAACCGCACGAGATGAGCGATAACAATAAAACGGCCATGATGCCTACTATCGAAAGTGATTTGAACATCCTATCACGTCCTCCTTGTCATTATTGCCCTTAGCTTACTGCCCTTTACTCGGATTGCAACACCAACCAGCTCTGCTCAAAACGGCGGTCTTTCAGATCAGCCTGCTTGAGCCAGTAGTAGAGCATGCCACTACTCGCCCAGCGCATACCAATGTGCTCGTCAGTGTCAATTTGCAACAAAAGCTGCCAATCCTGTGCGCCACGAGCCAGGGTCTGAGCGCGGGGGTCATCGTCAGCGGTGACACCGTTGGAGATAAGCTGGCATTGTTCACGCATGTCGTCCTGGATGGTATCGGGGAAACCAAGCAGATGATGGCGTGACAGTGCACGATCAGCGGCATCCGGCACGGCGGCAAGCACTTGCTCGTAGCGATGCTGCTCCTCGTCGCTCCAATCGAACTGCGCAATTTCAAGCTGGGGCATTTGGGTAAGCGTCCATTCCACAGCAAATGTCGCAGCACAGGCGGCAAAGAGACTGTTCTTAGGCAAGGCTGTGGGGATCGATGCACGCCGCAACGATGCGGGATGGCCCCCACGAAAGAACACGGACCAGCCACCATGGTCGGCTGGATCATCGCCATAGGTCTCCTGCTTCGCATCGTAAAAAAACCAGAGCATCCCATTACGCGGAAGGAGATGCGCGACATCGTAGTCACATGCGTCATCGAGACGGATTTGGGCAATGAACGATTGTGGTAGCCCATGCCACGTAGGCCAGGCAATGTCGGGAGGCAGATCCGGCGCGCCTCCAAATTTGGAAGTGCCCACAGCTATGCTCGCTTCGTCCAGCACGTGTGGATAGAGGCGGATCGCGGGCTGCGATATTGCCGCGATATCTTTGAGCACGCGCGCAAGTCCCGCCTGCTTCAATGCCTCCTGTATGTCTGCTATGTTTGCTTTATCCATACTGATGCCGCATCTCTCAATATAAGCATAATCTATACATGTAGTATACGTGAGCAACATAGGAAGGGGATACGAAAAGAGCAAAAAGCTATAAATTGCACTATATATGCATTGTCAACTCGACTACAGATTGCGGCCTTTCCGCTGCATCTCAGCTTTGACGACCGTCGTTCCCACGGCACGACCGACCAACTGTGGTTGCGAAAGCACATCAGCAGCGGAGGCGCTGATGTCGCGCCGGGCGGTAATCACCTTCCACGCCTCGAATTCGATACGACGTGAGCTACGGCCAATGTTGGTGATACGCCCACGTACCTCCACAAAATCACCGGCGTAGAGCGGCGCGAGAAATTCGATGCGCTCATAGCCCGCCAACAAGCCTTCATCGCCATCGCACAGAATAGCCAGTTCGGTCGCGATATCACCAAACAGCGCCAGCAAATGCGCCCCATTGACCAACTGCCCACCGTAATGAGCATCACTAGCGCTCAAGCGCATACGCAATTTAGAAGTATACTCAAGGGTATTTGACATAACTCACAGCCTACCTTTCGTGGTTCGTCCTACACGATACTAACACCTACTATACACCACGCTTGCTCACCCACGTCCATGATAGCCAGGCTAACAAACGTTTGTTAGGGCATAGTATACAAAATTTGTGGAGAAAGCAAGTAAGAGAGCAGAGGCTCTACTCGATAATAGAGATAATGTTGGGCCGACCAACTGCCGGGCTGTTCGCAACGTCGCGAGCGCTGATAGCGATGGCAACGGTAACGGCAATGAGCCAGACTTGTTGGGCCATGAACGTGCTGTCAATAGTTTGCTGTAAGGGGGTAAAAGTACCGATGAAGCCGAGTATCAGTATGACGACTCCAAAAGCGATATCCAGGTAACCCAGAATACGACCAAAAATGTTTCTTCCAAGCATCGAAGTAAGGAAGACGATTCCAAGGCCAGCGTCAAAGACGGGAGCAGGGATAATGCTATAAGCATGCTGTATGGAAAGGATGAGGTTGAGACTTTCATGGAGGCCTTGCAGATCGCCACTCACACCGTTAGCAATGGCGTCAAGATAGAAGGAAGACTCGACCAAACTGACGCCCATAATCAAAACGACTGCTGAAGCCACAATAACCCCTCTGAAACGTTTGATTGCATCGGTGATGTACAGGATGCCCAGGGTCAGAACAACTTGCAGGAATGAGCCAACAATTTGGAGCCAGGCACCAGCCTGGATCAAAGTCTCATGCTGTATCCCCCATGTTATAAGCTGGGAATTCGTGATTCCTGGAGGTGGGCCTGGATTAATAGCAAACGAGGCAGATAACATGACAATACCCAAAAAGCCGATAATGGCGATGAGGATTCGGGAAGCTCATGCGGTTATGATTTTTCCTCCTTGAAGAACATGCATCTGACGGATCTTGTATGAGGCGGCCTCAAATATTCGCCTCGATATCAGAGGTAGCCCATCGGCTCTTGTTCGAGAACGATGAGTTTATCCGACTCATGATCCCACATCAGATCGAAGCCTTGACTAGTTGTGAAAGAGGGTGAATCACCGACGTAATTATCGTAGCATGTGTGGTGAGCGTAGTAGTGCGAATTGGCGAGCGATGGTGCAGGCTATCAACCTGCACCCACCTTTCATTTCTTACTCTGGATAAACCCGCTCTAGCCGCTAATTCATCCCTGTCATTCCGTTTTAAAGGATGGTTATGACAGTTTATTTGACAGTATATGGACTATTCTGGCCGTTGAAACAGCGTATTCATACGCTCAGCCGCGTCCCTCTGCATCGCAGGAAGTACATGCGAATAAATGTTTGCTGTTGTGTCGATATGACTATGCCCGAGTATCTCTTGCACGACTTTCACATCTACTCCTAGAAGTCGTAGAAGTGTTGAGGATGAGCGCCTCAAATCGTGGATATGCATACGAGGAATACCAGACGTATCCAGTAACTTATAAAATGCTTCTCTGGTAGGGCCATCGTGCAAAAAGCCTCCGGATCGATTACAAAAAACTAAGTTGAGATTCTTCCACGCAGGCCCAGCCTTTACACGAGCTTCGTTTTGACGCGCACGATGCGTATTCAAAATAGCATACAATGCAGGGACAAGCGGTACAATCCGTTCACTTGTTTTTGTCTTTGGATCATTTTCATAGAATCCCCCTTGCCTTCGGCTCAACGTACGGCGAATAGAAATGGTTGCTGTATCAAAGTGGATATCATCCCACCGTAAGGCTGCAAGCTCACCATGACGCATACCCGTAGTGAGTGCAAGCGCAATAAAGGCCTCTCGTCGATGTCCATGCGCAACGACTAAGAGGTTTTGTGCCTGCTCTAGTGTGAGAAACACTGCCTCTCTCTCTGCCTCAGGAGCCGGAAGCGAGATAGTATCCGCAGGATGGTATGGGATGTAACGCCCCTTCACCGCAGCTTTTAACCCACCATGCAGCACATCATTTATAGAATGGATATAACTTGCAGACAGCTTTTCTTTCAAC
>DATAYF010000229.1:0-23070 GCA_036272735.1 Ktedonobacteraceae bacterium
CGAAAGAGCAAGAAAAAGCCCCTAGATCATTCATCATCCAGGGGCTTTTTATGTGGTCTAGCTTGTCACACTAATGGTTATGATTGCGAAGGTGGGAGACGAGCAGCAATGCTTATTGCTTGGGTAAGCGTTCTAAAATCAGATTGAGCTTTTCATCCTGGGCGTCAAACCGTTTATCAACGCCATCAAACCGTTTATCAACGCCATCTAAGCGCTTATCCATCCCATCCAGCCGGGTATCGACGCCATCTAAGCGCTGGCGCATCTCAGTTTGTAGCCCGACAATTTTCCCGCCTTCTTCGAGTTGGTGTTCTCTCAGTTCGGCAAGTTGCGCGTTTGTAAGATGGTCGTGTGTGATAAGGGCCTCAAATATCTTATCATATTTCTCGTTCAATTTCTCTAGCTGTGTTTTATTGACTAATGCCCCTATTGCAATAGTTTGAAGTTCAATGGTTTTCTTGAGTTCAGCATGTTCTTGTTCAACGGTCTTTTTAAAATCAGTGTGTTCTTGTTCAAGCATCTTTAATCGTTCTTCGATGGTTGGCATATTTACGATCTCCTCTCCTCTTCGCTGCTCGAAGTATAGCATATAATGTTCATCCTTGGAACAGGAAAACATCTGATTGAAAAGTCATCCAGAGTGTAAATCCCAACATTAAACTGGCCACTTTTACAACAATTATCCTGGTGAACAAGCTGTGCAGAATAGCTTACCCGCCAGGATATTTGTTGGACTTTCGCCATGATAATGTTAGGATTTACATCCAGAGGCTTTTTAGCGCTTAAAGAAGCAGTATTTTGACACTAAATTTGACACCAAAGAGCTTGCATTTATATGATCCCTATTAGACAGCAATGGACAAAAATTTATCTCTCTTGCCGCTCAAAAACCGAAGAGATAAACCATATATAAACCCGTCTACCGTATGCTATACTCTCCTCAAAAGTATTCCATCCGCAGACAAAAATATACGATGCCACTCATAGGATACTTCAGGAGGGATAATCTATGCGCATTGCCGCTAATCTTGGGCCTACTGGCAACTGGAATACCATACTGGCAGCCACACAAACTGCCGAAAAGCTCGGCTTCGATGCCATCAGCTTCCTTGACCACTACCATACGCAAAAGCTAGAATGGCCTTATCTCTGCGGTTGGTCGCTCTATGGAGCACTGGCAATGGTCACTTCGCGCATTCACCTGGTGCCTATGGTCATCGACCGCATGAACTACCTGCCAGGCGTGCTGGCAAAAGAGACCACCATGCTATCCATCGCCAGCGCAGGACGGTTTGAGCTTGGCATCGGTGCCGGTGACTTCTTTGAGGAGGCACACGCCTGGGGCGTACATTTGCCCGGTGCTCCGGCGCATCTGGACTGGCGAATTTGTGACCTTCGAAGGCGAGCAATTGCATCTAGCCAATGCCGCCTCGACGCCTGCACCTCCCACACCACCATGGATCATCGTCGGCGCGGGCCGTTCGTGCCGTGTCATTCGTAGCGCCGTGGAGTATGCCGACGAAATCAACGTGTACGCCGACGATGTAATTATCAACTTTGCGCGCCAGGAAATCACCGCTGCCCAACGCGCCATTACCTTGTCCGCATACGTGTGGGATTGGCCTGAAAACATCGCCGCAAGGCTAACCGCCTGGGAACAATTAGGAGTGGAACGAACATTTTTGACCTTCTGGGACCCCTTTGATACGCTTCCCCAGGCCGCCATGTTTATGAGGTAAGCAAATGCAGTTTTCACAGCAGATGCAGTTTTAGCTTGCATGGAATGAACCACACTTGACCCCGTGGGCATTCCATGTATATCATATTCTATATACCCAACCATTTGCGCCAACAATAGCAATAAACTCCAAACGCTTATAAAGGATTATTCCCTCATGTCATTGACGCGCCGTGGCCTACTACAGACGCCAGGAAGCATACGAATTATCGCCTCGCTATTCATCAATTCGCTTGGTTCGGGTCTATACATACCCTTTTCACTGCTCTATTTTCACATGGTTGGCGGCTTACCCATCACGCTCATTGGCCTGGGATTAACCAGCGCAACCCTCGTCAGCTTGCCCGTCTCGCCCATCACGGGTACGCTTACCAATCGCATTGGGACGCTCAAAACACTGACCCTCAGCTTGCTACTCCAAGGTCTGGGGTTCATCGGCTATCTCTTCGTGCATTCGTTTCCCATCTTATTCATCATGGCACTTCTCGTGACAGGTGGCACACGCATGTTCTGGGTAGCCTTCCCCACTTTTATTGCTGATCTATCAGCGAAAGGCCAACGCGATAGCTGGTATGGTTTGATGGCCTCTGCACAAAACGCGGGCATTGCCCTGGCGGGATTGCTTGCGGGACTGATTGTAACCATCGGCGGAAATCTAGGCTATCACGTGCTGATCGCAGCCAACGCGGCCAGTTTCGTCATCGCCGCCCTCCTCCTCATCGGCTTGCACGACACACGTCACCAGACGATGCATAGCCCATCGTCAAACGCCACGGGGTATCGCGCTCTACTACAAGATCGCACCTATATTGGCGTCTTGCTGTGCAGTATTGTTTTTATCTTATGCGCCATCGTGATCATCGATATTTTACCAATCTACCTTGTCGAAACGCTGCACCTGTCCGTATGGACGGTTGGAGCATCATTCACGATAAGTACCGTACTCCTGGTCATATTACAACCACTCGCGGTAGCACTAACCAGGCCGTACCGGCGTACACGCATCGTAATGCTAGCGGGTCTCATCTGGTTCGCATCGGCTATGCTCTATGCACTGGCTCTCGCAATACCTTTCTGGCTATTAATACCTTTCGTCTTTCTCGTCATCGCCTTTTATAGTTGTGGCGAACTATTTTACACCCCAACCATCAACGCATTCGTGGCAGAATTTGGCTCACAGCACCAGCGCAGTCGTTACATCGCCGCTTATCAATTGGTTGCCTGGGGCGGGGGTAGCGCCATTGCCCCCGCCTTTTTTACCCAACTGCTGAGTCTGGGACCGCTCTATCTGTGGGGCACAGTGGCAGGCATGGCCCTGGTTGCAACATTCGCCTTCATCTGGCTAGAACGACACATGCCAGAGCAAGCGGTGTATAAAAGTGAAACGTTATTGGAAAAGACACGCGAGTAGGCAAATACACCCTTGATGACAAGCACGCATTATGCCAAACTTCATACGACGCCATGCCATTCATCCCTGAGCAATCCAAAATAGTATTCGTCCTCGAAACAATCACGGAAGTAGTAGCGCTGGCGCAGGTTTCCCTCGTAGGTGAAGCCGAGCTTGAGCAACAGGCCCTTGGAGCGCTCGTTCACGATATCAATGATCGCCTCAACACGATGCAACCCCATTTCGGCAAAACCATAGGTCAGGATGGCAGACATCGCCTCACTCATTATGCCTTTTCCCCAATAAGCACGATTGAGTTCATAGCCTGTTTCGACACGGCGAAAACCCACGTCAAATCTGTGAAAGCTGCACGAGCCAATCAGTCGATCTTCATCATGAAGCGCGATTCCCCAGCGGATAGCCTCCCGACAGGCGTAATCCGTTTGTATTCGCTCGATCAACTTCTGCGTCTCGTCGAGAGATTGATGAGGCTCGTGCCCATAAAATTGCGTGACTTCCCGATCAGAAAGGATCGCAAAGAACGCTTCTGCATCGTTCGGGTGGATTTGTCGCAAGAGCAAGCGCTTTGTGGTCAGGACTGGGAAGCTAGTAAAGGCTGTATCAATGCTCATACAAATGACTCCTCTATAAAACAGATAGTTCCTATCGTAGCATATCTATGCAGTTTTTACCTTATTATCGATTGTGTATCAGTTTGTTTTTGTTGCAAGGAACTCAAAGTGATATAGAATCGCATTATTTGGTCCTCACAGTATAATAGAAACAGAACATATTGCAAGTGACTTTCACTTACAGCATGTTCAATACCATTGGATACAGACGCTTGAAGATGCCGTGTTTTACCACAGGAGTGCATTTTTTGAGCAATATTCCTGGATGAAACAGATTGCTTCGTCTACGGATGTCAAATGGATCAGGGTTCGCTTTTCCAACAATAAACACACTAAAAATATTAAAAAAAATGAAACGTATCACCTACAATCGAGAAAGGATCTAAAACAATGAAAAATCTCTTCCACAAATCTACTACTGTTACTCCCGCTCTTACGGAGGAGCTAGTGGTAGAAGAACTCAGCGAACAAGATCTGGAACAGGTCACGGGCGGCTATGGTCATGGCTGGGGTCATGAAGATGGCCAGAATCGTGAAGGTGGCCGGTATTATTGGCAGCGTTGGTATCGCTACCATCATGGTCACTACGGTCATGGTTGGGATGACCGAGATGACCGCCGGAGATGGTATCGCTAAGACCATCTCCGCTAAGGCTAAGAAAAAGCAGAGGACAGGTATCTTAACGGATACCTGTCCTCTTTATTATGCTCAAAGTACTAAACACGTATCTGACCTCTAAGAAACGGTACACGGATCAATACTGGATGCATGCCAACAGCACTGGCACCAACCAACTCATTGCTGCCACCATCGCCCCATAAAGAGACATTCCCGTGACTCAACCTCCAAACGTTCGCAGGCGCGCATAAAAATACGTGGATCAGGTTTTTTTAGGCCAACCGAGCAAGAGAAAATAGACACATCGATCAGTCAGTGCGGCGAGTGGCGTCGTAGGCCAGATTACTGGTACTTCAGAGGCGCAATCGGTAATCAGCCCTACCTTATCACCCTCTGACTTGAGCAGTTTCAACGTGTCAAGCGTGCCATGGCGGGAACCAGAACTTGTTGTGTAAACACAAAGCGCATATGTGCTGCTTTGTGTACTTGCTCACTTGTAGGGAAAACCCCAAGCTGCTGACAAATATACTCAATGACAGCTTCAGTAGAAGGCAATTGTCCAGTCGAGCGCAAGACCCAGGTATCCATATTCCACATCTGCATAAACACCTACGACGAAGCCGCTACTCCACCAGCCCCCTGCGACGCATCTGCGCTATATCAAATTCGGCCGGGGCAAGCGGACTCACTTCGGCGCTGGCACAGGCCCAACCCACGCAGGCAAAACCCAGGCGCAACCCGCGTATGACCTCCGCTTGCTCTTCGCTAGCAACAAAGGTGCCGCATTCCTGGCGCAGCTCGATAATGCCGGTTTCGTCGTAATGCGCCTGGTAGCCCTCCAACAGCGCGGCGTGTGGGGCAAATACCTCGTAGGAAATATTGAGCGAAGTTGCCAGCACAAACAACCAGTAACTGACCTGGCTGCCCTCTAGCGCCGTATCCGCCTGTCGCCCCGTGTGCATGTGGATGCCGCTCTGCACATCGGCCAGTTCTTGCAACTCATCAGCCAGGCGCGATCCCAGGTAACTTTGATCGCGCTCCTGAAGCAAACGCGAGGTATTGGACTGCTCGCTCAGATCGTTCTCGCGCAAATATGTATACACGTCATACAGCGTGCGCAAATCCTCTTCCAGTTGAGACTCAAGCTCCTGGGATACCGCTGGTATACTCTGTGAAGGTACCGAGTGAGCTTGCTGATAGACTGTCGCGGGATCGAAGATACGCTCTGCCACTGTTTGATACGAACCATCGGGCATGAGGCGGCGATAGTAACAGCTACGATACCCTTCGTGGCAGGCCGCGTCCCCGTGCTGCACGACGCGTATTAACAGACTATTCTCCTCACAATTCACAAAAATGCCTTTGACTTCCTGCACATTGCCCGATTGCTCACCCTTGCGCCAGATGGCATTGCGCGAACGACTAAAAAAGTGGGTGTAGCCCTGCTCCAACGTAAGCTGAAACGCTTCCTGGTTCATGAAAGCCATCATAAGCACCTCACCAGAAGCGTCGTCTACGATCACCGCAGGCATAAGCCCCTGCCGATCAAATTGCAACCCCGTTGCTTGCATCACATCACACCTCCTGCGTGTCTACTGCCTGGGCAGGCCAGGGACGCACAACGACACCCTTCTCACTCAGATATTGCTTCACATCACGGACACGATACTCGCCAAAGTGAAAGATCGAAGCAGCCAGCACCGCATCAGCGCCGCCAAGCGTCAGGCCCGTGTAAAAATGCTCAAGTGTACCAACGCCCCCCGAAGCAATCACCGGCACGGTCACGGCATTGGCGATTTTGGCCGTCAACGTAAGGTCGTAGCCCTGCTTCGTACCATCACGGTCCATGCTGGTCAGTAGAATTTCGCCCGCACCCAGCGCCACGCCGCGCTCCGCCCATTCGACCGCGTCAAGCCCCGTTGCCGTACGACCCCCATGCACAAAAATTTCGTAGCCGCTGGGCATGTCGGCATTGGCACGCGCATCGATTGCCAACACAATGCACTGTGCCCCAAACTGCTCAGAACCGGCCGTAATCAAGCCTGGATGCAAAACCGCCGACGTATTCAGCGAGGTCTTGTCCGCACCAGCCCCCAGCGTGGTGCGAATATCTTCCACGGTGCGAATGCCACCACCAACGGTAATTGGAATAAAGACCTGCTCAGCCGTGCGGCGAACGACATCGAGGATGGTGGCGCGATTTTCGTACGACGCTTTGATATCGAGAAAAACGACCTCGTCGGCCCCCTCTTGATCGTAAAACGCCGCCAGTTCAACAGGATCGCCAGCATCGCGTAAATTCACGAAGTTGACGCCCTTGACCACGCGTCCATCCGCAACGTCCAGGCACGGAATAATACGCTTCGTCAGCATGCTTCCTTCCTTACTTTCTTTCGACCGCCTGTATGACCGTCGCTAAATCCATATCACCAGTGTACAAGGCCTTGCCCACAATGGCACCTTCAACGCCCAGAGCCGCCAATGCCTGCAAATCGGCCAGGGAACGCGCACCGCCCGAACCGATGATCGCGCTGGTGGTCGCCAGGCACATCTCAGCCAGCGACTCAAAATTGGGTCCATTCATCGCGCCATCGCGCGAAATATCGGTGTAGACGAAGCGTTTCACACCCAGCGCACTCAGTTGAATAGCCAGGTCAGCCGCTTGTATGCGCGAGGTTTCCAACCAGCCAGAGATAGCCACCCAGCCATCACGCGCATCAATGCCAACGACGATTTTCTCTCCCCAGCGCGCCAGAGCCTCTTGTAATAATGCCAGATTCGTAATCGCTATTGTACCAAGAATCACCCGATCAACGCCCACATCCAGGACACGTTCGATATGTTCCAATGAACGCATACCGCCGCCAATCTCGATATGCAGATGGGTCGCCGTGCGCATGCGTCGAACAATATCCAGGTTGACGGGAGCACCCTGGATGGCCCCGTCGAGGTCCACCACGTGCAGCCAACTGGCACCGGCACCTTGCCAGCGCAAAGCAACCTCCACCGGATCATCGCCATAGCGCGTCAATTGCGCGTAATCGCCCTGGTACAGCCGCACACAATGACCGTCCTTAATATCAATAGCGGGAAGAATGATCATCCCTTTACCCACCTCACAAAATTTTCGAGTAGTTGTAGACCAGCAGCACCACTTTTTTCAGGGTGAAATTGCGTACCCCATACACGCTCGGTCGCGATCACGCTACAATATGGCGTTCCATATTCGGTGACGGCTGCCACCCCGCGCTGATCCTGCGGCTCTACATAGTACGAATGCGCAAAATAAAAATACGCATCATCAGGAATACCGGCGAAAATTGGCGCGCCCGGCTGCACTGCTTGCACCTGGTTCCAGCCCATATGCGGGATCTTTGGGCCGCTGGGAATGCGCCGTACCTCGCCGCGAAACAGCTTCAGGCCATCCACCGCCCCTTCGGCATGCCGATCCGCCAGCAATTGCATGCCAAGGCAAATCCCTAAAAACGGCTTGCCTTGCTCCGTCGCTTCGCGTATCGCAGACGCCAGGCCCCTCTCGGTCATTCGCGCCATGGCTGCTCCACCGGAGCCAACCCCTGGCAGCACGACAGCTTGAGATTGGGCGACAACCACGGGATCATCCGTTACCTGTATCGTAGCTCCCACATGTTCCAATGCCTTGGCGATACTATGAATATTCCCCGCCCCATAATCAATAATCGCTATCATGCATTCAACCCTTCCATGAGACGATAATTGCCCATTTGCATGACCTGAGACAGGCCCAGCCAGCAAACGCTCGTCGGTAGGCGACGCGTATCCAACAAGTTCAGCGTGAGCAGCGGACAGCACATCAACGCCATCTGCATTATCTCTTGCCAATCCACCAGCAGATCCCGTTGTTCGCGCAGCAGCGCAAGCAGTGGCTTCAGCAGGTGCGTAACCTTGGTATCAAGCAGCGCCTGCCGCACGGGCGTTAAAACATAATCGTGCTCAATCTCGACCGTCTCCCCACGCAAGGTCACGGCTATATGCAAATCCTGCGCCACGGCCTCCGCGAAATACATCCAGGTGGCAAACACGTTGTGAAAAAATGGTTTGACGATGTCGAGAATGGCCGCGTGGCGACCGGCAAACGCTGGATCGAAGTAGAGATAGCGCCGCTGATTCTCCTGACCTTCTAAAAAGACATTACCAAAATGGGCATCGCCGTGTCCAATAATCGTCGCCGCCTCGCGTTGCGGGTCGAGCACGATTTTAGCCCGCTCAATCAGCGCGCCCAACGTTTGTTGGTCACCATCCACCGGCTCACCATTGATGCGCCAACGATAACGCAACAGATCCTCAAAAGTAAGCGACGTGCTATCTCCTGGCTGTCCCTCGCGCGCGGGCAAGACCACCGGCTGGTTGGCATAAAAATGTTGCAGACGACCGCCAGTCAAGCGATGCCAAAAGAGCTGATGGATGGGAGCCTGCGCGTGCTCTTGAGCGCTGCTGAAGGCCAACGTGCCAGCATACATACGCAACAAGCGCTCATCCTCGTTTCTTTCGGCACTTACCAGTGTTTCCAACGTGGCATGCTCGCTATTGCCAGTCTCCACCTCGCGCATCAGATCGAACATCACGGGCCAGCGCACCACCGGGTACGTTACCATCTGCTGGCCCTTTTCATGCAGGATACGCAATGGTCTGACCACATTATAACCAGCCTCAGCGAGCATTTCAGCATGGTAGTACTCTTCGAGTATGCCCTGTTCCTCGACATGTGTCTTGAAGAAATACTCCTCGCCATTGGCGCGATAGAACCCATTGAATGAATTCAATGAGACGGGCTTGGGTGTCAGCATTACCTGCTCGGTAGCCAGGTGCATATGCAGCACAAACCAGCGCTGGAGCGACAATTCCGCCAGGTCACGTTGCGTAAATTGCAGCTTTTGGATGGTTTCCAGATCATCAAGCCAGGCGAGCGTGTCGGCAACGTTGGTGAGATCATCGATCAGCACGTCGGGATGATTCTGCTCCAACAACATTTGCGCCTCCAGCGTACTCTCACCCGCCCGTACAGCGATCACCAGAGCATTGGCCGCGTGCGCACTGACAACGTCGCTGGTCGTATCACCCACAACAACAAAACTGCCACGCGCGGGCAAAGCGTCCCCAGGTTGATAGCCAGGATCAGCGGCGCGCAAAAATTGGTACGGACGCGTCTTAACAAGCGCGCTGGTATCACCTTGCAACCGCAATTGTGCTTCGGCCTGTGCCACGTCGTCATGCGTACTCAGACGCCGCTCATCAACATACGGGTACAACCCAGAATTTTTCAGCGCCTCAATGGCTGTTTGCCTGGGCCAGCTCGTAGCCACGCCCAACGTATAGCCCTGCGCCTGGACCTGCGCAAACGTGGCGCACAACTGCTCCACAGGTAACGATGGCCGCTCAAAATCTAACGCAAAAACAACAACCTTACTCACGACAACCTCTTCAAACGTTCACGTAATGCCTTGACGTTGACCGATGCCTCGGCGAAACGGTAGGTCAGCGGCACCACATTCATGCGAGCAGCGCCGGAGCTACGCAGCACAGCCACGATTTCCAGCAGTTCCGGCGCGGACGCACCGATGTTGACCACGCCCGACAGGGTGTACCAGCCAGGCTCAACGGTACCGGACACCTCCGATGTGACCACACGAAACTCCACACCAGCAGCGATAGCATGCAGGCACTGATTCATACGCACGCATAGCGCTTGCATCTCTTCGTAGTTCCCCGCGTGCACTTCGGCGGTCAGCATGGCCTTGTTGCGAGCACGCACACGCGCCTCAATTAATTCCAGCATCGTTTCGGTCACACGTAGCGCCGTAGGCTGTTGCTGCAACAGGCGCGCATTCGCGATCAAGCACGATTGAGAACGCAAAACCACGCCATCGGGTAGCAACTTCAAATGGTTTTCACGCAATGTCGTGCCCGTCTCCGTCAGGTCAACGATAAGATCGGCGGTATCGGTGAGTGGTGCGGCCTCTAGCGCACCATGAGGCGAGAAGATTTTGCAGTGCGTGATGTTATGGCGGCGCAAAAACTGCGTGGTTAAAATAGGATATTTCGTGGCAATGCGCAGTCCACGCCCCTTGTGCTCCCGATAGTAACCTGAAAGATGCCAGAGGTCGGCACAATTGCTGACATCAATCCAGGTTTCAGGCACCGCGATCACCAGCCGACAATTTCCATAGCCGAGATCACGCTCCAACACCATCAGGTTTTCATCGTGATCCTCTTCCTCTGCTTCCTCATCGCCGTAGCCACGATGTTCGGCCAGAATATCGTAGCCGGTAATACCCAGCGCGGCATCCCCACTTTGCACCAGTGCAGGCACATCGGTTGCACGCTGGAACACGATTTCCAGTTCGGGCATACTCTTCATCTGGGCCAGATATTGACGCGGGTTGCTACGGCTCACCTTCATGCCACATTCCGCCAAAAAAGACATGGTGGCGGACTCTAACGCTCCCTTTCCCGGCAAAGCCAGGCGCACACTCCCCGTTGTACTCACAGGCACGACTCCTTCTTCAGCAATCGATCCCCAAGCTCGCTCAAGGCTACCCTCTGCTCACTTCCCGCTTCCAGGTCACGGAGCATGACCGCCTCGGCGCGTTGCTCATCCTCACCGACAATCAAGGCATGGTGCATATGTCGACGCGCCGCCAATCGCAACCCCGAACCAACACCATGCCCGGTGACATCAACCTCCACCTCGACACCACCCGCGCGTACCGCACGCGCAACTTGAAAGGCATAGGGAGCATTCTCGGAAGCCACAGGCACAACTAGCGCCTGGGTCGCTGGCACGCTGGGCAGTTCGGTCGCGGGCACGAGCGCGAGCAAACGCTCAACACCAAAGGCAAAGCCACAGGCGCTCAAATCGTGCGCGCCACCAACCGCTCGCACCAGCCGGTCGTACCGTCCACCACCGCAAAGCTGCATATCGAAGCCATCAACGTCCTGCGCATGAATTTCAAACACGAGTCCGGTATAATAACTGACGCCACGCCCCAATGCCAGATTGAGCACGATCTGCTCACGCTCAACGCCACACTGCTCCATCATTGCCACCAGTTGCTGTAGCTCGCTGAGTGGCGTGGCATCCAGCCCATAGCGATCCAACACGTCTTGTAATTGCTCGAAGACGGTCGGTGGCGTGCCTGAAACGGCATGCAGTTCCTTCAAAAATTGCAGCGCGTTCATAAGTTGACGCCGCTGTTCGTTGCGCCCCATCTTCCACAAGAAGCGCTCGACAATCTCTTTGCGGCTATCGTCATCCGCGAAGGCGATACTGATGCCACTTAGTAGCGAGGTAATATAGCGCGCATCTACGCCCGAAGCGTTACGCACATCGTTCTCGACCTGCTCACCTGGCGTTTGGGCGGATGGATACAGGGCTTCTAAGCGCGCCTGTGCCGCCCGCTCACCCTCTTCAGAACGACTAATTTGCTCCATCAGACTCAAGAGCAGACGTGCGGCATGATCGTCCAGGTGCAAACGGTTGATAAAACCGCTGGCAACGCCGATGTGACCCAGTTCTAGGCGAAAATTGGGGATGTGGACTTCGCACAACATATCGCACGCCAACTGCACAATTTCGGCATCGGCGAGGGGCGTTTGACCGCCAAATAGCTCGATACCCAGGTCCGTATGCTGCCGGTAGCGACCCCGACCAGGAGCCTCGTAGCGAAAAATAGGTCCGGCATACTGAAATCGCAACGGCAACGCTTGATGTTGATATTGTTCCAGGTAGAGACGGCAGATAGAAGCGGTATATTCGGGGCGCAGACACAGGTCACGATGGTGTAAACGAAAAGCATACAGATTCTGCCACAACTCCTGCCCAAAGCTGGCATGGAAAAGATCACTCTGTTCCAGAATTGGTGCATCCACATGGACATACCCGGCGCGTTGCAGAAAAGCCCCAAGGTAATCAATGACCCAACGCTGCTGCACATAAGCATCGGGTAGTTGATCGTGCATACCACGCAACCGCTCAACACGCTTCTTCATAAAGATACCACTCATCCCTCTCTTTTCGTTCCTGAACATTTAGATGAGCAATATGCTGGGCATATTGCTCGACCAATGTGAAAGCAACCTCTTGGACAGGCGAACGACGCGTTTAACGAATAATCATCGTACCAGCACCTTGATCGGTGAACAATTCCCGCAACAACGCGTGATCTTCGCGACCATCTACGACATGCACGCGTGAGACAGCGGCCAGGGCATCGAGGCAGGCCGACACTTTGGGGATCATGCCACCACGAATCACCCCTTCACCTATCAAGCGTTTTGCCTCCGCTTCCGTCAACTCGGAAATCAACGAGCCATCAGCGCCATAAATACCAACGACATTGCTCAAGAAGATCAGCTTTTCGGCATTGAGCGCACCCGCGATATGGGCCGCCACCAGGTCAGCATTGATATTCAAACAGCTTCCCCTGGGTCCCTCGCCTAACGGCGCAATGATCGGGATATACTCATCAGCCAATAGCGACTGAATAGGCGTGGTATCGACGGAGTCAATTTCACCCACAAAACCCAGGCGTTCGTTCGCAATATGCGCCTGGACCATACCACCATCTGTCCCAGATAAGCCGCACGCGCGCCCCCCCAACTGCGAAGCCATCAAGACCAGCCCCTGATTGACCTGCCCCAATAATACCATACGGACCACCTCAAGCGTTGGTGCGTCGGTCACACGCAGGCCGTTTTCAAAACGCGATGGCAGGTTAAGCTTTTGGAGCCAGGCATTGATATATGGGCCACCACCATGCACCAGCACAGGATATATCCCCAACGCACGCAGCCAGATGATATCTTGCAGCACCGCCTGCTGATTCTCAAGCGTGCTCCCACCCAATTTTATCACGAGCGTCTTGCCTTTTAAAAAATTGATGTACGGCAAGGCCTCGCCGAGTACCTGAGCAATTAAATGATGATCACTCACAATATCCCCATCAGGGGTTCGTGAAAAGGTAATAGCCATTTTGCGCTCCATTTCTCATCGTTTTACATAATATAAAAAAATTTTACGAGATGTTTTCATGGCTAAGGATTGACGCCAATCGTTTCCAGGGCCAGCGTCTCAGGAAATCCGCAGAGACGATTAGCATTTTGTATGGCCTGACCCGAGGCCCCTTTAACCAAATTGTCCAGGCAAGCAATAACCACCAGACGCTGCGTGCGCGCGTCAACAAAAGGATGAATAAAACAATGGTTGCTGCCATAGGACCACTTGGTGTGTGGCGCTTGCTGCACAACATGCACAAACGGCTCATCGGCATAATAGTGTTGATAGATTTCGTTCACCGCGGCGGTCGTGAGCTGTTGCGCAAATGCTGGACGCAGATCCGCGTAACAGGCCGCGAGAATGCCGCGTGTCATGGGTATATGATGAGGAATAAAGGTGAGCCGCAGAGCACTAGCCAGGGGATGACCACCATCAGCGGCGGCCTCAGTCAATTCCTGCACAATCTCCGGCAAGTGGCGATGCCCGGATAAACTATAGGCATCGATATCCTCGTTAATTTCCGTATAATGCGTCGCCAATGAAGGGCTACGTCCCGCACCACTTATGCCCGATTTGGCATCAATAATGACCGCGGGCTCAATAATACCAGCCGCGAACGCCGGACTCAACCCTAAAATGGATGTGGTGGAATGGCAGCCCGGCGTCGCTACCAGTGATGTGGTGGCGATACGCTCACGATGGCGTTCACATAACCCATAGACCGCTGATTCCAGCAGTTCCGGGGCCGGATGCGTATGTTTATACCATTCCTCATAGCTTGCGACATCGTGCAGGCGAAAATCAGCCGAAAGGTCAACAACCTTTATCCCTCGTTGCAAAAGTTGTACCACCGACTCAGCCGCCGCTGCGTGCGGCAAGCAGACAAACGCCAGGTCTGTCTGCGCTGGCTCCTCCGTGATCACGAGCGCAGGGTCAATGGCTGGTGTTGTGCCAGGCGAGGAGAGGTGCGCCAACGCGGCCAACTGAGGGAAAACCTCATCCAGTCTTTTGCCGACAGCACTACGGGCCGTCACCGACGTCACCTGGAAATGAGGATGCTGTGACAGCAGACGGAGGAGCTCTAAAGCAGTATAGCTCGTCACATTGATAATCGAAACAGTCGTTTTCATAAGCGCCCTTCTCTCAAGCTTTCTATTACCTTTTCGACTATGGGTTACGCGATGGGTAGACAGGTGGTACTTTATGGTAAATCTCCTACTCCCTTTTAGGTATCCTAGCCAATCCACGCCAGGAATGCCGCAAGAGATTACAGCAAATAAAAAAGCCCTCATCCCTTCTTTCACTTCGTAAGTAAAAGGGACGAGAGCCAATAATCTGCTCCCGCGATACCACCCTGCTTGTCTTCGCGCAATCACCACTGCAACACCGCCTCACCAGCGGCTTACTCCCCTACCACGGTGTAGCGAAGATGCAAAAGACCTCTTTATTCTGGCTATATGCTTACGTGGGAGCCACCCACCTGTACCTACTTGTCAATGCTACTCACACTGACTTTTTTCGGTCAGCCGCTCACGAAGGGGTTCTGCGGAGATGCTACCTACCGACCTCTCACCACCCGTCAGTTCGCTGTTGGGCATGCCTCCACGTACTCTTTTCGCTCAACACGGGCCAAACAATATTCTATTGTTGCTCTTTATAAGAATACTACAAGGATAACAGCCACACAGCAAGTTGTCAATTAGCATTTTTAGGGACCGAAAGGTAGAGATATGGACAAAATAGCCATATGCCTCATGAGCCGTGCTCTTTCTGCCGCAAGTATCATGAACTGAGAGGCAATTTTATCTGTAGCTGGCACTTGCGGACACAAAGGCATTTCGTATATCATAAAGGAAGCCGTCAATTGACGGGGCAACATTTGACAAATCACCAACGTCTATTACAATAGGAACGAGTTTGCCGCAGTCGTCAGCCTCTCTATCGGTACTATCTCTCTGTTACAATACCTACAAACAGTGATACTATAGAGTAGAGGAAAAACCGTCCTGATAGACTTTATCAACGAGACATACACGACTTACGCATGCAAAAGCATAGAATTATATTTCACGAGAGGATAAACGAGCGTGGTGACCAACAATAACGAGTTACTGGGCCAGGCGCTCGGAACCTGTACACTCCGCCGACTCATCGGACGAGGTGGAATGGGTGCAGTGTATCTAGCGCAACAGTCACGGCCGCGACGCACCGTGGCCGTGAAAGTCTTGATGCCTGGTACATTTTTAGAGCAGCAACCACGAGCGGAGTTCTTAGCGCGTTTTCGCCGCGAAGCAGACGCGGTCGCGTCACTTGACCACATTAATATCATGCCCATCTACGAGTATGGTGAGCAAGCAGACCTCGCCTACTTAGTCATGCCCTACGTGACCGGCGGCACGCTGCGTCAATTACTGGAAAAGCGTGGTGCATTGCCATTGAATGAGGTTATACCCATCATGGAACAGGCGGGCTCGGCGCTCGACAGCGCGCATGCGCAAGGCATCATTCACCGCGACCTCAAGCCGGGCAACATTCTCCTACACGCCGATGGCCGAGTACTTTTGGCCGATTTTGGTCTCGCCAAAATGATCAAAGAAGCGCGCGAACACGAATCCGGGAGCAACGGGCAAACAGCCCTGACCAGCGCTGGCACGATTATTGGTACCCCAGAATACCTCTCGCCCGAACAGGGCACGGGCCGCGAGGTCGATTACCGCACAGATGTCTACTCGCTCGGTGTGGTGCTCTTTCAAATGTTGGCGGGACAGGTTCCTTTTACGGGTTCCTCGCCGGTTGCCATTGCCATCAAACACGCGTTAGAAGAGCCTCCTTCCCTGACTCAGCTCAATCCAGCTATTTCACCAGCAGTAGAGGCCGTCGTACGCAAGGCGCTGGCGAAAAATCCAGATGATCGCTATAGCAGTACCGGAGCGCTGGCAAAAGCGCTCCAAGAGGCCGCCGACGCCGATCCTGACGAAACCCAAAGAGCATCTATCCCGACAGACGACCACGAAGAAAACAATCAGGCGGAGAGACCAGCGCAGCCCCATAGTTCCGCGCCCGACCAGATATTTAATGCTGCGCCAACCGAGGCCAATCCTCCCATGTGGAGCAGCAAAGATAGTACACCCGAGCAGCAGCAGATCGCCGCACTGGAAAATACAGAGACGGTGGTTCAGCCTGCACCATCAACCTTCCCAGCGGATCAGCAGCCCACGCTCCAACCGGTTCAACTGTCACAACAGCATTACCAGACGCAGTGGCCCTCCGGGTCAGGCCAGTCGTTTCCCTACCAACCACAGTCACCAGCAGCACCCAAAAAACGACAACCAATCATGATCATGGTGCTGGGAAGTTTACTCACGCTCGTGGTTATTGTAGGCGGGCTGGCAACCTATTTGCACTTTAGCCAGACCCCCCCCAATACAGGCCACTCAGGCAGTACATCTGGTGCTACAACAGGTCCAGGTGGTTCTAGCGGTAAACCCATCACGTCCACAACTCCAGTAGCCTGTTCAACACAACCACCACAGCCACTGGTTCCAGCTGGCAGCCCCATCTACAGCGAGGCTATTCCCGATCAATCGTGCAGCCAGCAGGGAGCAAAATGGGCCATTACCTCAGGATTAAAGGTGACACACGACAAAAACAGCACGACCCTCGACAATACAGGCTCGAACACTACCGCGGGTATGTTCCTGCAAAACACCAAAAATGGACAGCTATTTTCATCGGGCAATTATGTGGTGCAGGTACAGGTTGTGACGAACTCCAACAGCACAGGCACGTTCGGCATCTTCTATTTTGCCAGCCCAGGAGCAAGCCCCTCTGCATTTTCCTGGATTATCGATCCAGGCGCCAGCACCTGGACAGGCTACCACTATAATGCTGGATTGACAGGCGAATCTCCTATACCACATGTCTCTGGTAGAGTCAGACCTTCCTTGAGTGGCAACAACACGACCATCGACGTTATCGTTCATGGGGGTGATGGTTCAGACCTTTATGCCATTAGTGGAAGTACCCGTCAAGGCGGTACCACTGGCCTGGGATCAGCCCAAGGCACATTTGGTCTGGCGGTCGGTCCTGGTGCCAAAGTGACCTTCAAAAATGTGGCTGTTTACAATCCGTAATTGATATTGTAAAACATGCAAAAAGCATAGGAACCGGTTTAGCGCGTCCGCCGAACTCCATCAATCAACATGCTCCCTAGCCGCATTATTACGGCTGCGATGTTGGCTGATCGATAAGGCACGGCGGACACGATCAATCGGTCCCTACATCAATTACCATTTCTGCGTACTATTACGTTCGCACCTACCCTATATATCCTTATTCGTATACATCTGGCCCAAATTCGCCGCACTCACAGGGGCAATCATTTTCTGCGCCGCCAGGAATTTTTCGGTAGCAGTCCAGGTTGCCGCGTCGTTATATCCCAGATTGCCGTTCCCCTTCCAGACTGGAATGGTGGCCTGTAGCTCACTCATCGTCTGGCTGGTATCTATCAAACCAGGGATATTTTTACTCGCATCGATGGCCCCGCTGGGATCGTTGATCGCGTCCCGCAAGCCCCTCAGTGTGGCCTGCACAAAGCTACGCACAACCTGCGGCTCTTTCTGATAATTCGCGTCGGTGGTAATAATACCGTTGGATACCAGCGGCTGATAATCAGAGACCGCGAAGGTACGTACCTGCATACCGCGCTTCGCTATTTGTAGCGGCTCGTTGTTGGAATAGCCCACCACGGCGTCCGCCTGGTGATTAAGCAGAGCGGGCACCTGCGTGAAATTGATATATTTCACATGCACGTCTTGCAGGGTAAGGTGCGCGCTGTACAACAAAGCCAGAAAACCCGTGTACGTCGAGCCATACGGACCCGGCACGCCTACCGTATGCCCCTTCAGGTCGGCCAGCGTGTGGATCGACGAGTTCGCTGGCACGATCACACTCACCGGATATTTCTGGAAGATCGTCGCCACATCGACAGCTTTGACGTGCGTTTTATCGTGTGCCTCCAGCAGTTCATCGCCGCCCGCGAACACAAAATCGCTTCTGCCAGCCACCAACGACCCGATCAGATCGGGCACAACCCCGTGATGAAAGGTAACATTCAAACCAGCGGCCTTGTAATATCCCTTGCTCTGCGCCACATAAAAGGGCGCAAACTGGATATCGGGCACATACCCCAGGCCAATCGACACGTTTTTCAATGACCCAGAAGAGCCGCTCGCCCCCTCAGCACCCCCAGCACCCCCACAAGCAGCCAGTGGCAACAATCCGACCATAGCAAATAAACAAATAGGCAATAGCCTATGCAAACGATGACGAAAAGACATCGATCTCTTTCTCTCCATTCTTGTGGAATGATAACGATTGAACGGGGCACAGGTAGGTTCCATAGGCGCGAACGTAAAATGGAGAGTAATAGCAGCGTGCGATGTAGGGACCGGTTTATCGTGTCCGCCGTACCCTACTGCAAAACCAGCCCAGCACTCGCCACGTTGCAACAATGATACTTGTTGGTCGTCATCGTTAGGCGGGAACGATAAAGCGTTCTCTACGAACATTGCGCGCATTATCTCCATCATAGTATTCTTACGCAAGCATCCCATTTCCCCCTAATACACAGCCCTGGACAATGCGACAAGCAACCAGGAGGCCCCGTAGTAGAGTGCAGCCAGCACAGCTAGCACCACCAACGTGGCGAACATCAGCGGCATATCGTATTGATTTTTGGCAATCAAGACCAGCGCCCCCAGACCCTGATCGCCCCCGCTGACGAACTCACCAACCAGCGCACCTGTAATCGATAAGGTCAGGCAGGTACGCACAGCCGCCAGTATCGCCGGTAGCGCCAGCGGAAACTCGATGTGCGCCAACATCGACCAGCCCGCCGCCCCCTCTACACGTGCCGCGTCAGTCAATGCCTGGTCAATCGATTGTACCCCGAACACCGTGTTAATTACCAGCGGAAACACCACCACCAGCATACATACCAACATGGTGGTGAAAATGTCGTAGCCCAACCAGAGCACCAGCAAGGGGGCTATCACGATGGCTGGAATGGCTTGTCCAGCCGCCAGGTAGGGTTGAAACGTTGTGGCGAAGATACGCGACTTCGCCAAACCGTAGCCAAAGGGCAAAGCCACCACCAGCGCCAACAAAAAACCGATCACACTCTCCTGCACCGTTACCCACGTGTTGTGCAGGAATAAACCGGAGGACAGCCCCTGCCCCAGCATGGAAAATACTTCAGCCGGGGCAGGCAAGATTAAATCGCTGACCCGTCCATTGGCCGTGCCAAAGTACCAGCCAGCCAGTAAAATGAGTCCGAGCAGCCAGGGAAGTATGCCCACAGGAAATTTGATGGGCACGCGTACCCGTTGCGCTTGCCCAGGCTTGTGCTCTCTACCAGCCTGGGAAGATGCATACTGTTGCTCATCTGCGATTGCGCCTCTTTGAGTCGCGCTCATGAAACACCCCTCAGTCAAAGATCTACTGACGCAGAGCAAGCTACACGTCAATTACACTGACTCGGGAGACTTTGTGCGGGAGATAAAAGGGGACCAGAAGCAGTAATATACATTGTGCCACAATAGCACATATACCATCTACCTAGCTTGCCACATGCAGTCCAATATAGCCGGACAACATACAACATGGCCAACCTATAAACCTTCTCCCATCCAGACTATACTGTCGGCTTCGGCTTCGCACCGAATCTGCTTTATCCTCAACGAGAAGTTGACGATATCGCTAGCGGGCTCAGCATACACATATCCGTATATCTATGCTTTACCGCCGGTCGGGAATTACACCCTGCCCCGAAGGTCTTTGTAGGTAATTATGGCATATAACGCAACTGTCACGCAAGAGCGTTTTTCCTAATCGATGAAAATAGACCAACCTGAGACGGTACCATCTCAGGTTGGCCTATTTCATCGATTAGGAAAAACCAACAACATCTACAAGCTTACGCTTCGCCCGTGAGGACAGGCTCTTCTTGCAGCGCATAGACGCTGTCTTCAGACTCAATTTTCACATCAACCACATCTTCCTTGCGGCGGAACAACGATGCAATACCACCGATCAGACACAACGCAGCGGAGATGTAAAAGGCCGCGTGCAGACCAACCATAAAGGGGCCAGAGATCAAATTGGGGAAGAACGCCTTGCCCAATAAATTGGCCTGGCTTGCCGCCGGTAACTGTTGCAGTACCTGGTGTGGAATCAACGTTCCCATCGGATTATAGCCCAGGAACGCGCCAAACAGGGCCGCGATAGGCGGCAGGTGCGCAATCTGATTGGCAATGTTTGTTTGCAGACCAGCCCGTATCAAGCCACTCGACATCGTGGCCGGAAGTGCGGCGGCTAAACCAAGCGTGACAATGCTAAAGAACACCGCCATACTCACCACCGTTGCGGCATTGGTCGTCGTCGAGTTCATACCAGCCGCCGCACCACGCTGATTTGCTGGTACACTATTCATCAATGCTGTCATGTTTGGTACCGAGAATAAGCCCTGGGCCAGACCCATCAGCGCGAGTAGTAAGGCAAACGCCACATAGCTAAAGTTGGCAGGGAGCAACGTCAACAAGAGGAATGCGACCACCTGCACCGCCAGACCCAGGGTTGCCAGGAGCTTTGCCCCAATGCGATCAACCAGAAAACCGCTGATCGGCCCGACAATAATCATACCAACCATCATCGGCAACATGTAGATACCGGCCCATAAAGGCGTATCCTGAAAACTATAGCCATGCAGCGGCAGCCAGATACCTTGCAGCCAGATAATCAGCATAAATTGTAAACCGCCTCGCGACAGGCTGGAAAGAAAATTAGTGATGTTACCTATGGAGAAGGCGCGAATGCGGAATAACGTCAGCCGGAACATCGGATCGGGAACATGCAGTTCGATGTACACAAAGACAATCAGAAACACAATACCAAGCGCGACCGCACCGATGACGAAGGGGCTACCCCAGCCGGTCGGAGCATTCCCATACGGCTCGATGCCGTACGTCAGACCAACGAGCAAGACAATCAAACCGACAAAAAAAGTAACATTTCCTAACCAGTCGATCTTCTGGTGACGGTTAATGCTGGCAGCCTCACGCAACATCATATACGCCCACACGGTCCCAAAGATACCAAAGGGTACACTTACCAGGAACACGAGCCGCCAGTTAATAGCAGCCAGAACGCCGCCGAGAATCAAACCAAGCACAGTCCCAACGATACCAGCAACCTGGTTGATGCCCATCGCCATACCACGCTGATTCGCTGGGAACGCGTCCGTCAATATCGCCGTACTATTCGCGAAGAGGAAACTTCCACCAACAGCCTGAATAACACGGAAGATGATCATTTCTATGGCTGCGAAATCACCCGAACCCGGCGTAATAAAGAGCAAAATACTCCCGACGGTGAAGATCGCAAAACCGAGATTATACATGCGAACGCGGCCAAACATATCGGAAATACGCCCGAACGTGACCAGCAAGGTCGCCATCACAACCATATACCCCAGCAACATCCAGAGCAGATAATTGGTCTGGCTGGCATCGAGCGGATTGACCCCAATGCCGTTAAAAATTGATGGGAGCGATATCAAAACGATGTTTGAGTTAATGGTAGCCATCAACACCCCAAGCGTGGTGTTAGACAGCGCCACCCATTTGTACCTCGGCCCCACGGCCGATGATACCCCAGTTTGTGCCATGCCTCTTACTCCATATACTTTTTGATCAGACTAAAAATACATATCTCTACGCATAAATACAAGCAGCATCCAGAAGCAATCGCCCCTGGCGGGGTGTGAAGCGTTCCCCACTTCCTCTTTCCCTTGCCACTACAAGCGGGGTCCCAAGGCCGCTGGCCCTGGCGGGGTGTGGGGTGTCCCCACTCCCTCACTCCCCTGCCGCCGCAGGCGGCATTAATCGGCACGCGTGAGGATACCTTGCAAGTAGACCTGTAGCAATTCATTGGTCGATACTTCGTAGCTATTCAATAACGTATCGGTGACGCTCTGAGCACGGATCACCCCAATCAGGGCTTTCAGCATGGTCGATGTTTCTAAGCCCCGCTGGAACTCGCCCGCTGCTTTGCCTTGCTCAATCAGCGCACTCAACGCCTGTGAAAACACTTGTGCATTTTCTGACATGGCACGCTGACTCGTCAGCAGCACTTTTTGCGCCTCGGGACTATCCCCCAGTGCATACACCATTTGAAAACGTCGACTGAAAAAGTCACTTGCGACCAGGAATTGAAAAACACGCGCAAGCCTCTCGGTAGCACTTCCTGCACCAGCACAAATCTCTTCTACCTGTTGCACTACCCTTCGCAAGCCGCGCTCAAGAATAGCCGCGATCATCAATTCTTCTTTACTCGAAAAATGCGAATAGATCGTAGCAGTTCCAATTCCAATCCGCGCTGCAATCTCGTCCATTGAGGCATCACGATACCCTTTTTCCACAAACACTTCTTCGGCCGCCTGTAGCAGTAGCTCTAGCCGCTCCTGGCGCTGCTTTACCCGTAAGGTGCTGCGACCACTGTCTATACTCATCGAGATACAACCTTTTTCCACATTGAAAAAATCTAAACTGTAATCATAGGGCGAATTGGCATCCCTTCGTGACTCGCTAGTCAAATTATA
>DATAYF010000230.1:0-6746 GCA_036272735.1 Ktedonobacteraceae bacterium
CGCTCTTTGCATTGCTCCTAAAGGAGTCACGGATAAAGAGATTCCGTGAGGTCGACGAACTGACCGGAGATGGAAACATCGAAAGGGAACACAGCTGTCCAAGAACAATAAAGTTGCCGACTAGAACAATAAAGTCGAAGACTGGATCGCTCTAGCAGAAGCGATCCAGTCTTCGACTTTTTGCTGAAAAAGTGTAGTACGTAAAGTAAAGTTCTACAAAGATTGACAGAATATTTATGAGAACACTACTGACGTATGTACACTAGTGGGTCAGCTAGAGAACCGGTCGAGTAATCAAGAGCCGGAGGGCTCCATAGCAGGAAGAGTATCCCGTCCTGAGTTAGGCGTAACACCTACACCTTCCGATCCATGCAACCAAGGCGGAACGTGACTCTTGACACTACTTCACGATCTTCGTATACTTAACGGCATGGTTAACGATTCGCCTGAGCAGCTCGATACCATCTTTTTTGCGCTGGCTGACCCTACCCGCCGGGCCATCTTAGAACGCCTGAGGTATGGTGAGGCTTCGGGCAGGGAACTAGCGCAACCTTTCTCGATCTCGGTGCCGGCGATCTCCAAGCATTTGCGGGTGCTAGAACACGCGGATCTGATCCTGCACCGCAAAGAGGGACGCACGCACCGGTTTCGTCTCGCTGCCGGTCCTATGAGAGAGGCGGCTGTCTGGCTTGAACACTACCGGCAGTTCTGGGAAGCCCAATTCGACTCCCTGGACGCCCCTCCAGGACAGTCTGCCTGCAACCCTATCGGGGTGCGTCGTTTGGCAAGGGAGATGCGTCTCTGCTGTCTTACACCACAAACTCGGCATGTAACAAGGCGGTCGAAGCGCCACCAACCCATACATCGAAGATCGACGCATCGAGAACATAGGTTTCTTGTGCCGAACTCCAGTAGCGTCGCGCTGCCGCTTCGATCTGGAAGTGGAGGGTGCGAGTCTCCCCAGGTTCGAGTGTCACCCGCTGAAACGCCTTGAGTTCGCGCACCGGACGGGCCGCACGTCCATACCGTTGGTGCAGATAGAGTTGGGCGACCTCTTCGACGGCTCGCGCTGAAGGGTTGTGCACCTCGATGGTCACCTCAAGGGTCTCGTCCAATCCAATCGAGATGGCATGCAGGCTGAGGTTGGCGTAGGTGACCTCGCCGTAGGTCAGGCCGAAGCCGAAAGGGTAGAGCGGAGTACTCTCCTCTTCCCAGTAGCGTTTGTCACTGGTGTGCGGCTGATGCGAATTCAGGCGCGAAGAGATGATTGGCACCTGCCCGACGCTGCGTGGCCAACTGAACGGCAGCTTCCCACCGGGTGCCACTTCACCAAAGAGCACTCGTGCGACGGCAAGTCCTCCCTCGGAGCCCGGATGCCAGGCGACAAGGATCGCTGCAGCCTGCTCGACGGCCCGACGCAGATCGAGGGGTCGCCCGCTCAGCAGGACCAGGACAACTGGCGTGCCCGTGGCTGCGACCGCATCCAGCAACGCCAATTGACGACCCGGCAGGTCGAGCGTCGAGCGAGAAGCCGCTTCCCCGTTCATGTCTGCTGCCTCACCCAGCACCAGCACCGCCACATCTGATGTGCGAGCAAGTTCAATGGCTCGCCTGAACTCAGCTTCCTCATCGGACAGTGCAACTTGCGGCGAGGTGCCCCCGAGTTGTTGTTCCATTGGGGCGAAGGGGTGCGGAATCTGCCGCTTGGGCATGGGTACCCCAGGTGCATATTCGACCTTCATGCCTGTGCCCGCCACCCACCGCATGCCCTCCAGCACGGTGACAGTGGCATCCAGATCATGGGCAAACACCCACGGACCGAGTGTGGCCTGCTTGTTCTCCGCCAACGGTCCGATCACTGCGATGGAGCGCACCACTGTTCGGTCGAGGGGTAACACGGCACCTTCGTTCCGCAGCAGCACGGCTGAGCGTTCCGCTGCGATGCGTGCCATCTCGCGGTGTTCGGGGAGGCTCAGTGTCCTTTCTGCCTGTGCCTCATTGATGTAGGATTGCTCGAAAAGTCCCAGGCGGAACTTCAAGAACAGCACGCGCCTGACTGCCTCGTCAAGGAGGGACTCATCCACCAGGCCCTCGCGAACCGCATCCGGTAATGTTGCGAAGGCACAGGCACCAGGGGTGGGGGTTGTGCCTCCCATCCAGCGGAGTCCGAACCACATCTCCATGTCCAGGCCCGCGCGAATTGCTCGTGCTGCTGCGTTGCGGTCGTCCCTGGAGAACCCATGCGTGGTGAGGTCAACCACAGAGCTTGCATCACTGACGACGAACCCACCGAAGCCCAGTTCACCGCGCAACACATCAGTGATCAGTCGGCGGTCGGCAGCACCAGGTACGCCATTGATGCCAACATAGGAAGTCATGATGTTCCCAGCGCCCGCCCCGACCGCAGCAGCGAAAGGTGGCAGGTACACGTTCCGTAACTCGCTCTCCGAGAGGTTCACTTCGTCATAGTCGCGTCCACCCAGAGCAGCACCGTAGCCAACGAAGTGCTTCGGGCCTGCCACAATGTGGTCAGCGGTGCCAATGCTGTTACCCTGAAAGCCGCGCACCTGTGCTGCGGCCATACATGCGCCGAGGTACGGGTCTTCCCCGGCTCCTTCGACCATGCGGCCCCAACGTGGATCGCGGGCGATATCAACCATAGGCGCGAATGCCCAGTGAATGCCCACCGCACGTGCCTCGCGTGCTGCGATCGCCTGGACCTGTTCAACGAGAGCCGGGTCCCAGGAGGCGGCTAGGCCGAGTGGGACGGGGAAGATCGTCCGCAACCCGTGAATGACGTCGAAGCCGAAAAGCAACGGGATACCCAAGCGACTTTCCTCGACGGCGATGTGTTGTAAGCGGTTCGTCTCGGCAGGGTCAGAAACAAACAGCAGGCTGCCTGCACGGCCAGCTCGGACTTCGGCCTCGACAAATTCGGTCTGCGCTGATATCCCGGTCAGATAGAAATACTGGCTGATTTGTCCAGCTTTCTCTTCCAGGGTCATAGCAGCGAGCAGCGTATCGGCTTGTTGTTGAAAGGTCTCATTCATCGTCATGCTCTGTTCCTCCTGGTGATTCCATCACGTGCGTCACATGCTGCCCGCGAGCCACTCACCATATGAAGCGCTTCTCTTGCTTCATCTTTCCTTTTGGGATCACACAGGTGTTCTGAGAGGTGCTCTTGTGTGTGCACAACACGTGATCGTGTTCAGATCTTTTCCATTGGAGCGGCTCAGGCCACGCCGTTCCTGATGGCTGACCTGAGCCTTTTTACTCGAACGGGCGATCTTTATAATAGTAGATATTGTCCTGCTCGTTGATTTCGCGAATCACTTTGCAGGGATTTCCCGCAGTAACGACATTGGCCGGGATATCCTTGGTGACAATACTTCCTGCCCCAATGACGCTATTTTTCCCAATGGTCACGCCTGGACAAATGACCGCACCAGCGCCAACCCACACATTCTCTCCAATGGTCACTGGAAGCGCATACATGTATCCCCGGCGTGCGGGATCAATGGGGTGCCCGGTCACCGCAATCGTAACATTAGGCCCAAACATGACCCGGTTTCCAATGAAAATCTTATAATCGTCTACCAGGTTCAGGTTAAAATTCACATAGACCCTGTCTCCTAGAAACACATTAGTTCCATAGCAGAAGTAAATAGGGGGTTCGATCCAACAATGTTCTCCAATCGCTCCGAACATCTCCTTCATCAGCTCCTGGCGCTTTGCGATTTCTGTTGGCCTCGTGTGGTTAAAATCATACATCCGTCCTTTGGCACGCAGTCGTTCTTCTGGGAGCCCTTCGCCCATATCAGTGAAAAGCTTTCCACTGGCAATCCGTTCTCTTTGTGTCATGCTATCCTCTTCCTGAGTCATAGGATCCTCTTCTTTCTGTTTCTTCGATCATCTGCCATCGACAAATGGCGTTGTCTCCTTCATTCTTTTCAGGCTCTCTATTCCGCGCGTCCTTCTGATGAAAAATCCCTGGTGATGTTCTTGAGCCAGGTAAAACGTCGGTAATGCCGATAGATAAAGGGCATCTTGACAAATTCATCCAAACAAAGCACGAAATACACCACCATTGCCGGAAACCGAAACACAAAGGCACACAATAAGCCAAGTGGGACGGAGAGCCCCCACATGACCAATGCATCATTGATCAGTCCAAATCGGGAGTCTCCCCCAGCGCAGAATATCCCCACAATCACCGTGGCATTGATGGATTTCCCAATCACATAATAGGCGTTGATCACCAACATGACCGCTAGATACCCCGATGCAGCACCTGTTAAGGGGACGGTTTGCAGGAGAAACGGCCTGGTCAGCAAGATCAGGATGCCCCCCACAACGCCACAGAGGAGAGCCAGTTTGCATAATCGGGAAGCGTCCCCTTTGGCCAGCTCCAGGTGCTTCTCCCCGATTTCCTTGCCAATCAGGATCGCTCCACCACTGGCAATGCCAAGGCTCACCACGGTTGTGAGATCGGAAATAACACTCGCAAGAGCATTGGCTGCGACGACATCGGCTCCCAGATGCCCCAGAATGACTGCATACATAGCAATCGCCCCACCCCAGACGCATTCGTTTCCCAGAACAGGCCATGCATACCGTAGGTAGTCCCGAAAAAGCAGCGGGCTTCGGACAAAGAGCGCGTTCAGCCTCAGTTGCGCTTTGGAAGCGCGTCGGGAGTCAAGCAAACACCAGGCCAGTTGAAATGCTTGTGCCATGGTAGTGGCAAGAGCAACCCCAACAACTCCGAGTTTTGGGGCCCCAAACAGCCCAAAGAGAAAGAGCGCATTCAGGCCAATACCCAGGATCAGAGAGATCGATGTAATGAGGGTGCTGATACGGACCCGCTCCATGCTTCTAATAAAGCACAGATAGGTCAATGAAATACTCATCAAGAGATACGAGGGACCAGCAACGCGAAGATAAGATGCACCGGTAACGATGAGACCCTTATCCGACGTAAAGAGCAGCATCAAGAACTGAGGGCAAAAACATGCGCCCATGCAAAAGATGACGGCAACCAGGAGCGAGAGCCTCAAGGTAATCCCATAGAGCTTCTCTATGGCTCCGGTGTCTCCTTTGCCCCAGTATTGTGCCACCAGCATGGTCGCGCCGATGGTCAATCCAGCAAAGAAGAGATTTAGGATAAAAAGGATCTGGTTGGCGAGAGAGACGGCGGAAAGGGCCGTCTGGCTCACGGAACCGAGCATGAAGACATTCGCGGAACTTCCCACGGCGGTAAGGAGATTCTGCAAGGCAATCGGCAAGACCAGGGTAAACAAGGTCTGATAGAACGCACGTGTCCCCTCACGCGTGCTGGTCTGTGGTTTGCTCGAAGATCGGAGTATCCCTCCTCCTCTTTTCCTGCGAGGTATCCTGATGATGTGTTTTTCCATACCATTTCTGCTCTGATTTTATAACTATCGTATCCTTCTTAAATGGGAGACTGTCTGTGTTCCGGTTCACGGTTCGCGATGACCTGTCAGAAGCCATTGACTATTGAGGTACAGGCGTGCTTGATCAAGCCATGTACCGTGGAGATCCTGCCCCGCCTGTCTGGGCAGGAGGGCCTGAGTCCCGGCAAAAGTGAGTTGAACTCTGTGGCCTGCTCAGATCAGGCCACAATATTCAGGATATCAAAGGTGCGCGAAGCTGAGGTGTAATTTGAACTGATTGCTCCACACCCGATGACGGCCTTTAGAAGCCTTTTCTTCTGTCTTCACTTGATCTGGACGCTCCTATGCTCATTCGGGCAGTGTACGCAAAAATTGCAGAGAACGCCCGGCGCTTTCCAACGAAGAAATGCGTGGCTGATCGTTTTCCACAATATAGCTCTGTATGCCACCAGCGCGGGCCGCTGCGACAATCTCGGCAATGGGCAGGGTGCCCGCACCTACTTCGGTGAACGTGCGTTCAGGTGTCATGTCCTTCAGATGAACGAGCGCGACACGTCTGGAGTAGCGTTGCAGGTAATTGATGGGATCGACACCAACAAAAGCCGGCCAGTACGTATCGAGTTCAAAAGAGACACTGGCTGGATCAGTATGCTCTAAGAGATAGTCAAGCACTGGCGTGGGATTCTCGTCGCTCATAGGTGCGAATTCAAAGTCGTGGTTATGATAACCAAGGGTCAAGCCTCGCGCTTTTGCTTTACTGCCAAGACGGTTTAAGACCTCCGCCAACGCGATAAACGCTTCCGTTGTGCGTCGATTGGGGGGAAGCCAGGGTACGATGATGTACGAGCAGCCGATAGCCAGAGCGTACTCAGCCTCTTGCTCAAAGCGTTGTTCCAGGCTTTCCAGCGAAAGGTGGGAAGAGAGAGCCTGGAGACCGGTTTCAGCCAGTAGCTCTTGCATCTGTGGAATGGACAGACCACCATAGCCAGCAAACTCTACCATTGTATAGCCCAGTTCTGACACACGCCGGAGCGTGCCCGCGAAGTCTCGTGCTGTTTCATCGCGTACCGTGTACAATTGCAACGCTATTGTTTTCATTTTTTTAAACCTTTGTGAATGCCCCTTACAGGCAGGGCTCATTTGCCCAACTTCTTTTCATTTTCTTGCGAGGTATCTTGATGATGTGTTTTTCCATACCATAACAATAGTTTATTTCTGTTGGAAAGACTATCATTTTCTGCTATAATGCTATAACTATCGTATCTTTCTGAAACGGGAGGCGGTCTATGTTCCAGTTAACGGTTCGCGATGATCTGTCAGAAGCCATTGACTATA
>DATAYF010000231.1:0-14640 GCA_036272735.1 Ktedonobacteraceae bacterium
GCTGCATTCCACAATTTGGCCTGCATGGCGGCTTTCAGTTTTGTGGCTTGCTGCCTGTATATTGCCGCCAGGTGGTGATTGCCTGCCAACTGTGCAATCTGTGCGATGGCCTGGGCATCTCCATACATGTAGGCATTGATGGTTGGGCGATAGCCCTCGCCGCCGTGATAGGGGTCGGTGGGATCTTGATAGGAGGACAGCGAGAACTCCATGGCATCCCAGACGGGCGTTTGGTAGTAGAGGCCAAAGCTTGCGTCGTAGCCGGTACCATAGCGGCCCGTGGTCGGATTGTAGTTAGCAGGGGTCGCCCATGCCTGGTAATTGGCATCCAGTTTGTTGAGGAAGCCCGTCAGGAAGTTCTGGTCTGAGTTTACCAGATAGCGCGCGTAGTAAGAATCGGCGATCCAGAAACTATATTGCCGGGGTTGAATACGATTGTCGGCCCCACTTAGCCAGAAGCTTTGATAATCGTTGAGATAGCGTTGGTTATGCAGCCAACGTCCCTCGTAAATATGATGGGAGGCCGCGGCGTTGATCGTGCTGTAGAGACCGGCATAATCCACATTCTCCAGAAACTCCGTAATCACGTAGCCAGGCCCCGGAACGGTGTAGCGAATGTGGCGCCTGTAGCCGCTCCAGCGATAGTAATACACGTCCTGAATAGCACTATCGGGGCAATCCAGGAAAGGAATGTTGTCTTTGAACCATTGGGGATCGGCGAAGCTGTGCGGATACGGCGTGTTCGCAGAGAGATTGCGGTAATAGTTGAGCGTGGCATCTTTGTTGATATTCTTCTGGCTACTGCTGACGTGGAGCGTTGTCGTGTCACTGGCCGCCAGCGCGTTCTCTTGCTGAGAAAAGGTAGCTCCTACTGCTCCTGCTGAAAAGCCCAGCGCAGCGGTCCAGTGCAGGAACTTGCGACGAGAGAGTTGGAGTAACGAGGTTAGTGACTGAGGAGCCTTTGTCTGTTGTGGGTTATCATGATCCGTCATATATGTCCCCTCCTTTGGGTCCATGTCATTGCTTTTCCATCAGCTTTTAACGAATTGATCAAAGAAAGTATAAGGGAAAGAAAAGCCTCTTGTCAAGATTATTGAAGCAACCGACCAGTCTACAAATCTTGACTTTTCCCCGATAATCACTATACTTCCTAATGAGTTCGTAAAGATGCGAACTGATATGGTGGTTTCCTGTTAGAACGTTTTTTTGTCGCAGGCAACTCCGTTGTTGCTCATTTCTCTCTTCTAACAGGAGCAAGTAAGCAGAATTGTGAAGCAAAGGAGTTTTCACGATGAAGGAACATCATATTCCACCTCAACCCTTAGTGGGAGACATCCAGAATGGCCTGAGAAGGCGCGACTTTTTGAAGTGGACAGGCGCGCTTGGGCTTGCTGGCGGCGCACTTGAGACCCTCCTGTATCCCCAGGGGTTTGCCTTCGCTCAGTCGATGGATTTTACCAGCGGACTGGTTGGCTATTGGAAGTTCGACGAAGGGAATGGCACGACGGCGCAGGACTCGTCTGGCCAGGGCAACACTGGTATCCTTAATGGTGGGCCGACATGGACAACAGGCAGAATCAATGATGCTCTCAGTTTTAATGGGAGGAGTAGTGAAGTCGACATCACCAAGAGCGTGCTCGATACCAGTAAGGATTTTACCATTACCGCCTGGGTTCAGCTTAGTAACGCGAGTAACTGGGCATCCGCCGTTAGTCAGGACGGCACAAATGTAAGTGCTTTCTTTCTACAATACACGAGTCCGACGATCCCTAACGGAGGGCGCTTTGCTTTTAGCGTGATCAGCGCAGACTTGTCGCAGGGCACCACCACAAGAGCCATTTCTCCCTTCCAACCCTCCACGGGAGTATGGTATCATCTCGTGGGCGTTCACGATGCGACAACTAACCAGATCAAGCTTTATGCTAACGGGACGCTCGTCGACACGCAATCGGTAGGAGCCACTTGGAATGCTGCTGGAAAGACCGTGATTGGGCGCGCGAAATTTAACAGCGGCCCGGTTGACTTCTGGCCTGGTCTTATCGACGAGGTGCATGCCTATAACCGCGTGCTCGGTGACCAGGATGTTGCCGCCCTGTATTATTCAGCCTCCCAGGAGACTTTTCCAGGGTTTACGCCGATCCGCCCACCTGCGACACCGCTCGTCGTCCGCGATCCATACGTCAGCACCTGGCTCCCTTCGAACAATCTGGCGGGAACCTGGCCGACTTTCTGGGATGGTCACGTCAAAGCCTTGACTGGTATCGCTCATATCGATGGTGCTGCATATTTATTTATGGGCGCGCCAAACAATATTGGGATTACGCAGAACATGACCCAGACCAACCTGACCGTAACCCCAACAAAATCAATCTTTACGCTGCAAGGCGGGGGTGTCACTCTCATGGTGACCTTCCTATCGCCTGTTGAGCCGGATGATCTGCAAAAGCTTTCCGTCCCCCTGAGTTATATCACGGCTCACGTGCAGAGCAACGATGCGAAAGCGCATGCAGTCAGCCTCTACTTCGATATCTCTGCTGAGTGGGCTCATGGCGATTCTAACGCGCTCGTTAACTGGGGGAGCCAACAGGTGCCCCACGCACACGGCAATCTCACCACCTTTACCGTGACCCCTAATGCTCCTCAAATGCTCTCTGAGGTGAACCAGTATCCTTCGTGGGGCACAGCCGTGTGGGCAACGGACCAGCAACAAAACCTGACCGTACGCAGTGGGCAGGATCTGCTTGTGCGCTCCCAGTTTGTGACGCAGGGTAAGCTCGATAACACGATGGATACAGGCATGCCCCGTGCGATTAACGACCGCTGGCCGGTATTCGCCTTCGCGCTCGATATGGGCAATGTGACCGCTTCAACCCACCATCCAACCCGTCACGCGATCCAACAGGCCACGCTGGTGCTGGGACATGTGCGCGAACCGGCGATCAGCTATCAGGGCAATCCTGTGGCTCCCCTGTGGCGGTCGTACTGGTCAACGTGGCAACAGATGCTCGCTGCTACCTACGACGATGCCGGAGGAGCGTTCGGGCGTTCTGACGTGCTTGATCGCAAGATCACCGCTGACGCCACGCAGGCGGGCGGCCAGAACTACGCCGCAATCTGTGCCCTGGCACTGCGTCAGGCATTTGGCGGCGTCGAATTGGTCGGGACAAAGAATCAGCCCTGGTACTTCCTCAAAGAGATCAGTAGCGACGGCAACGTTTCGACCGTGGACGTGGTCTATCCCGCTTTTCCCGTTTTTGCCTACCTGAATCCGTACTTGCTCAGTCTGCTTTTAGCACCGATTTTGTATTATACCGAAAGTGGCCTATGGCCTAAACCCTTCTGCGTGCACGACCTCGGCGCGCACTATCCTAATGCCGACGGGCACAACGACGGCGGTGGCGAAAATATGCAGGTGGAAGAGACCTCCAACATGCTGATTATGGCGGCCACCTACGCTCAACGGGCCGGAAACGCTGCCGCTGGTTTCGTCAACGCGCACTACAAGATCTTCAAGCAGTGGGCCGACTACCTCAATGCGCCTAACGGCGGCACGCCGAGTCGCCCAAATGCGTTGGATCCGCTCTTACAGAACCAGACCGATGACTTTACCGGTCTAATTGCCCACAGTACCAACCTGGCGCTCAAGGGTATCATCGCCATTGGGGCGATGGGCATTCTCGCTGGCATCTCCGGCAATCAGGAGGATCAGCAGTTCTATGCGAACACAGCGAAAAGCCTGATCGGGCAGTGGGCGAAGCTTGGGCAGGACCCGTCACAACCACACCTGGACATCGCCTACACTGAGTCAGATACCGCGCCCGACACCGGAGCGGGCACGTATAGCTTGAAGTACAACGCCTTCCCCGATAGGCTGCTCGGCCTGGGCCTGGTTCCGGCGTTGGTATCGCAGGAAGAGGCGGCCTGGTACGCCCAGCACCAAAACGCGTACGGCATTCCGCTTGACACGCGGCATACCTACACCAAAGGTGACTGGGAAATGTGGACGGCCGCGTCAACGCAGGTGGCATCGTTGCGCCAGTACCTCATCGATGCGCTGTACAATTTTGCCAACACGAGCGGTTCGCGCGTGCCTTTTACTGACTGGTACGATACGATCTCCGATCAGCAAGTTGGCTTCCAGGCGCGCCCGGTGGTGGGTGGTTTCTTCTCCATCCTGGCCCTGGCGAGTCCGCATGGTAAGCGCAAATAGCAGGATGCTAGCAGACTAGCAACGCAAGGACGCGCTAGTAAAACAGGCGACAAGCACACGGTTTATCCGTGTGCTTGTCGCCTGTTTTGCTGTGTTTACACTATAATGCTATCTACGGCGTTATGGGTTTATGAGCCAGCACACTTACTCGCTTTATTTATGTTATTACTAACAATATCTCATAGAAATATCCGCTCTTTTATGATACATTTTTTATTGATACTGAGACTTGACGTTTTCATGCCCCTTCAATAGTAACCGCGACCGAAAGGCAGGAAAGGCAGGAAAGGCAGGTAGTATGCAGCAGCATGAGCAGGAACAACAAGAGCATGAGCGTAGGCCCACAATGGCTAGGCAGCCGGGACAGAGCAGCGAACCAGATTCCACTAGCGCCCCGGCTCAGCAAGACCAGCCTGCGGGCGTGGAGAATGTAGAGAGAGCGGAGCAGCAGCAGGCGGAAGGGCAGCCTGTGAGTGCGGAGCAACAGAAGGCAGAGGAGTACCTGGACCTGTTACAGCGCACGCAGGCGGACTTCATGAATTATCGCCGCCGCGCGGGCAAGGAACAGGCCGAGGGGCGTGTTGCGGCCCAAAGTGGTCTGCTCTCGCACCTGTTACCCGTGCTCGATGATCTTGAACTGGCGTTGCGAGCAGCACCAGCAGAAATGGCTCATCACCCCTGGGTACAGGGGTTGTTCCTGGTTGCGCGCAGGCTCCAGGGGCAGCTTGACCAGTTGGGCGTGCAGCGGGTCGGCATACCAGGTGAAGCGTTCGATCCAAACAAGCACGAGGCCGTAGCGACGGAAGCACGAGCGGATGTGCCCGAAGGCATGATTGCGCACGTTGTCCAGCCTGGGTACGTCCTGGGTGAGCGAGTTATTCGTCCCGCCCAGGTCAGCGTTGCAGGAACCCCTGCATCCACAGGCGATGCGCCGGCACAGCCGGAAGGGTCTGCACCCCAATAGGTGAATTGCTAGTAGATAGCCTAATAGCAACATTCGTGTAATTGAAGGTTCCCTTTGTAGGTCGAACCCGGTGAGTCGTGAACAGTAGGAACATAGTACGAGAGAAGAGGGAAACAATGGCAAAGGTTCTTGGCATTGATTTGGGAACGACGAACTCTGCGATGGCGGTCATTGAGGCTGGTGAGCCAACCGTCGTAGAGAACAGGGAGGGATCGCGCATTACTCCTTCCGTTGTCGCCATTACGAAGAACGGAGAGCGCCTGGTCGGCCAGGTAGCGAAACGCCAGGCGGTGACCAATCCCGAAAACACCGTCTACTCCATTAAGCGTCTCATGGGGCGCAGGTTCGATGACCCCGAGGTTCAGCGTACCATCAAGATGGTGTCCTACAAGATCGTACGCGGACCCAACGATGATGTGCGTATTGTGCTAGGCGGGCGCCAGTACAGTCCACCGGAAATTTCGGCCATGATCCTGCAAAAACTAAAGGTTGACGCCGAAGACAAATTGGGGGAGCGTATTAATCAGGCTGTGATTACGGTACCAGCGTACTTCAACGATACACAGCGCCAGGCAACCAAGGACGCGGGCACCATCGCTGGTCTTGAGGTCTTGCGCATCATTAATGAACCGACCGCCGCCTCGCTTGCTTATGGGCTAGACAAGAAACACGATGAAATGATCGCTGTCTACGACCTTGGTGGCGGCACCTTCGACATCTCTGTTTTGCAGTTAGGCGAGGGCATCATCGAGGTCAAGGCCACCAATGGCGACACGCACCTTGGTGGTGACGATTTCGACCAGCGTATCGTTGACTGGCTCGCCGACGAGTTCCGCAAGGATCAGGGGATCGATCTGCGTAAGGACCGTATGGCGCTACAACGCCTGAGAGAAGCAGCCGAGCGAGCAAAGATCGAGCTGTCCACATCGACGCAGACGGAGATCAATCTGCCCTTCATCACGGCCGACTCCAGCGGCCCTAAGCATCTCGTAATAACGCTGACGCGGGCTACGCTGGAACAACTGGTGCATGATCTTATCGAGAGCACCCGTGGTCCGGTTATGAAGGCGTTGGAAGATGCCCACGTTCAGGCGAACGAGATCAATGAGGTGGTGCTGGTTGGTGGGCAGACGCGCATGCCAGCGGTTGTTGAATTTGTGAAGGGCATTTTCCACAAGGATCCGCACAAAGGGGTCAATCCTGACGAGGTGGTGGCGATTGGCGCGGCTATACAGGCGGGTGTGTTGGGAGGCGAGGTGAAGGATGTGTTGCTGCTCGACGTGACACCGCTCTCGCTAGGCGTGGAAACGCTGGGCGGTGTAACGACCAAACTGATTGAGCGTAACACGACCGTTCCCACGCGCAAAGGCGAAACCTTCAGCACGGCGGAAGATAATCAGTCGGCGGTAGATATCCATGTGCTCCAGGGCGAACGTGAACTGGCACGAGACAACAAGAGTCTGGGGCACTTCCGACTCGAAGGCATTGCGCCAGCCGCGCGTGGCTTGCCACAGATCGAGGTCACCTTTGATATCGACGCCAATGGCATTCTGAATGTGACCGCGCGCGACAAAGCTACGGGCCGCGAACAACGGATCGCTATTACGGCCTCGGGTGGCCTCTCCAAGGACGAGGTCAACAATCTGGTGCGTGAGGCAGAGCAGCACGCCCAGGAAGACCGTCAGCGCCGTGAAGAGATCGAGGAGCGCAACCATGCCGATAGTATGGCCTACCAGGCGGAGCGTATGCTACAGGACAACAGGGAAAAGCTCTCACCTGATGTGCGTAGTGACGTAGAAAGTCGTATCAAGGCTGTGCGTGATGCGCTGTCGGCCAATGACCTCACACGCGTGCGCAGTACCATGGCTGAGCTAGAGAGTACGCTCCAGCGCGCGCAGCAGGAGGTTGCCAGTCAAGCAGGAGCAACAGCAGGCAGCGGGACAGCGCCTGGCGCGACGCCTGGTTCCAGCAGCGAGGCAGGAACATCCGCATCGGGTGGTGAATCAGGAACCGTCGAGGGAGAATATCGCGAAATCTAGACAGCGCCGCATGCTCATCCTGGAGGAGCTATAAAGAATATGGTGATGTTGCATCAAAGCCTCACCAGGTGATGAGCGAACAGCCTATCTTTATAGCTCTTTTCATGGGGAGATTGATCTTATGGCCGTTGATTACAAGGATTACTACAAAATTCTGGGCGTGGACAAGAACGCGAATCAGAAGGATATCCAGAAGGCGTACCGCAAGCTTGCGCGCAAGCATCATCCAGATGTGAATCCGGGCGATAAGGCAGCCGAGGAAAAGTTCAAGGATATCAACGAGGCCAACGAAGTGCTGTCTGATCCAGAGAAGCGTAAACGCTACGACGAACTGGGTAGCTATCACCAGCAATACGGGGGCTGGCCTGGATACGCAGGACCGGCGGGCGCAGGAGCCGCGACAGGGAGGGACGGACGACGTACTCGCTATACCACGATGAACGAGGAAGATTTGAACGACCTCTTTGGCGGAGCATCCCCGTTCTCGGATTTCTTCGAGACCTTCTTCGGTTCAGGTACGCCGGGCGCGGCACGGGGGCGCACGCGCACAACGGGACGTACGCAACGCGAGACTCGTGCTGCGGTGGGGCAGGATATCGAAGCCGAGGTGGATGTTACTCTCGCTGATGCCTACAGAGGTGCCACGCGCGTTTTTGAACTGGCTCAGCCCGACGGGAGTACGCGTCGCCTGGAAGTGAAGATACCTCCGGGCGTAGATGAGGGTTCGCGTATACGCATCGCCGGGCAGGGTCAGCAAGGCCCTGCAGGACGGGGCAACCTCTATCTCCGCGTGCATATGTTGCCTGATCCTCGCTTCACTCGCGCGGGGACGACGCTGCGCACACGCATTGACGTGCCCCTGGCAACGGCTGTACTTGGAGGAGAAGCGCATGTGCCGACGCCAGATGAACGTCGCCTGGCGTTGCGCATTCCAGCGGGAACCCAGAACGGTGCATTGTTCCGATTGCAAGGGCAGGGCATGCCTGTCTTGGGACAACCAGATAAGCGCGGTGACCTTTACGCCGAAGTAAATGTCGTGCTGCCAACACATCTCAACGCGGAACAACGCCGCCTCTTTGAAACCTTTGCTCGCTCCATTGGCCATAGTGAGCAGGCAACCACGGCAGCAGGAAGGAGCAGTCATGATTAAGCCATATGTGACCCACATTGTGCTTCAGCAATACCATCCATCTTCTATATATAGCGAACGCGAAGCTGCTGCCGCGTGCAACCTGAGTATTAGCGCTCTTCGTTCTCTGCGCGCATTTGGCCTGGTCATGGGAGAAGTAATCGGCAAGCAACGGCGCTATAGCGAAGAAGACGTGGTACAACTGCGGCAGATTCATCGATTACATCATGGATTGGGTATCAACCTGGCGGGTGTCGAAGTCATTTTGCATCTGCTCAAACGTCTGGAAGCTGTCGAACAGGAACTGGCACAAGAGAGAGAAAGAATATGAATATCGAGCATTTTACCGAGAAAGCGCGTGAAGCAATCAGTGAAGCATCGCAGATAGCCAGGGAGCACAATCATAGCCAGATCGAGGCCGAGCACCTCCTGGCGGCCCTGCTTGCCCAGCAAGATGGCGTGGTACCACAGATTATTGCGAAGGTTGGTGGCAATCGCGGTGCTGCACAGCGCATCATTAATGAAGAACTTGAGCGCATGCCGAAGATCTACGGGGGCAGTGAGCCGAGCATTTCGCCGCGCCTGCGCAAGGTGCTGGAAGATGCCTGGAACGAGATGGGGGTCTTCCACGACGAGTATCTGAGCGTGGAGCACCTGCTGCTGGCGATGTTCAATGTTGGTGATGGAGCTGTGCCGCGAGCGTTGCAAGCCGCAGGGCTGACGCGCGACAACGTCTTGCAAGCCCTTACCTCCATTCGCGGCTCACAACGCGTCACCGACGCCAACCCAGAAGGAACCTACCAGGCATTAGAGAAATATGGCCGCAACCTGACACAACTCGCCGCGCAAGGCAAGCTCGATCCGGTAATCGGACGTGACGAAGAGATCCGGCGTGTCATCCAGGTTTTAAGTCGTCGCACCAAGAACAATCCGGTCTTGATTGGTGATCCGGGCGTCGGAAAAACCGCCATCGTCGAGGGCCTGGCCCAGCGCATCGTGCGTGGCGACGTACCTAAAACGCTGGTGAATAAGCAGGTGGTTGCGCTTGATCTGAGTGCACTGGTCGCAGGAGCCAAGTATCGCGGCGAATTCGAAGAACGCTTGAAGGCCGTGCTGAAAGAGGTGACGAACTCTGAGGGGCGCGTCATCCTCTTCATCGATGAATTGCATACGCTGGTCGGTGCGGGCGCGGCAGAGGGTGCGATGGATGCCTCCAACATGCTCAAACCTATGTTGGCACGTGGCGAACTGCACTGCATCGGTGCCACCACCCTGGATGAGTACCGCAAACACATCGAGAAGGATGCTGCTTTAGAGCGACGCTTCCAGCCGATTATGGTCGAACAGCCCTCGGTCGAGGATACGATCAGCATTTTGCGTGGCCTCAAGCAGCGCTATGAGGCCCATCACGGCGTGCGCATCACGGATAGTGCTCTGGTGGCAGCGGCAGTGCTTTCTAACCGCTACATCACCGATCGTTTCCTACCAGATAAGGCCATTGATCTGATAGACGAGGCCGCCAGTCGCAAGCGCGTCGAGCTAGATAGCACTCCTCGCGAAATTGATGCATTGGATCGGCGCATCCGGCAGTTACAGATCGAACTCGAAGCGCTCAAGAAGGAGACGGATCCAGCAAGCCAGGAGCGCCGCGCCAGAGTTGAACAGGAACTGAGCAATCTGCAAACGCAACTCGATACGATGAAACAGGCCCTCGAACGCGAGCGTGAACCAGTCGAGACCATGCGTCGCTTGCAGCAAGAGCTTGAGCAGGCACAGGTTGATCTGGAAAGAGCTGAGCGCGAATACGACTTTAGCAAGGCGGCCGAGCTGCGGCATGGGAAGATTCTACAATTGGAACAACAGCTTCGGGAACTGGAGGCCAGGCTTAACAGCATGCAGGGCGGCCGTATGCTCAAAGAAGAAGTTGATGCGGAAGATATCGCTGAGATTGTTTCTGAATGGACGCACATTCCAGTTTCAAAGCTTATGGAGGCTGAAATCCAGAAGCTGATCAATATGGAGGACCGCCTGCGCCAGCGCGTCGTGGGGCAGGACCAGGCGTTACAAGCGGTCGCCGACGCGATCCGTCGTGCACGGGCCGGGCTACAAGACCCCAACCGACCGCTGGCGAGCTTCCTCTTCTTAGGCCCGACCGGCGTCGGCAAAACCGAGCTAGCGCGGGCACTGGCCGAATTTCTCTTTGACGATGAACACGCGCTCATTCGCATCGACATGTCCGAGTACATGGAAAAACATAGTGTCTCGCGCTTGATCGGTGCGCCTCCTGGCTATGTCGGGTACGAGGAGGGAGGCCAGTTGACGGAGGCCGTGCGCCGCCACCCCTACAGTGTCGTGCTCTTCGATGAAATTGAGAAAGCTGCGCCAGAAGTCTTCAACGTTTTACTGCAAATGCTCGATGATGGTCGCCTGACGGACGGCCAGGGACGCACGGTTGATTTCAGGAATACCGTTATCATTATGACGAGCAACGTTGGCACGAGCTGGCTGCACAAATTGGCACATAAGGATGAGGACGAGGTCCAGCGCCAGGTGCGTCAGTACCTGCGGGAAGAGGGTCTGCGCCCCGAGTTCATCAACCGTATCGATGAAATCGTCGTCTTCCATCCCATCACGCGTGAGCAGATGAAAGACATCGTCGATATCCAGATTAACCGGCTGCGTCCGCGCCTGGCCGAGCGCCATATTACGCTGCAACTTACTGATGCTGCGCGTGACCTGCTGGCAGAGAAGGGCTACGATCCGCAATTCGGGGCGCGTCCCCTCAAGCGCGTCATTCAGCACGAGATCGAGAATCGTATCGCCCGTGGCATTCTCGACGGCACCATTCATGATGGTGATACGGTGAAGGTCGATGCGAAGAATGGCAAGATTGTTATGGAACCCATACGAGCGCAGGCACCGGAAGCAGCCCCTGCCGACTGATGGAAGAGGAACGAATCAGTGGATGAGCTTAGGTGCCAGCGGCACCTAAGCTCATCCATTGAACTGCAACTGCGGTAAAGGGGAAAACAATGCAAACGAAACCAAATGAAAAGCATGATGTGGCGCGTTTCTCTTTATGGAACGATGGTCGTACGACATTAGGGCGGCCGGTGACGACCAGAGACTATGCAGAACTGATGAATGAGTTTGTGCTCGCCGATCAATTTGGCTTCTATGGAGCGTGGGCTTCCGAACATCACGGTTTCGCCGATGCCTACCTGCCAGCACCTTTTACGTTTCTGGCCCATGTTGCTGCTCGTGCCGAGCATTTGCGCCTCGGCACGAATCTGCTGCTCCTGCCACTCTGGCCTATTCGCCTGCTGGCTGAGGAGGCGGCTGTTCTAGATGTGCTCAGCGCCGGACGCTTCACGTTGGGCGTCGGGTTGGGCTATATCCCACACGAATTCGCGGCTTTTGGCGTGCCTCTCAGTCAGCGTAAGAAGCGCATGGAAGCAGGCATTCCCTACCTGCGTGCAGCCTTTAAAGGGGAGCGCGTTCCCGACGGGTACAAGGGAGCCGCACTTCCGGTGACGCCCCAGCCGACGCAGGGCGCTCGTTTGCCGATTTACATGGGAGCTAACGCCGATGTCGCGCTTGATCGCGTCGCCCGCCTTGCTGACGGCTTTCTGGCGGCGGCAAACGTTGATCCTGTGCAAACGTTGACGGGCCAATGGAATGTATTACGCGCACGTTTGCAGAATTACGGTCGCGACGTTACGGCGTTTCCCATCGTTGTCGGCACGCATCTGTGGGTCAGCGATGATCCTGAGCGCGATTGGGCGACCCTGATCGCACCAGCCGTGGCCTATCAGCAAGGTGTCTATGCGCAAATGAGCGTGGAACCTGGGCAACCACAGCCGCCAATGCCTGATCCAAAATCATTTAAGCGCACGGATTTTCTCGTCGACACTCCTGATAATGTGGTCAGGCGCATCCAGGAGCTTCAGATGCAGGTCCCGATCACCGAAATATGCTTCTGGTCGCATCCGTTAGGTGTTGCCCACGAAGCTGTCATGGCGAACCTTGAGCGCCTCGCTCGACACGTCTTGCCGGTCTTCAAGTAGGTCTGGAATTCATAAAGAAACGTTAATGGTTTCCGGAAACCATTAACGTTTCTTTATGTGCATAGCCACCCAATTTACTCGCTACCTGGATCGGTCGGGATATATCAGATTTCGCCGTTGGCGCTTCTATACGGAAGCCGGGCTTGCGAAGAAACCCGTCATGGTCCATATCTACACCAGCACGCTCAAGGTCGAGTATCAGCATGCTGATCTTGCTCTGTACACTGTCGCCTGGCACGAGGACAACAAGCACATCACCGAAGTCACGAATCCGCGTGTGATCGAAACGGGCTACCGCTCCCCACAATTCACGCTGTGGACGCTCGGCCCCGACGAATGGCTGCTCTTCAAGAGGTTGCCCGAACACGCTGTGAGAAAAAAACAGCGGCTTGTAGGCATAATCCAGTTGCCTCTTCCAGAATGAGATATCCCAGCCGAAGCACTTTGACTTCACTCCCATTTTTCTTGAGCATTGTTTCAAAGGAAAGAAGTGCATCTCTTCCCAACACAGAGAGCACTATGGCTGGTAGCATATCTCACGTATGACCTATGCTTTTAGCATAGAATTTGTCTTCTGAAAGCTCCCCGTGCGAAAGCAGCGGGAGTTCTGAGCGGCGCTTCCACGCTTCCAGGTGTCCTCGACGGGCGAGGAGCACTGGCTCTGGTGTCGTTTGGCTCGAGATGTTGAGGCCGAGGGGCTGCAGAGGGGCTGCAGACGGGCTCCGGCTCTGGGAACACCAAAGCTTCGGGGCAACGACTGCCCCTCTTTCGCCCGTTGGAGAACCCGAGCGTTGGCAGCCCGCAGGCGCGCCTCCGCACCTTCGAAGGCGAATGACTGCCCGGGCACACGAGGGAATGAGATGATCTTGATCCAGGGTGGAAGCCAGAAAGGCCGAATACAGGTCCAGCTGGACAGGACCCACGCCACAGGCGCAGTGATGCCAGCGCTGCGAGCGCGGCTTTTTCACGCACTTCCCACAGCCATGACAGAACTGGGAGAGTTTGGCTCGGCCCGTGGGGACTTCGACCAGGGTGCCGCCCGTGCGTGGCCCCGGTGCGTCTGAGGTGTTCGACAAACATCCCTGGGGCGCGCAGACCCACGCTCTTGCCATACTGTTTTTGCCACGCTCGGTAGGAAAGCTTTTCGAGCATGATGGTAGTGCCCATGGCCACGATCTCATGGACCCTTTGGCCGTGCAGGCTCTTGCGGTGAGCCGAAAGCCGGCGCTCCTTTTCGGCCTTGCGCCGCCGGGTGCGCTCATACCCCTTGCTCGTTTTCCAGCGCAGTCGCCGCTTGCCTTGCTTCTTGATGCGCCCCCGGGCATCGTAGTGGTCCGGGTTGGCCGCGCGCCGCTGCCGCTCCATCTTTCGAGGCACTCGGCGGATCGCCTGTGCATCGGGAGCCAGTTGCTCACAGAACACCGACAGGCTCGCCTCGCCTGCTCGTGGAACCAGCGCGATAGAGGAGGGCTCCAGATCCGCCCCGATGACGTCGGTGCCCACCGTGTGCTTGGGCTTGTGATGGGCAACACCGATCGTTCGCCAGCTGCACGAAGTAGCGGAAGCCTGCCCGGTCCGCTCCCTGCGCTCGTGGGCTACTGGCCTGGCGTTGCACCAATCGGGCGTATTTGATGCGCTGGCCCAACCCCTGCTTGATCACCGGATCGTTCCAGTCGATGCGGGCAGGCAGGCGGTCGTCTTTCCAGATCAGGAAGCCCTGCTGCCCCTCTTCGGGCTTGTGCAGCACAAAGCGCAGCCCCGTATCATTGCGCTTGTTTTCGATGCTTCCCAGGCCGCGTCCCCGGCTTTTGAAGCGCACGCGGCGCGCCTTCCCCAGGCAAACCCGATTGAGCGCCCGGTAGGCGCGGGTCGCCAGTGTTTGTGCCAGCACCGCGTCCAGGTGCTCCGCCAGCCAGGACACGCGTGCAGTTTTGGCGTAGGAGTGGAACGCATATTCAGAGAAGCCTGACTTTTGCCGCACCGCCGCGAAGGCGGCCTGTCGCTCCTGCTTGTGGGAACGAGGGATGGCGCGAGCGGCTTGCCACGCTGGATCTGCCCGCATGCGACGGAGCCGTTTTTGCCCTTCCGAGAGCAGCGCATTGTAGAAAGCCCGTCCCGCTTCCAGGTGGGCACGCAGGCGTTTGGCCTGCCCTTCGTCGACGACCAGAGGCAATGCGAGCAGAAAGGTCGGGGTCTGCTGGCTTTGCTTGCCGGTCTCCTGCCTGGGAGTG
>DATAYF010000232.1:0-5471 GCA_036272735.1 Ktedonobacteraceae bacterium
ATCCGTTTTCTTACGCAATGCCCAGTTGTTGACAAATCGACAGCGCCCAAAGGTCCGAGCAAGCGTCTGCTTCTGCTCGTCGGTAGGAGAAAACCTATACTTGTACGCGCGTTTCTGTTCCATACTCTACATTATAGCAGACGTGGTGTAGAAAGTCAACAAGGAATGCTGAAAGGAACGGCGACATTCATCCCCATCGCTCGCAGCAAGGGGTCCTCCGCCGCCGCATTTATGATAGATTACGGAAGCAGGAAAGTCAGGAAGGATGCTTTCCAGCCAGATGAGTGATGAGTTACATCTCGTTGCGCATCCCCTGGGGCTTATGACCACGTCGAAACTCCACAGTACTCTAGGAGTTACGCTGATCCATTGCTCGTAATGGAGGTAGTACATCTCTTCCATAGCCTTTAATAAAAGCTCTCTGGTCGGGACCTGCTGTATGGAAGATGATATGGGTAAAACCCAGATTGATGTACTGTTGCGCGAACTTGATGTGATCCTCCGGGTTTGCTGAGAAACAACCCGTTCGCTTTACGGTATCCGCCCCTATCACTTCTCCATTTTCTTGGGATAGCGCTGGCGTATAAATGTTTTGATCAAAGAGGGCTGGTATGTACGTACCTGCCCAATATTTGAGCTGTTCCTGAATTGCCGCGTCTATATTATTCGTATAAGCAACGTTCAACTCGATCAACCGTGGCATCCGTGCTGGATCTTTTCCTGCTGCTCGAGTGCTCTCTTCAAACTCTTTAAGAAGTTGTTGATACAATTGTGGCTGCTTCCCTCCAACTGTGATCAAGCCATCACCATAGTGGCCGGCAAATTTAGCACTGTGTGGTACAAGTGCTGAGATATACAGGGGAATTGGTGAGGCAGGTGGGGTGTACAGCTTGGCTTTGCGCATTTGATAATACGCCCCTTCGTAAGTGACCTGTTCTCCCTGCCATAAGGTACGTATCATCTCCACCGCTTCGGCCAGGCGCTTGCGACGCTGTCCATACCCTGGCCATTGACCAGTTGCAGCGAATTCGTTGAGTGCTTCACCAGTTCCAACGCCCAGGTAGGTTCTATTGGGAGCGAAGTGCGATACAGTTGCCGCCGCCTGAGCGATAATTGCTGGATGATAGCGCAGGATAGGGCAAGTAATGCCAGGTCCTATCGCAATACGTTTGGTCTGAGTTGCGACTGCGCCCATCCAGGCCCAGGCAAAAGATGCCTGACCCGCTTCACTCCAGGGATGAAAGTGGTCACTGACGTCCAATAAGTCAAAGCCTGCTTGATCAGCTTCAATCGCATAGTGCATAAGCTCTACAGGTGGGTATTGCTCCGTACCTGCTTTCCAGCCAAGTTGTAACATTTTGATCTCTCTATTCTCTCTATTCTCTCTATTCTCTCTATTCTCTCATGTCGTACGTCATTATTGCTTCAGCTTGGGGTCGAGGGATCAAGGGAATAGAAACGTGGTTGAGGAGCTCAACGGACTTCGGGGTTCCGGAGCAGGTTACCAGGAAACACAAAAAGGCATGGAAGCTGGTAGTTCATTGTATTCATGCTCTTTGTGCATTAATTGCAGGTTCTCCAGAGCTATTTCACTCCATAATCAGCCCTCAACGACGTTTCTGTGGGTCTTCCGACATTGTGATGATTATTGCCTGCTTATTGACTTTTGAGTCCGTATCAGAGTCTGAGAGGCAGAGAGAGAATTTTTGAAAAACTCCCAAAATCCACCTCAGAAGTACCCGTTCCCTATCATCAAAAGTGCGTTAGACCCGTTTCTGTTCCCATAATTCCTCGACCCCATTTGAACAGAACGTAGGGAACTCATCCGCTGCGCACCTCGTGCCTTCTCATTCACATTTAAATTTTTGGCAAGACGGAAACAACTGGCCATACTCCGACGGAAGTTGCGCGCAGATATCGTCGATCTCGCCTGGTGAAATGGCCTTTTGTAAGACCTCGACGACTGCACGGGCATGCTGTATCGCCTGCTGTACATCTCTCCCTTCCCGATCACTCACCCGCCGGAAAAACTCTTGTACGGAGAAACGCTCGCCAATTCCAGGGCACCCAGACAATGCATACGCAGCAAGCACAGGAGGAAGCTGTGAGGCAAAATCTTTGGCCTCTCCCCCTTCCAGCCGCTCCCCGAGTGTTTGAAAAGTTGCCCAGGTTGCCCGTTCAGCATCGCCACGAGAACCTAACTGAGCCAGATGCTGAACTCGTCCAATGAACTCGTCATGCTTCATAACAGCCCTCTTGATCGGCAGGAACCCATTGTGTTCCTGCTTTTGTTGTATACGCCTTGATTTGGAAAAGGCCCCTATTCGGTTCTTTCTCTTGGCATACCGTCGTTTTTGATAAAAGTCGAATCCAGTGAATTCGCGTGCCCTGTTTCCTCCTTGATCCCTTTTCTCCATCCTGCTTTATACTGCTTTCTCCCTGTACGAGTCGTCGTGAAAAAAGGTAACAGATCAAGCTCTCAGGTTTGAGTGAGCCATCTGCGTACATCCCAACAGCAATGCATAACACCAATCAGCAGGTGCAACAGACCCAGACGCGATCACCCCTAGCCGATGGCTTCATGACCGGGTACAGGCCCCATTTCAGAGAAAAGAAAGTTCAGAGAGTGCATTTGAGACAGAGTAACAGTTAGTGGAAGAAGCGAGATAGAAGGAACGCCATGGGCAAAGTTCCTGTGTCCTACTGGCGGCTCTGCTTGACTGCGTCTTCTGATATCAGTCTGGCAAGAGAGATTACTCAGGAACCAGCAGGATTGCCACTAGCCCTTGATCAGGCTGCTGCATATGTTAAAGAAACACCTTGCAACCTTCTGCAGTATCAAAGTCTCTATCGTATACGTCAGGTAGAGTTACTGAATAGACATGGAGAGCTGACTGACGACCATCCCAAATCGGTAGCCACGACCTGGTCCTTATCATTTCAAAAGGAAGGACGGGATGACCAAGCAAAGTGGTGGTAAATAACGTGAAAAGTGGCTGTTGTCCACTACACAGCGTCTTGACTGGCCAGGTACAGGTCTAAAGTACAAAGAAAGGCTTCCAGTGTAGAAGACGCGCGCAGGGAGAAAAAGGGGACGTGTCGGCAGGCGATCACGAAGGTACCGTCAACTTGGCAAAGAGCAGAAGTCTCTGGCAGACTGCTGGCATGAAAACACCAATAACACCAACCCTCTATAAAGGATACCGCTTCCCGTCGGTTATCATCAGCCACGGTGTGTGGTGGTATGTTCGCTTCTCGCTCAGTTTCTGTGACGTTGAGGAGATCATGGCCGAACATGGTATCATCCTCATCGATGAAACCATCCGTCAGTGGGGTCTGAAATTCGGTCAGACGTACGCCAATGCGTTAAAGCGTCGACGCTCAAGACCGGGAGACAAATGGCATCTCGATGCGGTGTTTTTCACGATCTATGGCAAGCGAAGCGATCTATGGCGCTCGATTGATCAGCATGGCAACGTGCTCGATATCCTGGTGCATAGCAGAGAGACATGCTCCAACCTCCTCTTCCTTTTTTCTTCTCAGCGTTTTTCCCGAAAAATGGTTCCTTTCCATCGCTACGTTGACAATGCCTACCTGCGACCAGGGGAATGCGTGAACTTCGAGATCGCCTACAAGCCGAGAGGGTGTGTCGCGTCGTGCACAATGGTATCCTGGGCTGAGTCAGGAGAAACAGAGTGTGTCAAGGGAGTGCAACGGACTGGTTCTGTCAGAACCGCGATATGGAGCTATTGGTTTTTCTGCTCCTGTGCAGCCTGAGCAAGCAAGTTATGTACTTCTTCATCGGAAGTCTGCTCGAAATTCTGATACCACCACCCGACACCAAAGAACGGGTCGGGTGTACGCGCGCAGATGACATCGTCAGCCTCGCTACGTAATTCGAGGCAGGTCGAAGGGGCCGCAACAGGCACAGCAACTATCAGGCGAGCTGGCCCTCGTTGTCGCAGCGCCTGCAGTGCGGCGCGCATAGTCGCTCCTGTCGCCAGACCGTCGTCAATCAGTATTACTGTATGTCCCTTCACATCTGGTGCGGGGCGCCCGTCGCGGTAGAGCCGTTCACGCCGTTCTAGTTCTCTCTGCTCCCTTGTCGCTACCGCCTCAACAACCTGCTCGGGAATGCGCAATGCATGTATAACATCGTCGTTCAGCACCCGTACTCCGCCGGACGCGATGGCCCCCATTGCAAACTCTTCATGACCGGGCACACCTAACTTACGCACGATAAACACGTCAAGCGGTGCGTTCAACGCGCGCGCAACCTCATAAGCTACAGGCACGCCGCCGCGTGGCAATGCTAGTACCAGGACATCTGGTCGGTGTGCATACGCCCTAAGCAGCTCAGCAAGCCTTTTTCCAGCATCATGCCGATCTCGATACACTGTTTCAATCATACCTCTTCACACCTTCCCAACTGTGTAGGGATACGTTTCTACCAGCACCCTTATTGACGCACACGAGCTGAAATCTGTCACGTAGGCAAGTATTGCTCGAACCACTCACAGGCAATGCGTGCAACCTGCTCCAACGCTCCAGGTTCTTCAAAAAGGTGGGTCGCACCTTCAATGAGCACAAGCCGCTTCTCTGCTTGTAGCAGAGAGAGTGCCGTCTGGTTCAACTGTATGACCTGCGTATCTCGTGAACCAACAATCAGAAGCGTTGGAGCTTTGACGCGCGGCAGAAAAGCGCTGGCCAGATCGGGTCGCCCTCCGCGCGAGACCACAGCTCTCACAATCAGAGGAAGCCTGGCAGCAGCTACCAGGGCAGCCGCCGCGCCGGTGCTTGCACCAAAGTAACCGATCTTGAGATCTTTGATTCCCAGCTGCGAGGTGAGCCAGTTCGTCACTTCGACAACGCGTTCACTCAGCAAGTCGATGTTGAAGCGCAAATGCCCGGTATAAAGATCCTGTTCCTCCTCCTGCTTGGTGAGGAGATCAATTAACAGCGTGGCGAATCGGGCCTCCTGTAACACACGAGCCACGTATTGATTGCGTGGGCTGAACCGACTACTCCCGCTTCCATGGACAAAAAGCACCATGCCGCGTGGCTGCTCAGGAATGCTCAAATTACCTTCCAGACTCACACGACTAGAAATGGGTATCTGGTAGGTTCCACTTTTCTTTCCAGACGATATGTTCATAACCGTAGCCAGCAGGGTTCTACAATAAGAACAACTTCATTAAAGCATGAGTTTGTTCTTTTCTCATGACATACCATAATCACGGTTTTTTTTTTGAAAAGTTTCTCTGTATACCGTGTTTTAGCTGAACGCATCACTCGTGACACTCCTGTCTCCCTTGGCGAGAAAGGCATGGGTGACCATCTGAACAGACTGATTGTGCAGCGCCAAACGTCCTTGGGTGGCTTTCTGCAACGCAGCGCGTCCTGGCTATTTCAAATGGCGCATGCGAGCGTCTTTGTGGAGTGCCACGCATTCATTCCTGGACTGGTTGGTG
>DATAYF010000233.1:0-9890 GCA_036272735.1 Ktedonobacteraceae bacterium
TCGTGTGGGCGGCGGAACTGAGCCACCGAGGCGAGGCGGTTCATCAAGCCCTCCAAAAGCGGGCTGCCGCGCGTCGAGGTCGAAGGTCCCGGCATACTCGATACCGGAAGGCTCGGTGGCGCAATCGTCGGCGGGCGAAAGGCTGGTTGGCGCCCTCCCTGCAGAGCCGCATTCAGAATGTGGAGACCTGGACCCAACGGCTCCGGCGATGGTGCCCAATCGGCGCTATTTCCTATGAGGCGGTGCGCTTCGACACGCAGGCGCTCCAAAACCCAGAGGTTGAGGGAAGCGCCTATCAACACGGGACCCTTGCAGGGCTAGAAGTCAAAGAATATCTTTTGCTGAAATGGGGCTATAAATGTGTCTACTGTCAAAAAGAGGGTATCCCGCTTGAAGTGGAACACATCGTCCCCAAAAAACGGGGAGGCAGCAATAGGATCACGAATCTCACACTGGCCTGCGTCGCGTGTAATTTGCGAAAAGGATCTCAAACTGCTCAGGAATTTGGCTTTCCGCATATCCAAGCACAGGCATTGCAACCATTGAAAGATGCAGCGGCTGTCAACTCAACGCGTTGGGCGCTCTATGAACGGCTCAAAGCAACGGGACTGCCGATGGAGATAGGGACAGGTGGTCGAACGAAATGGAATAGGAAGCAACGCAGCATTCCCAAAGCGCATTGGCTGGATGCAGTGTGTGTCGGACTATCCACACCAGAGCAGGTTCAGTGGCAGCAGGTGATCCCACTGCTCATGACGGCCCAGGGACGACAATGTCGGCGCATGTGTAATGTGGATGCGTTAGGGTTTCCAGTCAGCCGTCCCAAAGGGGTGAGCAAAGTCTGCGGTTTCCAAACTGGCGATCTGATTCGGGCACGGGTCACCAAAGGGAAAAAGATCGGCACCTATGTGGGGCGGGTCGCGATCAAAACCGATGGGTATTTCAAGATTAGCGGCAGACATGGCATGGTCGAGGGCATTCATGCTCGGTATTGCGTGCCCATTCATCGCGATGATGGGTATGGATATACACAAGGCCAGGCGGCGCTTCCTCCCCAGGTGTGAACACCGGGGCCTCCGCGCCGCCATTTGGTGAAAATTCTCTAGAGAGAAACCAATATACATCACATTAAAACAACAATAAGCATCAGGCAACCCTTGACAAGCCACGGTCCCTGTCCTACACTCATACTAGGAGAGAGTAAAAATCACGTTTTTTCACAAAAGAGGTAGTATCAAGGCATGTTACACGACTCAAGGGGCATTTCGGAAAAGACCGCTAACGAACTAGACGAAAACGGTGAGAACGATCTTTCGCACCTTCCCGAACTTCCACCTGGTATCACTATTCAGGCACCGGGTACGACACCACGCCGTAGAACGCGCTGGCCTGATACTATCGACGTCATTTTTGAGAAAGACCCCGCGTGTACCAACATCTTTGAAGCATTGGTCTACCCTGGATTGTGGGCGATTTTGTATCATCGTCTTGCACACTCGCTCTATAAAGCGCACATTCCCCTCCTGCCACGCATCGTTTCACAATTCGCACGCGTGGTAACAGGCGGCATTGAAATTCATCCAGGCGCGCAGATTGGCAAACGCTTCTTCATCGACCATGGAGCAGGCGTCGTCATCGGCGAAACTACTGTGATTGGCGATAATGTAATGCTATACCACCAGGTGACGCTCGGTGCCACCGGCTGGTGGCGACCAAGCCCCGGACGCAAGCAGAAGCGCCATCCAACCATCGAAGACGACGTTACCATTGGCGTAAGCACCGCCATACTGGGCCCGATCACCATTGGCAAGGGGAGCAAAATTGGTGCCATGGCCCTCGTATTAGAGCCAGTTCCTCCACACTCGGTGGTCGCCTCCAAACCGGCCGAACTGCTTGTAAAAAGCGGCGAGATGCTCGCCAAACATCAGGAGCTGACACAGGGCTGGAACGGGAAAGACCCCTGGGAAATGGACTATCAGATCTAATCAGCGACCCCGCAAGGGAGACGAGAAGCCGTCCCATCGTATATGGTAGTGACCTCCTTATGCGGGGTCGTCTCCCGCATGGGGTCGTGTAGAAGGGAATCCGCGATGGCAACCATTAAATTACTGCTTGTCGATGATCATGTTCCACTACGCAAAGCCCTGAAGGAAGGGCTGGAGACCACCGGCGCGATTCGCGTGCTAGGCGAGGCTGCCACCGGACGCGAAGCTACCGCTATGGCATTAGAATTGGATATGGACGTGATCTTGATGGACGTGCAATTGCAAGATCCTCAGTCCAAGCGCCACGCCATCAGTGGCGTAGGAGCAGCCGTGGCGATCCGACGCGAACGTCCACGCATGCCCGTGGTCTTCTACTCGATCCAGGATGACGACGAGTACTATCGTGAGTTTCGCGCCTCCGGCATCCTCACCCACTACGCCTACGTGCGCAAAAGCAATTATCTGCTCCCAAGCATGCTCGTCCCCCTACTGCGTGACGCTATCAATGGGCGCAGCCTGGTCGACCCGGAAATTGAGGACCGCGTGCAGGAAGTACGCGACCTCGACGAGCAGTCGCCAAGAGCGCTATTGGAGCCGAACGAACTACGTGTGGTCGAACTGATGGCACAGGGCATGACTAACGAGCAAATCGCAGCGCGCCTCAATCTTCACGATAAACGTGCGGTCAGCCGCACAAATGGGCGCATCTACGCGGCCTGGGGTTTAAGCGATAACGCGGTCGACGACAAAGTAGCCCGCGCCCGCGCCACGCTGATTTACACGCACAACCGCATGATTATGTGGGATGAAAACGGCGCGGCCCTGGTGCAAGATCGCCGAGGCGAATGGGTGCCCCTGTACAAAGAAGAATAATCGTATGCCATTGCACATTGTCCTGGAACTCTCCTATCTTTCACAAACTATTGCCCTTTCGCTCTCAATTTTTAATCTCGTCGCGTTCCTCTGGCTGGCCGGAACCGTGTGGTTAAATGGTGATCGGCGTAGCCTGGTTGCTCGCGTGGGCGTCGTAGGTCTGGGCCTTTCCGCGCTGTTCTTTTTCATCCACGCGCTCTTGATCTTTGGCCCGCCCGTGCGCTCATCTGGCCTCATCACCCCCGATTTCTTATGGCACATCATCTGGTTTCCGGCTGTTGGTGTGCCGTATATCTGGTTCATTATCGGCTTGCACTACGCGGCACAACTAAACGAAGGCTGGCGGCGGCGGCGGCCCTTTCTGCTTGTCGCCAGCGGTGTCCTGGGTTGTACTGTGCTCACGCTCCTGATCTACTACCGGGCAACGTTTACGTTCGTTGGAACACTACGCCTGCTTGCCTATGGCTATAGCTTGCAGGACAACAAACACGCTTTTTTTTCTCCGCTCATCCTTGTGCCCATCCTGTTTCTGGTCCACGTGACCTTGTGTGCCATCGGCCCCTGGTTTACGCCCAGCCGCGTCGGACGCAGCATAACCGCGCTATGGCAATACACGCTACGCCGTAGCTATATCGCACCACTACGCAAGATCCTGGTGGAAGCCTTCTGGCACGATCCTACCAGGACCGAACAGCTAGAAGAACCCATGCTCTCCTGGCATCTGGCACGCCCCGCGCTGCTGCTGGCTGCCCTGCTCATGGTCGGTCTCACCCTGAGCCTGGGTAGCCTGGGGGTCTGGTCGCTCATTGAGTGGTTAGAGAACCTCGCGCAGATTCCCGCCCACGCGCCACCATCTATCGCGCTCAATGTCTTGCCGCTCAACCTGGTGCTGCTCGACATTTTTGCGACAGGGCTGGTGGCAATTATTATCCTGCTCATCGGCTACTCGATTGTTCGTCATGGCATACTCATTGAGCGCCCTCTGGCACGCCGTGGCTTCTTTGAGCAATGGCGCGGCATCGTTATCGTCGCGGCCGTGGTCGCCACCTTCATCGCCTTGCTGGTTGATTTCACACGCAGCAATTTGAGCGGGCTGCTGCTGATCACGTCTCTAGCGACATGCACCTATGCCCTCTTCACCTGGAGCAGCTACACAGCCCATGATCGCTATAGCACCCTTTTAGGGCCGTTCTTACGTCGCACCAACCTGCGTCACTGGCTCAATACCGATCTGCAAAAAACGGAACAGGGCATGCAAGATCTTTTCTTCCACCTCTGTAAAGATGTGCTTGGCGTCGAATGTGCCCGCTTACTCGTGTTGTCGGGTCCGGTAAAGCGCAGCTTTCATTACCGCTGGTCTGAACAGGAGAACGCGACCATTGAAAAGCCGCTGGTTCCTGTCGAAAGCGCTCATCTAGAGCAATCTCTATCCCAACGCGTACTCACCAGGGGCGGGATCCATCGCGTCAGAATGTTCCGGCAAGGGATCACGATTATCTGTTGGGTGCTGCCGATCTACGATGAGCTGGGGCTGGTGGCTCAACTATACCTGGGGCCACGCCAGGACGGGAGTATCTTTACCGATGAGGATATGAGTCTGGCGCATGCCTGTGGACAACGCATCCTCGACACGCTACGCGACCACGAGGCCATGCTAGCGGTCGCAGGCCTGCTACGTCGGCGCATCGTCGATGTGAAACTGTTGGGAGCACAGCAGCGCCGCGTGCTGCACGATGAAATATTGCCGCAAATGCACCTGGCCCTTTTACGGCTAGAGACTCTGCGCCCCGCGCTCAACAACGAACAAGAGCGCTCTGCACAGGCGCTTAATGAAGTCATCAACGACATCAGTGGCGCGCACCGACAGCTTGCAGCCATGATGCGTGCAACCACGACTAGCGCGCCGCATCGCCTGGAAAGAGATGGCATGATGCACGCCATCTACACGATGACGCGCCAGGACTTTCAACAATCCTTTGATGAAATCACGTGGGACGTTTCAGAAGAGACGATGACACAGATCGACGAAATAGTGCCGCCTGCCATCGCCGAACTCATCTTCGCAGCCGTACAGGAGGCACTACGCAACGCGGCTCGTCACGCTCGTGGTGCTGACGTTCACCGCCATCTGCACGTCACGATACGAGCGACCTGCGATCCTGACCTGGAATTAACTGTAGCCGATGATGGCGTCGGCGTGCTTTCCGCGAGTAGTTCTACGACGGGCACCGGTGGCGGATTGCTGACCCATAGTGCACTGCTGGCTATAGCAGGTGGCAACCTGGCAATTAACAGCGCTCCAGACGAAGGCGTGACCGTGCACATCTTTCTACCAGTCGAGGCCCTGCGCTGAATAGATAAGATCTGCTGGGCGAACGGCCTCCCTTGCGGGGGCCAGCTATCGGTACTTTGTTGACATAGGCGGCTTGCGGAAAGAGAGAGCCAGGTGACAAATTGGAAGCATGCGAGCAGATTCTTACGATTTACGACAGCGTATTTTGCACGCTATTTCCGATACCCCTTTGGATATCTCATAGAAAAATCCTGCGAATACGCTTGACAGGCCACAAACCATCTGGTAGAGTTCTCCTCTAGAACAACATTTACCTCCGCAAGGAAGAGCTTCTATCTTGAAAGTTGCTTGGATGCTCATTCTCACAACTGCCATTCCCGCATAAGCGATCACGCCAGGCTTATGCGGGAGAAAACAGGCTGTACAAGCACGCATCACCTGTCTTGTCACGATAGGTTGTTTTTGTTACCTTTTTTCTCCTCTTCTCGTCTCTGCGGCGTGTGTCGCTAGGCATCTCGCGTTCATGAGGTGATCCTACGATAGAGGTTACGTTGCGCCTTTCACCTTCTCTTTCGCTGCTTTCCCCATGTACCCGAGCATGCTCTCTCTCTGCCCTAACGGGCAAAGCACCATTTTTGGATCATGTGGCTACAAAGCCTCAAAATGGGATCGTGCCTTCAAGCATTCGTATGCGGTTGTCACCTTCGGAGGTGCTGATCCCTAGGAATGAAGGTTTCCATGGTATTAAGCTCTCAGTCTGGGGATAGGCGACGTTTCCATCTGGCTCGGTTAGCGGTGATCGCTTTCTTTTTTTTGAACGGGGTGATGACGGCAACCTTATCGGCGCGTCTTCCTGCTGTGCAAACAAAACTGGCCTTACCTCCAAGTCAATTAGGGCTCGCTTTACTGGGATGTACCGTTGGCGGGCTTGTTGCGATGAATATAGCTGGTCGCCTCTCTGGGCGATTTGGCAGCAAGGTGATCATGACCTCTGCTGCAATTGGTATGGGTCTCGCGCTCCTCCTGATTGCGTTTGCCCCAACCTTACCACTCTTGATCCTGGCGCTTGTCTTCTTTGGTGCCGGAAGTGGCGCCATGGATATCACGATGAACATCCAAGGCGCTGATATCGAGCGAGGATATGCTCGCCCCATTTTTACTTCGTTCTATGCTTGCTTTAGTGTGGGAAGCGGAGTTGGAGCACTTCTCGGTAGCACCCTGGCTGCTGTAAACGTGAATCCTGAGTTCCACTTCACTACCATTGCGGTATGTGCTTGTGTTGGTATCGTATGGAGTTCGCGTTTCCTTTTACCATCAGAGCCAGTATTGGATGTGCGAAGACGACAGGCGCAGAAAACGCTCTCTCTTCATTTTTCACGTCCACTGATATTGTTGGGGATGATTGCTTTCTGCGCCTTGCTGAGCGTCGGAGCTCTGTTCGATTGGAGCGCCGTGTATCTGTCTGGGACCCTCCATACAGGGGCTGGATTGGCCGCAGCAGGCTTTGCGACATTTTTAGTCTGTATGGCTCTTGGGCGCAGTATTGGTGATTCTCTAGTAATGCGCTTTGGTGCCGCAGTGTTAGTACGCAGCGCCTGTTCGCTCGCGGCAATTGGGCTTGCTCTGGCCCTGACGTTTGCCTGGACGCCAGTGGTGCTTTTTGGCCTGGGCCTGGCTGGAATCGGCCTCTCGGTTCCGTTCCCTCTGGTGTTACGTGCGACAGGGCATCTTTCTCAACAGGAGACGGGTTCCATTCTTGCGCTGGTCACCACGTGGGGATATGTTGGCATGCTTGCTGGTCCACCTGTGATTGGTTTTGTCGCTGATCGGGGGGGACTGCGTCTCGCGTTAGCCCTGGTGGTGTTCCTGTGCGTTCTTGCCGCGCTCTGTGCTCCGGTGACGGGTATTGCTGATGGGAAAGAGGGACATGCACAAAGCCATGCTGTGGCACACTAGCCCCACGTTAGGACTCACACCTATACTAGCGAGTAGGAGCAGATCAGGCTGAGCAAACGATGACAAAAAGAAATCCGCCTGCGTTCTAGTACTTGCTCAGCCTCTATGTAGCGTCTTTTGCATAGTACCTACGCACCATCACAAAGGAAGGTCCAACATGATACTTATTACAGGCGCACCAGGCTATATCGGGAGCCATCTTGTACACAGGCTCGTCGGACAGGGCGAACGTCCCCGTTGTCTCGTGCGCAACGTTACTCGCGCGGCATCCATTTTGCCCGTTGACAAGGTAGATATTGTCACGGGATCAACCACACAACCAGATACATTGCCAGCAGCCGTACAGGGCATCGACACCATCATCCACACGGCATTTATGACAGCAGACCGCAAGGAATCAGCGGGCAACCAGTATGAAGAAACCAATGTGAACGGAACCGCGAATCTGCTCAAGGCAGCTGAACAGGCTGGCGTCAAGCGCATAATCGAACTGAGTGGACTCGGCACCAAGCCCGACAAGCCAGGCAGCTACATGCAAGGGCGCTACCTTTCGGAACGCATGCTGATGGATAGCAGTTTACAATGGACCATCATCCGTCCCTCGGTCCTGTTTGGCAAAGGTGCGTCTTTTATCAAAGGGTTGACCGACCTGATACACTCGGCCCCGGTTTTGCCACTGATCGGTGGTGGTCATACCATGTTCCAGCCGATCTACGTCGAAGACGTGGTCAGCGTGCTCATCAAGGTGCTCAACGATCCAGAGCACACAACAGGGAAAATCTACACCATCGGCGGCCCCGAATACTACTCGTTCTCGCAAATTTTCGATGAACTACTCAACGCCATGCACACCACACGGCCCAAGGTGTACGCCCCCACGCCGTTGGTCGGCATAGGTGCCGCGGTGATGGAAGCTGTGCTTCCCAAGCCACCCTTGACCAAGGCAGCAATGAGCCTGTTCTCGTACGATAATGTCACCGACCTTCAAAGCGTCGAACGCGACTTTGGTTTTATCCCAAAATCTTTTCACGCTTATCTCACGGAGCATGGTATTTAGCTTGCAGGGCTATGTAACGACTCGAGGGCATTTCCTAACGTCCTATCGATAATAGACTAATAGATCATTGAGATCTGGCAAAAGCCTCTTTTGAGAAAAACTTTGCCGAGGGCGTTTCCTAACTCTCAAAAGCTCATGAATAGAGAGCCGAAGGCAGAGACTCCGCGTAGAGGTAAGAAGTCCCGTCACTGCTCTTTTGTGCAGTGCGACGCTGTTTGCCCGTTCTCGGCACCTCAACGAGCGCTCGGAAGCCGAGTGGCCTGCTCTTGGACCCACGCGACTGCCGTTTGCACAAACAGCAGTGCCGCAGGTGATGCTTCCTCAGCCGACCGCACAGCGAGTCCGATCTGGACCTGTCGTGGCGGATCAAGCGGAATGCCAGCAATGCCTTCCCGCTTTTCAGGAAACAACATGCGTGGCAGGATGGTAATGCCGAGTCCTTCACAGACCATGGCAAGAATGGTAGCGCTCTCACTGGCTTGATAGCGAATGGATGGTCCATGCTTCCCGCGTTTCTGGTCGAAGATCTCTGGCAATTCACATCCTGTCCTTGGCATAATTAAGCGTTCTTCACGCAGCTCATTGATGGTCACCGACGTTCGCGCATGCAGATGGTGTCCTCTTGCAACGACCACCAGCAGTTCGTCGGTCGCGAGACGGGTACTCTCCACTCCTTTCGCCGGATGATGGACGAACCCAACATCGATTATGCTCGTGTTGATCCATTCATACATTTCTTGCAGTGTGCCTTCAAAGAGTATCACGTCGATGTCGGGATACTGCCGTTGAAAATGGGTGAGCACACTGGCCAGCAAATGTGGAGAGACGGAGGGAATACTTCCCAGTCGGAGTTTGCCCTTAGCCAGCCCACGTGCAGCCCGTGCTCCTTGCTGAATGGCTTCTGCCTGTGCCAGCAGCGCACGCGCGTGTGGAAGGAGCGAGTGCCCGACGTTGGTAAGCGCTACCACGCCTTTATTGTTACGCTCAAGCAGGGTCACGCCTAATTCGCGTTCAAGAGCCGAGAGGGCATGACTCACTGCCGATTGCGTCAGGTAGGTGGTGTAGGCCGTCTCCGTGAAACTCCCGGTGTCGGCAAGTGCCACAAAACAGTGCAGTTGAGAAAAGTTCATGATGTCTTTCCTTCATCATGCTATGAAGAATATGATTTGTGTTCATCATCCTCTTTCCAGTATACTTCTGATAAACGAGAGAGACAAGTGCTCTCGTGCGCTGTTCATAGCATCGGTTCCGCGCCTCGGGGCGGGCCGCAAAGGAGGATATCGTATGACGACACTGGTTCCCAATACGGAGTTTGCTCACCTGGCGAGTGATGAAGACATCGCAACGGTTGCGACCGCCCTCGCGGCGAAAGGGATGGCAGCCGAAGTTTTCGAGAATCGCGCCCAAGCCCGTAGCCGCATGCTTGACCTGTTGTCCGAAGGAGCAGAAGTCTATACAGCGTTGTCACAGACGCTTGAGGTACTCGGTTTGCGCGAGGAGATCAGTACCTCTTCTCGCTATGTCCCTCTCCGTCCTCAGATAGAGAAGCTCGGTCGCGAGGGACGCATGTCACGCGCGGGGCGCAAGCTGATGGCGAGTCCCGAGTATGTGATCGGCAGCGTCCATGCCATCACCCACCAGGGGCAGGTCCTGATCGCTTCAGGGAGCGGCAGTCAGCTTGCGGGCTATGCCTTCGGGGCGAGCCAGATCATCTGGGTGGTGGGAG
>DATAYF010000234.1:0-9357 GCA_036272735.1 Ktedonobacteraceae bacterium
TCAAGACCTTGCCATTCTCAAAGAGATTATCTCTTCTCAGATTGTTGATCATGCATTCATGGAGGGATTGTTCCCCACTCCTCACCAGAGAGGAGTAGGTGAAGCACTTCCCAATATGTATGACGCGCTTGAAGTCATCGCTGCAGCGGATGATCAGGTGGCGGTCAGAGTGGTAGGAAGCGGGACCCATACGGGTGGGACGTTCTTTGGTGTGCCCGCAACAGGAAAGAGCGTGACCTGGACCTCCACCATCCTCTGGCAAACAGCCAACGGCAAAATTACCGAGCGATGGAATGTCCTGGACTTTTTATCTCTTATGATCCAACTTGGCGTTGTCCCACCTTTTAAGCATGTCATTCTTCCAAGAAATCCTGAGGACGTGAGTATGAGAGGTCTGCCTAGCAAACAGGAAGCGCGCCTCACGCCACCTCTTCAGGATCAGCTCAAACCGCTCACATATTTCATTGAAGCCCTGCGAACAGGGAATCTCACATGCGTTGAAGAGATCGTCGCACCTGAGTATATCGATCATGGAGGATGGATCGATGGACTACCAGACGGTCCCGAATGGATCAAGCAGGAGGTGACGATGGTGCGCACAGCCTTTCCAGACCTGGAATTTCGTGTTCCACACCTGTTTGTGGACGGGGAGTACGTCGTCTTGGGTATGGAGGGAGTCGGAACGCATCGTGACGAGATCTTTGGGGTTCCCGCTACACACAAACAGGCTAAATGGATGACAATGGGGATCTACAAAGTCGAGGACGGAAAAATCAAAGAACGGTGGATCAATGCCACGAGAGCTCATCTCTTACGGCAACTTGGTGCCATTCCTCCGGTTCCATTTGACTTTATCACCCGAATCCGCCCCGAGTTCCTTCTCTAAAAGGAGATATGCTGTCTTGCGTTTTATCCAGATGCATCGGTTTGATCCATGGATGTATTGAGGCTCGAAGTGGGAGAACCAAAATGCCGGGTGCTTAACATATTGTATGCTTTCATCCTAGCAAATCAGCCTCCTATGATACTCCTATGTGACTTGCCTGGATCTGGACGATGTTGAGACAAAGAAATGACCACTGGGTGATCAAGAGCTTGTTCAAATGGATTATCAGAATGGGCGTATTCAAAGTCTGGCTTTGGCGTATCAACGAGAAAATCGTTGCGACTGGCAAACAGCTTGTCACTGGGTATCAAGGCCAGGTGCGACCTGTGGTTCAGAGCCCGTCGGTTCCGTCGAAACTCCCCCAGTGGAACACACTGGACATACCGACACCATTGAGTGTCGGTGTTTTTTTATGCCTGTTTCTGTCGCTTGACTCATCGCCGCAGAGATTCGGGGTGGATCCCGAATCTCCGAGCAGTCTCTCTCAACGAGACCCCTTCTTCCAACAGGAGAAAGGCATTCTCCCGTTGTTCGAGTGTCAATTTCTGGCTTTGTTGGAGGGTCATGGCTTCCTGCCGCGTTAACCGATGAAGCGTCCCTCTCGATGTGCCCAGGATTGTCGCAACCTTGCGAAGAGACATCCCTGGTTCTTGCAGGAACCTGATAGCTTCTTCCTGTTGTTCAGGGGTCAATGCCGGGTCTGGTTGTAGTTCAATACCTTCCTCTTGAGCGAAGCGGCGAATCGTTTCCTTGGACACACCTAAATTGCTCGCAATCCTGCGAAGAGACATCGCTGGTTCTTGCAGCAATCTGATAGCCTCTTCCCGTTGGGCAGGTGACAGGCTTGGATGGGCAGGCGGCGGTACGTGCCTTCGTGTGAGATCGAGCTTAGGCGGCCAATACGCAGGGCATAACCATAACCCGCTCTGGCGCTGCTCCCACTTTCCCGTTTTTTCTAGCCCTAATGTTAATGCCGGCAACATACTGGGCCGAGGAATAAGCCCCACGATTATTTGACGCTCCAGGTCATAGATCAACCCTTCAACCATCAGTACCCCTCCTACAATGTCGCGTCTTTCTTCCTGATTGGCTTCACTCCAATAGCCTGCCATATCTTCAAGCGTTTCGCCTGCTGAATGCGCTTTGCGTGTGATAGCTTCCTTATCTTCCTCTATGGGGATAGGCAACGTGAACAACTCGGAGCGAATCCGCTCGACCTGTGTATCTAAATCATCTTCGGCCATGTAGCCCTTTGTGAATGCTGTTACCAGACGTTTCTGCTCTGCCTCAAGCTCAGGGGGCCGTACCTCATTTGGATGGAATTTGACAACATTTTTGCTATACGCCTCAAGTACATTCAAATCATGCTCTACATCGCATGTTTTGAGTGCTGCTAGCAATTCTCTATGCTCGTCTACGACCTCCGCGGGAGAACTTTGGCCGAAGCATTGCGCAGAAAGTATGCGCGCGCATGTGGCGCAATTAAGCGCCAGATGTGCTCACAATGAGGCTAATACGAGCGCATAATATAAACTTTCCTGTAAAATACCACCGAGCTTCAAAAAGCACTTGACAGAATGGTTACTCCCGGGTATTCTTGAATTTAGAGTTACGAAATCGATTTCCTACCATTTTTTGTTCATCAGGAGTGTACGGTGGCCGTCGTGAGAATGCGAGATGTAGCAGCCCATGCAGGAGTTAGTGTTCCCACGGTCTCCAAGATTCTGAGTGGAAGCGCTGCATCCAACATGATTCCAGCGCGTACTATTGAGCGTGTACGGCAGTCTGCCTCACAACTTGGCTATATTCCCAATGCCATTGCACGTAATTTACGCACTCAGCGTACTCGTGAGATCGGGATTGTGCTGGGTCAGGAAACGTATTCGTATTCGGCGGCGGCGACGCTGACGTTAGATGGGGCTTTCCTGATCGGGCTGACGGAGGCCGTGGCCGCGTATCATCTGCCGGGAATGGTTGTCTATCCACGAGAGAGGAGTAGTTCGATCTCGGATGTGTCTCGCTATCTGGATGGACGCATTGAGGGTCTGCTGGTGCGCTCGTCTACGCCACACCATGAGGAACGTTTGTTGAGTTTGCTTGCACGCTCTCCACTTCCAGTAGTGGCGGTGTGGACGCAGGAGGTTCCAGAAACCGTTGGTTTTGTTGATGTGGATCATCGCACGGGCGCTTATCAAGCAGTTCGGCATCTATTGGATCTTGGTCATCGGCGTATTGCGTATGTGGAACCATCACCAGTATTTGAGCATCCACATTTCCTGGCTCGTTTCCAGGGCTATGAGCAGGCGTTGCGCGAGGGTCAGGTAACGTTCCGGCCTGAATGGCATGTGATTGGTATTGAGCAGGAGAAGATTGAGCGGTTGTTGCAGCTACCAGACGCCGTCACCGCGATTTTTACGCCGAATGATATGTCGGCTGGCACCGTGGCGACTATCCTGCATGCGCTGCATCGGCGTATCCCCGGCGATATCTCACTGGTGGGATTCGATGATATCGTGAATGCAGATCTAATCGCGGGTGGCTTGACGACGGTTCATCAACCGATCCAGGAGATCAGCGTGCAGGCGGTTCGTAATCTGATCGCTCTCATTGGTGGAGTCCCGGCTGTTGAGTGTCGCACGGTTCTATCGACAAGTCTGATTATCAGAAACTCGTCCGCTCCACCTGCCGCCGGGTAATCGTGGTGGTGTGGATGGAACCACCTATTGAGAGGCGGGTAGCTACGTCCACTCCCATGCTCTCTGGTATCTGTTTTGAAAGGAGGATGTTGATCGCTACAAGTGTTTCAGTTTTTTTGCTGCATCGGCCTCTAGCAGGTTTTCCGGACAGAATATTTCATTATGTTCCCAATCTATACGCTCTATGATGAGCTGGTAGATGGACGGATTTCAAGGAGTGAAGGAGATATTTTGCACTATCTCCAGTCTACAGGACACATTGATGGTGTCTGATCTACAAGGAGGATGAATAGGATGTTTCAGCAGCGTAAAATGCGACTCGCGTGTGTGGGAGCTGTCCTGATGATCGTCATGCTGTTCACAACGCAAGCGGTCAATATTCCAACTGCACATGCGCATGCGCCTAAAGGCACCGTAGTTACACCTGACCAGTTCCATGGCGTGAACTGGGCTGATCCACGAGATAACTATGCCAATGATGCGGTGGTGCCTTCAGGCCTGTCGGCCTCAGACAACTATGCTGTGACGTATGCAAAAGCGCGCGCGATTATCAAAGGGTTTGCGACGAATCTCAACGCGAACACGGTGAGGATGCCGATCAACCCATATACCGTGAACGGCCAGTTTTGGAATGCGTATACTGGCGCGATCAAAGCCGCGACGGACCAGGGCTTCAAGGTGATCTTAAGCTACTGGGAGGGCACTGGCTCGTTCAAGGATGGCAAGATCGACGATCTGACGACTTTTTGGCAAATGTGGAAAACGGTCACCAACAAGTATCATAGCAACAAACTGGTCTACTACGAACCAATGAACGAGCCACATGGCTACAGCGATAGCGAATGGGCCAACATCGCTGCCCAGTGGATCAACACGTACCCTTTGGTCTCCAGAAGCCAGATCTTTGTGAGCGGCGCTGGCTATAATGACCACGTTACCACTGTCTGCGCGGACAGCCGCTTAGACGGAACCTTTGTCTCTCTCCACGACTATGGCTTCTGGAATCCTAACCAGACAAGCTACGACGCCTGGATCAATGATTTCAAGACCCGTATTGGTTCCTGCGCCTCTCGTACCGTCGTTGATGAGTGGGGAGCTCCAATGACTTCAGGATGGGACTATAATGGTCCGATCAACAACAACGCCTACATAGCCTATGTGCAGGCTGGCACGGACCTCATGCGCTCCTGGCACCTGGGCTCGGTGTACTGGCCTGGACTGCGCAATGGTGATGGCTATAGCATGGAAACGCTCAATGGGAGCGGGACCGATCTCACGCTTACGAACAATAATGCTTCAGGTGTAAGCCGCCTCAAATACTCTTACGGCCTCTGAACACACTCCCGGCCAAAGCGCGGGAGGTTCTGGGCGGTCCTTCCACGCTTCCAGCATTCCTCGTCTCAGGAGGAATGCTGGCTCTGAACGGTTTTAATCGATCTGAAGAGAGAAATGAATGCCAGTAAAACTTGCTATCGGATAGAGAAGCGGCTTCAGTAGCCAAATGGTCAGAGAGTATCCGGGTGTGCAGATAGTCAGTCGCGACCGCACAGGCCCATATGCAGAAGGCATCAGGCTCGGCGCGTCTGATGCCCAACAGGTTGCCGACCGCTGGCACCTCTACACAGAGGCGGGGATGCTCAACTCGTGCAAAATGTGAGGAACACTTAGAGATTCATTACGTGACAGCCGGCATGGTGTCGTGGCTAGTGCGAAATCCTTTGGCGTAGTTAGGGCTCTAAAGAATGAGCACCCCTATGAAGTACCCGCAATAGCCTGACATACACCGCTGTTATGCTGTTTTTCGTTAGGCAGAATAGTATTCGTTCTATTCTGCTTCCACTTCCAGTAATGCTGTCTTGACTTCTTCGGAACAACGTGGCTCAGAGCTCTTACGCTCGTCGTTATCAACTTGATGCATTGTTGCATTAGCAGACACGGAGGAAAAAGCTATGGAGAAGGATTTTCAACGAATCCTGGATCGCATGACAAAAGCGGGATTAGATGTAGACAAAATGCCGCGACGTGACTTCGTAAAAGTCGCGGCCGGAATGGTTGGCTTGAGTGCTACATTAGCTGCTTGCGGTGGTTCCGGTGGTAACAGTGGCCCAGCTCTACAGCAGTGGTATCATCAATATGGTGAGGCTGGCACGCAGCAGGCGGTTTTTAAATATGCTAAAGGTTACACCAAGGCTAATGTGAAAGTACAGTGGACTGCTGGCGACTTTGGTACGAAATTGTCAGCCGCTCTGGTTGCTCCTGGAGGTGGCCCTGATATCTATGAGGGTGGGCCAAGCCTGGCAGCAGTGAAAGCAAACCAGATCACCGACTTGAGTGATCTCTACACCCCTGATGTAAAGAGCGATTATACCGATACTATTTTGAATTCGCTGACGGTTAATGGCAAAATCTACGGTGTCAAGATGGTTACTGACACTGGTGTACTCTATTATCGTAAGAGCATGCTTCAAAAAGCGGGTGTTCAACCTCCTACCACCTTTGACGAGGTAATTGCGGCTGCTAAGCAGTTGACCTCCGGTAATGTCAAGGGCATTTTTGTTGGCAATGACGGTGGCATTGGAGCGCTCCAAGGGCTTGCACTCTGGTCAGCCGGTCATGGAAATGACTTTATCGTCAACAACAAAATTGCTTTTGATAATGATCGTACCGCTCTTGCTTTCACGAAAATGCGTGAACTCGCTAAGTCGAACGCTGTGCTTCTCGGTTCCCCTACTGACTGGTTCGACCCATCGGCCTTCACCCAGGGTTTAGCAGCTATGCAATGGACAGGTTTATGGGCGATGCCTGCTATCATTAAGGCGTTGGGTGATGATTTTGATGTCGTGCCCTGGCCCGCTTTGGATTCTCAGGGTATACCAACAACTTTCCTTGGTGGCTGGGCAGAGATGGTAAACGGGAAAAGCAAGTACATCGATCAGGCAAAAGCCTTTGTCAAATGGCTGTGGATCGACAATGTTGCGGACCAGCAGGATTTCAACCTTGATTATGGTTTCCATGTCCCCCCACGCAAGAGCATTGCTGCTAAAGCTACGAAGCTACAGAGCGGGCCAGCAGCCAAGGCGGTGCAGTACCTGGATCAGTACGCGAGGTATACATCTCCACTTTGGGATGCGAATATGGCAACAGCACTAAACAATGCCGTCAGCAACATTGTTAAGAACGGAGCCGATGCTAAGACTGAGGTTCACAATGCCGCACAGCAAGCTAATGCTGAGTTACAAAAAATCCTGAGTTAGGAGCTAGTAGGCACAAGGCATCCTTGTCGTGCTTCTCCAACTTACTCCTCCAAAGAAGCCGCACAAGGAAGGACACCCGCTCTGCTTTTTTATAGCGGGTGTCTGCACGCGCATTTAGAAAGGAGGCATTATGAGTTCACATAGCCTTATCAAACCAGCAGGGACGCTGGACAAGAGTGCGGCCCAGGAACGTAGCCCGAAAAGGGTGAGGCAGCGTGCTCTGCGCGCTGACCTCACATTATTGATCTTTGTCGGGCCCCTCTTGCTTGGCTTGCTCATGTTCACGTATATCCCTGTCGTTTGGGGTGTGCTCCTCAGTTTTTTTGAGGCACGCAACACCATCACGCCGACTCAATTTATTGGCCTACAAAACTACATCGACATATTGCGTGATCCCGTGTTTCTCAAGTCGATGGGCACCTTCATCCTCTTCGCGATCTTTATTGTCCCAACCACCTTTTTTGGCGCTCTTGGGCTTGCTCTACTGGTGAATAGCGTGGTTCATGGCAAAGGCTTTTTCCGTTCGGTGTTCTTCATACCGACAGCGTGCTCTTACGTGGTTGCTTCGCTCGTTTGGAAAATGAGTATCTTCAATGGTTTGCCGTACGGCCTTGCGAACGTTATTCGTAGTTTGTTTGGCCTGCACGCAATTCCCTGGGTTGTTTCTCAGAACCCACCCTGGTACTGGCTCGTGCTCGTTACCGTACGCCTCTGGCTCCAGTTAGGCTTTTACATGATTCTCTTCCTTGCTGGTTTACAAAGTATCCCGCAAGAACTGTACGAAGCGGCGTATGTTGATGGTGCGAAAAAAGGCTGGACGACTTTTCGTGCGATCACTTTTCCACTATTGCGGAACGTGTCCGTCGCAGTACTGCTACTGAACCTGATTGCAGCCTTCCAGGCCTTTGACGAGTTCTACAATATCCTCGGCAGTTTTGTAGGTTCAAGTGGAAACCAGATTCTGGCGCAACCTCCGCTGGTCTATCTTTATGGTTTAGCGTTCGGAAACCAGGACTATGGATTGGGGAGTGCTGGAGCCATTATTCTGGCTCTATTGATCGTTGCTTTCACGCTTATTCAAGGGCGTGTGTTTGGCTTCGGCAGATCTGAATAAAACGTATCACTGGACCACCTGATTGTAGAAAGGGTTGCTAACATGGCTTCAGTCACATCTGAGCATACTCATACCCAACGATCACGACGGCGCACTTTCAACCTGGAACGTGTCATTGGCGCCGTCCTCCGCTATGGATTTCTGATTATCCTCAGTATCTTGTTTCTTTTACCGTTTTACATCATCGTCAAAAACGGGCTGTCGACTGATCAGGAAATCACCTCCTTTCACTGGTCATTCTGGCCAAGTACCCTTCACTTCGAGAACATCACAGAATTGTTTAATGACCCGTCTGCCCCTTTCGCCACTGGCCTGATGAACTCAGCTATTATCGCGGTGACGCAGGTCGTGGGCCAGTTGTTCTTCGCCTCGTTAGCAGGCTATGGGTTGGCACGTATTCCTTCTCGCTTTGCCAAGCCGCTATTCTATGCTATTCTGGCCACGTTGTTAATCCCTGGGGCGGTTACATTCGTACCAACCTACGTGGTCGTGGCATACTTAGGCTGGGTCAGCACGCTTCAAGGATTAATTGTCCCTGGTTTGTTTAATGCCTTTAACACTTTTATTTTCCGTCAAACCTTTCTCAATTTTCCGCGTGACCTGGAGGATGCGGGCCGCGTAGATGGGTTAAACTTCTGGGGTGTTTACTGGCGCATCGCACTTCCCAACTCGGTGCCGATTATGGTCGCTCTTGGAGCACTTACCTTCATTGGAAGCTGGAACTCATTCTTATGGCCCCTGGTCATTGGTCAAAGCGACTCAACGAGCTACACAGTGCAGGTCGTGTTATCGACCTTCCTCACGGCACAGACGATCAATTTACACGAGTTGTTTATTGGAGCCGCAATAGGTATCTTGCCGCTGGTGATTATATTCCTTATCATGCAGCGCTACATCGTTCAAGGAGTAACGCAAACTGGCATTAGAGGATAGGATTTTTGCAGCATAAGTAACATAGAAGGTAACGCTTGGGTGTCCGTCATAGAAGGTTCATTATTGCATCTCCTGTCAGCCTACGGCTTCTTAGCTCTTCACAAGAAGCTGTAGACTGATGAGATATCATAGCCATCAAGAAGGTGAGAAGGCTACCCTATAGAAAGATCCACCTGGTTTGCAGAAAAACATCTCTCGGAAGTGCGTTATTGGTAGTAAGTGCGAAGAGTTGACAGATTTTAGGGTGAAGAGTGATCAGCTCAAGCATTTTCCATTGGAGAAGCCGCTCCACATCTAAGATATCAAGCGAAAATAGTGTAAATAGTTTGGTCACAAGGATGTTTGCAGGGGGTGGCAGTTTTTTGCGCGAGGCTGAGTCCATATCGTTTCACATATTGCATTGTGTCATTTTACCCAACTTTTCGACAAGATCTCTGTAACATATCCTGCCTGCGTGTGCTACACTGTGGCAAG
>DATAYF010000235.1:0-2626 GCA_036272735.1 Ktedonobacteraceae bacterium
ATGTCCTGCTACGCTGAAGATAAGCAGGGCCAACGTCTTCCGGTAAGCGTAAGCAAGGAAATGTTCTCTCGCCTGGATCGCGAACGCGGTCCATTCGAGTGGACACTACAGCCTGTATCAACGCCACCACCGCCGCCGCCATCATCACCACAACGAGCAGACCCATCTCCGCATCCAATGCAAGGTTCTCCTGTTCCAACACGCATCGCGCAGTTCAATCGGGAAAAGTTAGATGGGTGGACAACCAGGCAAAAAATGGTACTAGCCATTATCTTTGGCGTTATCGACGGACGCCATACAATTGAGGAGATTAAGGCCGATGTCCCACTTCCTCCCGGCGTGGTCGAAGAGGCGTTGCGCGTCTTACTCTCAATGAAAGTAATTAGCATTCCTTGCTAAGTCGACAGGAGGCTTCTTTGATATGGGCAATCTCATCGTTTCTGGGGCCACCCAACATGCACAAAATGATTGGTCGTCTAACGAAATGAGCACGCAAGGACCCGAAAAGGGACGAGGCCTCGTGCAATGGTGGTACGATACGACCGCTATTCCAGAAGTTCCTACGACCGCAAGCTTTGTGAAACGGGAGGCAGCACGCAAATCTCACCTGTTTAGTACGGTGATGTTCTACTTTACACTGGTGATCATCGTCCTGCTCCCTTGCTGTTTGCTGCTGCCCAATAAGTACGCTTTCTGGGTTGATGCATTACTCGTTGTGGTCTCTATCATGACGCTCGGTATGAACCGACGCGGCCAGACGCTTGCTGCTGGTATCGTGATCGTTGTGGCCTTCCAGGCGGCATTGACGACCATTATCTTCACGACCACACCATTCGATGAGCCAAGTATCCAACTTTTCGATCTATACTTGATGACCGCGTTGCTCGCCGTCTCGCTGCTGCCCGCGCGGAGCGTCTTTATCGTCGCACTCGCAAACTCGGCGTGCATCTTGCTCAGCCTCTTCTATGAACAGCACATGCCGCTGCTCAATGCCGATCTCCACGCACAATTTATCGCCATCATGGTGCGCCCCATCGCGCTCCAATGGCTTATCGCTGGCGTCGCCTACGTCTGGGCCTATAGCACGTCAAAAGCTATTGCTCGCGCGGACCGCGCCGAGATGGTTGCCACGCTCGAACACGCTCTCGTTGATCAGAAGCGCGACCTTGAGGATGGCATTGAACAAATTTTGGAAACGCATGTCGCCATCGCCAATGGCAACTTGAACGCACGTGCTCCAATGACGCAGGAAAGTATGCTCTGGCAGCTTGCGCGCGCCTTGAATACCCTCTTGATCCGCTTCCAACGCGCTACACTGGCTGAAAGGGAACTACAAGGAGTGGAGCAGGCCGTTGCCAATTCGGTCAACGCTATTCAAGAAGCGGAAGCACAGAATCACCGTGCCCGGCTCCCGTTTACCCATACAGCGATTGACCCACTGATTGCCGCCCTACAAGGCAAAAACCTGGCCTATACACAATCACCAGTCTCTGTATACCCACCACTCAGACAAACAAGTTCAACGACATCAAGCGACATACGATCCCGTACGCGCTAGCAGATGACCGCGACCGAGACGAACCGGGGCTTTTTCCTTTCACCCACCTCGTCTCGGCGACGGTCTTTTTTTCTCTTCGCTCAAAAGCTACGTACTCGATCCGTGCCAAATATATAAAGGAGTAGTAATGGTTTCCGGAAACCATTACTACTCCTTTATATGTCGCGATACTATTATTGGTGCTATTTGATCGGCTCGGATAGCAGCAGCACCGACGGCACTTGTGTAGGCGAGGCCAGGCGTAACAGGGCATAACCGATGCCAGTGATGCCAACCATTAAGCCAGGGGTTTCGACCCCTTGCGGCACGCCGGTAATCCAGCCCTGTGTCTCGATGCTCTCCAGCAGCATGGGGGCCAGGTGCTGCACCGCTTCTTTGTAGGCCGTATCGGCTCCGAACTGTACAGCGCTCAAGAGGATATCCAGGTGGCCCATGTCGCCGTGGCATAAGCTGTGGTTCATCCCGAAGCCGTGGGCAATGGTCGTGTGCAGCGCCGCCTCAAGCTCTGTACGCATTTGCGCATTGGGCCATACCTGCAATGAGCCAATACGTGCCAGGGCAATACCAGGCGCGCCGTTACACCAACCAACCATAAAGTGCGCGTCTTTGTGCTGCTGCCCACCATTATTACGCAGCGCATCCTCAATCGTGTCGGGGCGCAGGTCAAGCCAGTTGCCCCGCTCAGGCACGTACAGAAGCCGCTCGTATTCCAGCGCCCCTTGAGCTGTGGTGACGAAGCGCTTCTCGCCACTAATCGCCGCCAGGCGCAGCAGAGCGAGAGCGATACCCGCGTTCCCATGAGCCATACCGGCCAGCGGCGGCACGTTCGGGATCGGGCACCACCCGATGCCCTGGTCTTGCACACTCGCCGTAGCCACCAGGCGATCACCACATTGGAGCGCCAGTGCAAGTAGTTCCGGCGTTGGTGCGACCGCGTAGAGGCTCAGTAGTGACATGAGGCAACCAGCCGTGCCAGCCATGACGTCGAACATTTTGTCTTGCGCAATCAAATCGGGCAAGAGGCCGGCAATTTCCTGCGCCTCGCGATAGAGAGTCGCATCATTCCAT
>DATAYF010000236.1:0-4788 GCA_036272735.1 Ktedonobacteraceae bacterium
TCCCGGCGTGTCTCCCCTCTGTTCTTATCAACAGAGGGGAGACACGCTTTCAATGATCATGGAGACGGCTCATTCAAATGCCTCTCGATGTTTTCTGACATAGGCCTCAAGGTCCATTGGCGGCTGACCCGTAATGTGTTCAATCACTTCATCTGTGCCAGAAAAAATGCCTGCGGCATGGTCCTTCGCCACTTCCACGATATGCTGCGCAACGAAGGGCCGCCCCCTCTTTACCATTTGCTCGTGGTACGCTTCAAGCGAGATGCTTTCGTACGTGATGTGACGCCCCAGGATCTGCGAAATCTTCTCGAATGCCTCAGCGTAGGTGTATTCTTTGAGACCAAACAGGGGATATATTTTCCCGGTATGCGCTGCTGGATGCTCTAAAATGCTGGCGATGAGACGTGCCTGATCCTCCGGCGCGATAGGAGCGTGCTTGCTTTCGCCAAACGGCAATTGCACCAGACCGTCTTTGATCTGTTGCGCCATGTTCAGGAGGGGGCTCCACAGAAACCATGTAGCAAAAAACGTCGGGCGCAGATGGGTGACCGCCAGGCCCGACCAATCAAACACGCGTTCTGCTACCCAGTGATTGAACGCGGCGTGACTCTTCGCTTCGCGCCTGGCTGAGATTTGCGACATATTCACGATGGCTGGCACCCTGGCCTCTTTGGCGGCTTGAGCAAAGAAGGCGGTGGCCTCGATGAGGCCAGGAGCAATGGGATACACAAAGTAGGCACCTGAAACGTCTTCGAGGGCGGGCCGAACTGTGGTGAAATCGAGCAAATCTCCTACGGCAATCTCGACACCTTGTTTTTCTAAGAGGGCACTGCGTTCGTCGTGCTGATGAACGAACGCCCGCACGTGATAGCCTCGTTCAAGAAGCAATTCGACGGTGTTTCCGCCCGTTGCTCCCGTTGCTCCTGTAATCAAAAACAATGGTGAACTCATCATGTTCCTCCAGACTGATTCTCTTGACTGCTCCATCCCGTTCAGCGCGCGGCGAGAGCCGATGACTAGCACTCCCCTGGTGGGACTGAAATCATGCGCGAGGGACTCGCAGCAACCACTCTCCTTCATAACGAACTCCTTTTTGTTCAATGCAGGTATATACCCGCATCGAACAAAAAAAGTTAGATGCTGATCTCTTCCAAGTGAGAAAGCAGCGTCTTCAGCATCTTCAGGTGATCCTCTCCGAGTGTATCTACGACTGCCGTCTGGGCCTTTTGCCACAAGGGAGTAGCGAGAGAAACAGTTTCACGTCCCTTCTGGGTGACATGGACGGTATGCTCTCGTCGGTCGCTTCCTCGGCTCAGAGAGACCAATCCATCGCGCGAGAGAACACGCACATTCCTTCCAATAGTCGAACGATCACTGCCTAGCTTGGCGGCAAGGTCGGTCATGCTTTGCTCGGCTTCCCCCTGAAGAATGCTTTCCAGAAGCACATATTGCGTCACCTTGAGCCCACCGGGCGCAAGGACTCGATCATAGACCTCGGTGAGTGTTTGTGCTGCGTAGCGCAGCGTTATGCAATGACAGGCAAATGTCCTTTTCATAATGCAAGTATATACCCGCATTTGGTAGATGTCAAGGGTCTGTCAGAACGGAGGTTACAAGCCCATGAACTCCTTCATCATTGTCTATATGCTTCCAGGTAGGGAGTGCGGAGAGGTGATACACTGAGAGGGAGACAATGGGAAAGTGAAGAAAGGAAGAAAAAGTGACTGCCCCCATAACCCTCCCCTCATTAGAGCAATCGACACTGGCCGAACTCCGCCGTCGCTACGAAAAAACAACGGATGTCGAAACGCGCACACGTTATCAGATGCTTTTACTCTCTTTGCAAGGACAGACGTCGGGCCAGATCGCCCAAATCGTCCTGCGTAGCCAGGATACCGTGGTGCGTGTGCTCAAACGCTTTTTGACTGGTGGATTGGATGCCGTTCCAAGGCGCACCGCCCCTGGCCGAGAGCGACGGGTCACCGCAGCCTGGGAAGACGAACTGCTGAGAGTCATTGAGGTAGATCCTCATGAGGTCGGCGTGGAAACCGCGAATTGGACCACCGAGCGACTTGCTGAATACCTGGGTCAACAGACGAGCATTCATGTCACCGAAGAGACCGTGCGTGTGTACTTACATGTCCATGACTACGTCTGCAAACGTTCGACCTGGACCTTAAGGCGCAAAGCAGAAGAGAAGGTGGATTACGTGGGAAACGCCTGCGGGTAGAGGTCCTTTTAGCTGGTACGACCGTACCCGAACCTCTACCCGTCCACGATCTGGTCGAAGCTGACATGTGAGATCAGCTTCCTGCCGGCCTGGCCGATTTGCTCCCACTGGTGCCGCATGCGGATCTGTACCTACAAGATGAGATGCAAGTGGCCTTTCACCCGACTCTCACGCGCGTCTGGTCGCGAAAAGGACGATGCGGGCAACGCCTGGTTGAAGCACCCGGGGATAACCGCAAAGTCTACGGCTTTGGCCTGCTGGACTGGCGTGATGGCTGGTTTGATGGCCGCGTTGCGGCTGGACGTACTGCTGACATGTTTTGCCAGCAGGTACGTGCCGCCGTAGCTCGTTCTCAACAGCGAGGGCGTGTGGCCATTGTGATCGCCGATAATCTCAAGACCCATACATCGGCTGGTTCCCTGCTCGTGCGTAGCATGCTGACTGAACTGAAAGAGTATCTGCATCTGGTTTATACCCCTGCCTATGATCCTGACGCCAACCGCATTGAATGGCTTTGGCGTATCTCGCGATGGGTGGTCACGCATAATCACCATCGTAGCACATTCGATCTTCTGCTTACGGACTTGGAGCACCATTTTCAGATACTGGCTCGCACTCCTGCTGAGGTCCTTCGTCATATCGGCAGTCCGTTTGCACCTGACAGGAAGACTCCGTGCCTAATCACTCGCATACCAGGCTCGCGCCTTGCGAGATGCTCTTTTCTTCTTTCACCAGACTCAAAATCGTAAAGTCGGGAAAATCATAGCCTTCTGGAAGCAACGAATCTTTCTTGCGCTTGAAGCTACTGCCTTCGGGTGTGCGAACGTCCACCAGTCGTTGTAACTGAAATCCTGCTGCAAAGCAGGCATCCAGATACTCTTCCAAGGTCCGTTGATAAAAGTGGACCTTGACTCCTAAGTCGGCTAGGCCAAGATAAGGGAAAGCCTGGCCAGAGGCAAAGTAATCAGTGACAAAGTTCCGTGTGACGAAAGAATAGGGGTTGTTCAGAAAGAGAACCAGACGGCCCGCAGGCTTGAGCACCGATCCCAGAGTCGTGAGAAACCCTCGATAATCAGGGACATCATTGAGCACAAAAAAGCTGGCAACGAGGTCGAAATGGCCCTGGGAGGTGGGGAGTGGCTGGCTCAGATCGGCTACCTGATAGGTAATCTGATCGGCAAACGCTTTTGTGCGAGCGATCTCGATCAGTGGGGCTGAAATGTCTATGCCGATAACATTGGCTCCGCGCTGGGCAAGGATGCGAGAGAGATAGCCTTCTCCACATCCTGCATCTAACACCGTCAGGCCGGAAACATCCCCAACGGCCTGGAGGAAAGGGGACATGATCGGGCTAGACTGTACTCCGGCTTTCTCCTGTGTCCCGATCATGGCAGTGTATTGAGACGCAAACTCATCATAGGTATTCCTGGTTGGTTGCATGGTTTGTCCTTTCACGAATGTTTGTAAGGCAGGGGAAGCGATGGGATCTCCTGCAAAAAGGTCAGTCGTACCAAAGGAGGAAAAACTGCATAGACCTGAGAGAGAACTGACAAAAAGATGGGAACCTGCTGCCCTTGCGGATTCGGTTGCCGCGACTCCTCTTCCAGGTGGTGATATTGTTCCTGTAAACGTCGAATCAGGCGGGAAAGCTGCTTTTTGGTTGCTTCTTCACTTTTCCCGATGAGAAGCGCAATTTCCGCAAGGGAGAGCCGGGCGGCAAAGCGCAGAGCTAAGAGCTCTCGCTCTCTAGGAGAAAGTGCGTCAATTAAGGCTTTCACCTGCGCAATCATTTCGGCTGAGATCACGATCTCTTCGGGGTTGAGATCAGTTATGGCTATTTCATAAAACGTTTCCCACGAAGGAGAAGAGCGACTTGCGCGTAAGAAATCGATTAAGCGGTAGCGGGCGATGCTAAATAACCAGGTCGAAAAAGAGCCTTTTGCCGGTTGATAGGTTGGTAAGCGCATCCAGACCTGGAAGAAAATCTGCTGTGTCAGATCGGCAGCATCGTCATCATTCTTGAGATGTGCACGGAGATAACGGTAGATGCGCAGGTGGTACTGATGATAAAGGTTCTCGAAGGGAAGTGGGTGCTCCAGCTCCTGGTTTTTCGTCTCAGGTTGGCGTTTCAACATGGTCATGGTTTTTCTCGCTCTCTCTTTTTGACTTTGTCTGACCCGCTGTGCTTTGTTCTTTAAAATAGCATATGTGTATCTGTGAAGGCTTGTCGTGGCCCCAAAAGACTGGCATATGGTACCTATCTCTGTATACGGAATGTTTTCGCAAAGGGGACAGCACTGGGCGGGAAATTTCCACCACATCTCAACTGGAAAGAGGCCGCAGGATCGAACGAGCATGCAAGTCAAAAACCACACTGCTCAGTCTTCGGGTCATTTACCACCACTTACCTATGCCTCATGATCAACTTGGAAGCATATAGGAGCAGCAGCGGTCTTTGCTTCCATGCTGATGGCGGTGGTCAAGTTCCATTGGAAAAATGGCTTCTCGAACGCGCACCGCGGTTTTGAGTATCCACTTTCGCTCATGCTCATGAGCAT
>DATAYF010000237.1:0-4934 GCA_036272735.1 Ktedonobacteraceae bacterium
GGCATCGGGAATCTGCCACTCTTTATTAGCGGCATCGTTCTCTATGTCCTCGCGTTTGTTGCCTTCACCATCGGCTGGATCGGTGCGCTGATCAATCTGGCTCGCCTGCGAGAATGGACCTGGTTTGTCCTCACCATTCTCTTTAGCGTCGTTTGTCTGATCGTCTACCTGTTTGCAGGTCCCGAAGCATCTCCCACTCTCAAAAATCCACAGATGTATGAAATGCCCCCAGAACATTAGCAATCGTAGCACGTGGCATTTCCTTTAAGATAGAGGCCGTTTCCTCTGCCTGGGGCGCCGTTATAAAGCCTTGCCTGGGTGAAATTTTTCATACCCGTCTATAATAGTCTTGGCCATTTCGTCTGGATATCCGAAGCGGATATCCAGGGTCCAGCGTTCCTTCTGGCCGCTCTTGTAGGTGATATCCAACGCGTAATCAAAATGGACTGATTGCACATATCCAGCTTCCGCTGACCCCGTGCTTTTATCAATACGCTTCAATGCCATGTCAGCAACCTCGGCATACGATAAGGTTTTGTAGGCACGTTTCTCAGGAATACGATAATCTGTGCACTGCACAAGCCCCTCTGGCATGAGCACGAGAATTGAGTCTCGCTGCCTGGCTGCCTTCTTCCAGGCCGTGTATCCAAATATCACGGCGATAACGGCTATACCAGATACCGCATAGGGAAACGATGGTGATATGTGGGGAAAGTTGCTGAAGAGGATCTGCTGATGGAGAGCCCTTTGATCTATCACCGCAAGAATGATACATACAAAGAGAAACACAAAGGCCCCGCCTAATACTGCTTGTACGAAACGAAAATCTTTCCCTCGAAAGATACGCCAGGTTGTTGGGAAATCCCCATGCTGGACGTGCCGTAGAACGGCTTGCGTATCAAGCATCGCTACGCTCCATGCGCGCTCTTGCGCTCATCGCGCCAGCGCTTCACCTCTAGCAGCTTGCGATAGGCTTGATACGCAAGCGGATTGTATACTAATTCATGGGTCTCTAGAAAACGAATTGGGAAGCCACCAAAGCCGCGTTTGAAGGTATAGACCCCCCATAATTCCTGGCCCTCCTCCAATACATCGGGGATGCCACGGAAATTGTAGTACTTGCAGCCCTTCGATTTGGCCCACTGCATACTCGTCCATTGCAGCAGGTGATTGGGCATACGTTCGCGCTGCTCGTTGGCCGAGGCCCCGTACATATACCAGCTCCACTCGCCCAACCATAAAATCATCGTGCCCGCGATAGGCTTGCCCTCATACTCGGCCAGGAACAGCGCCGCGTGATCGCCGTCATGGAAGATGCGTAGCACCCTGGCATAGAAGTCTTTGGGATGAATAAAGAACTGGTCGCGGTCGCTCGTCGTGATATACAACTGGTACCAGGCATCGAAATCTTGCTGGCTCTCGGCACGCCGTACAGTAATGCCCTTGCGACCAGCCAGGCGAATGTTGTAGCGCCACTTCTCCTTCATGTTGCCAAGGACGGTCTTCTCATCGGCGCTGATATCTAGCACCCACTCATGGCGAATGTGCTTGGCAAACGGCGTCGTGCGAAAACCGTAGCGGCTCAGCGCCGACAACCAGATCTTGTTTCCATCCTCAACACTCGGCTCAACGCATAGCATAAAGGCATGGCGTTTGCGCGCCTCCGCTTTGACGAAGTTGAGCAGCACAGCAATCGCCGGATCGTTGGGATCGCTGACAATCGGGCCACGTGGTGCGTAGAAATAGGTTTGCTTGATGACGGGCGCACGAGCAATCAGTATCAGCATCGCCGCGCGCAGCTTGTCGTCCGCGTCCACGACCCCCACGTGTAACGCCTCGTCGCCTAGGTAGGGCAACATCTCGCCCCACTCGTACGATTGTGTAATATTGCAACAGACCGACGACGCCACGAAATCGTTCCACGCCTGGCGGTCGGTAATAATCCGCGCCTCCATAAAACACCTGGCCTCTCTGGATACATTCATGCTTGCTAGCGTGCATTACTAGCTTGCGTTGCTTCCTGCCCCTTATCCACTGGCTTGTCTGGCCCGTCAGCAGATTTGCCGCGTGCCACGCGCTCCAACTCGATTTTACGGCGCTGCTCGTGTCGTTTGGCGCGCCGCATCTCGACCAATTTGGTCCAGGTCGTATAGATCAAAGGGCGATAGACATAATCTTGTGTCTGCATGTTGAGTCGCGAAAAGCCGCCGAACCCCTTTTTATACTCGTACACCCCCCACATCTCTTCGCCCGGCTCCAATATTTCGGGAATAGTACGAAAATCGAAATATGCACAGCCACGCGCCTGCGCCCACTGGAAACAGGTGTATTGCAGCAGATACGCGGGCTTGAGGTTGCGCTTCTTGTCCGAGGTCGCGCCGAACATATCCCAGCACCAATCGCCAAAGCGGATCAACATTTTCGCGGCAATTGCCTCGCCCTCGTGTTCAGCCAGAAATAGCACAGCATCGCCCTTGCTGGCAAAATAGCGCATGATCTCCTTGTGATAATCTTTGCTGTGAATAAAGAAGGCATCGCGCTCGCTGGTCAGGGTCAACAGATCGTAATAGGTGTCAAAATCGGCGTCGCTGCTGGCCTCGCGAATGACCACGCCCTTGCGCTGCGAGGAGCGCACATTTTGCCGCCAGGTCATCTTAAAGTTTGCTAGCAACGTCTCCGCCGTGGGTCGAATATCCAGTACCCAACTTCTACGGCCATGGATGGCAAGCGAATTGCTGCGGAAGCCAAGCTTGCGATACGCAACCAGCCAGCTATCCAGTGCTGGATCATCGTCGGCAATATTCGGCTCAAGGCGCAACACGACCACGTGCTCCTTGCGAGCGATACGATGCGCCGCCTCCATTAACGCGGGCAGCGCTGGGGAATCGGGCCGTTCCACAGTGGGGCCACGTGAACCATACAACCAGTTCAGGCGCAGTCCGGGCACCGAGACCGGCATAGGCACAGGCGCAACCGAGAGCAGCAACGCCCCCACCAGGCGTCCATCTTCGAGCGCACCCAGCCGGTAGATGCGGCCACCCAGGTACTTACTGAGTTCGCCCCACTCGTACGATTGCAGCAGATGCCCCCTTGGCTGGCTGGTCAGAAATGTGTTCCACTGCTCGCAGTCGGTAATTTCCTGAACGGTTACTGTCATGATGGGTTATTTTTCTCTAGGTATTCGTGTCTGAGGATGCTATAAATGCGTACGTCGTGGTACTTTCCGAAGCGGAAAATGGCTTCGCGGATCGTGCCTTCGTACTTAAAGCCAGCCTTTTCGTCGGCTCGCCAGCCACCAATGTTCTCTTCCATATCCTGTGTCTGAATGCGGTTCAGGTTCAATTCCATAAAGCCGTATTCGATCATCAGCTTCGTCGCTTCGGTGCCATAGCCCTTGCCCCAGGCTGAGGGACTACCAATGATCACGTAGAACTCGGATGATTGGTTCAGTTGGTGAATATCTTTGAGACCAACCAGGCCGATGAGTTCATTGTCCTCTTTACGCACCACACCAAAAATAATATGCCCAAAGCTTTTATAGAGATTTTCCAGGCGTTCCTTCCCACGCGCATCGCTGGTTGGAAATACCGAGAAATAGCGACGAATTTCCTGATCGTTCAGCCAGGTCGAGTACAGGTGATTGTCCTGTGTGGGTTCCAGTGGGCGCAGATAGAGGCGCTCACCAACCATAAACGGGTTCTGCATCTGTAATGTATCTTGCAATCGTTTCAACTCCCTTCTCAGACTGGTTCGAAGGCAGTATAGCACAGCCCAAAAGTAGAGGCAATTATGATATCCATTTATCTAGCTCTTTGGTCGTGCCTTCGACTCAAGTTTCCCTAAAAAAGAGGAATGAGTGAGATATCTGGGGATAACCGCCCTTAGACATCTCACTCATTCCTCTTTTTTAGGGAAACAACGAGTTGCCGTTAATGGACAATGGTCATGGCAAAGAGATGCATGTTATTGTCGGTTGGCAGGGTGACGTAGCGAATCGTTTTCCCTGACTGCAAGGGAACGGCGGTATAATAGATGCTTACCGCGTGAGATCCTAGCGTGCTGCCCGGAGGCGTGTTCCAGTTTGCCGAGGTAGCGACAATATCACCACCTGACGCGGCACTGTTAGCGTACCAGTCGGCGAGGGACAGGTTGAGCTGCTGAGTGCTCCCATCAGTATAGGTGACGGTCGCGATACCACTCTGGATGCCAAAGGTGCCGGAGCCTACGAAGGCCAGTGAACTTCCCGAACCTGAGAACGAGATAATCTGACCCGCCGTTGCCACGTTATTTGGCTGACCAGCAGGCGCATTGGGCCAGGTAAATGTGGTACCGTCATGCTGCACCGTTGCACCAGGAGTTAGTCCTACCTTGGCTAGTGGTCTGACCACCAAAATGTGACAAGTTCAAAAGTCAACATGCAAAGCCATCGTGTGAGCGTTAGCACGATGGCTTCTCCTTCCCAGCGTGGTTTCACGTCACCCTGGCTCTGCGCTGGGAGTTGAGAGATGAAAGAGCGTCCAACGAGGTCTGCGTATGTTTTTCTCGCACATGGTGAACATGGTACGTAGCGCAGGGCCGGAGTGGACAGATGTCGAACCCGGGCAAGCGAGAGCCTTTCCTCACCCATCCGATCGAGACGCGCGTCAGGTTTACTCCCTTTCAGCCGTGGAGGGAGCTCGCTCGACGCCTGAGTCCAGGATCACGAGATCGAGATGGCGAAGGTGCTCGGGGTCGGCGACCACCTGGATCTCGACGATCTTGCCGCTCATGATCGTGAGCCTGAAGACGAGGACCTGTTGCCCACGCCGGGCCACGGCTCCCACGGCTCCGTTCACCAGCGCCGGTTGCAACCCCTTGACGCGCCCGGAGACCTGCCGGGCCACGGCTCTTGCACCGCGGACTTCGCCTGGCGCGCCCACAGACACGGCGGCGCG
>DATAYF010000238.1:0-4233 GCA_036272735.1 Ktedonobacteraceae bacterium
AGTTTTTGCTCCAGACCAGCGTGCTCACGCGTCTGACCGGTTCTCTGTGCGATGCTGTGACAGAACAACAAAACAGCCAGGAGATGCTTACCTCCCTTGAACGCATCAATCTGTTTCTTGAACCGCTAAACGCAGCCGCGACTCCTCTGCAGCAGGTCTCGCACCAATGGTATCGCTACCACGCGCTGTTTGCCGAAGCTCTACGCAACGAAGCATGCCGCCGATATAGCGAAGATTATTTGCATCGGCTCTTCCTGCGCGCCTCTCATTGGTACGAACTTCAGGGATTTCTGCACGAAGCCATAGATGCTGCGCTGTCTGCTCAAGGTTACACACGGGCTGCACTCTTACTTGCTCGCTTCATTGAAGAGCGTACTATCCCAGGGGAAGTGCAAGAGCCTCATACCCTCCAGCGCTGGCTCGATCAATTGCCTGCAACCCTCCTGGAGCGGAATCCTGTGCTCTGTTTGTGCTATGCTACCACGCTGTTATTGCAAAGTACAGCCTGGGCACCCAATGCGCCGTCACTGCCCTTGATGGAGAGGCTCCTGGGTATGGCAGAGCACTGCTGGCGGGCTGAGAATACGTTTCCTAAGCTGGGGGAACTTTTTGCTTTTCGCGCGTTATTTGCTCTGAGACAAGGGAACATGCAGGCTGCGGCCACATGCGCCAAACAAGCGCTCGATTGGCTTCCCCAGACGCAAGATATTTGGCGTGGCCTCAGCTCAATCATTGCTTCTACTGAATGGGTTCGATTGGGACATTTTCAGCAGGCTCGCAACGCCTTGCTAGAAGCCCATGCTCGACTTACGACGACGAACAATCACCTGTTCCGCCAGGTCGCCACGATCAAACTGGCCCAGGCGCATTTTGAGCTGGGGGAGATCCGGCAAGCTGGGCGCTATTATCGTCAGTCCCTGGAAGCTGCCGGTTCCGCCATTGATAAAAACCTCACAACACCGCTCGCTAATTGGCGTTGTACGGCTTTGCTTGGCCTGGCAGCACTTTCCTACGAATGCAATGAGCTGGAACGAGCCTCTCAGTTGCTCCAGGAGGCCATAACTCTCAGTCAGGCGCATACATTTTTGCATCACGAAATACATGCTTTGCTCATGCTCGCCCGTGTGCAACAAGCCCAGAGCAACGTTGTTGTTGCCCAACAGCAGCTCACAGCCCTCCTGGAGCAGATACCCGCCTCCCAATCCGAGCTCGTTCAGGATATCCAGACCGCTCAGGCATGCCTGGCGCTTTCTACCGGCGACCATATGACCTTGCAGCGTTGGGCAGCAACGCGCGCACTTCGTTTTGATTTTGCACAGAGATCCGAGGAAGATCTGCTCCTGGCCCGTTGGCTGCGCAGCCAGGGCAAAGAAGAGGATGCATACCACCAGCTGGAGCAATTGCTCCTTGAGGCGCGAGAGGCGGGACATACGCGCCGCACTCTTGAGGTGATGGTAGAAATGGCCTTGAGCGCCCTGGCTTGCAAACACAAGGCCAAGGCTCAAGACATCCTTCGCGAGGTGCTTGTACTGGCGTTGCCCAATACCCCGGTGCGCTTGTTCGTCGATGCTGATACGCAAATGGTGATCCTTTTACACTCTCTGATTCCCCAATTATACGATCAACCCTTATGTGCATATATTCGTACTCTTTTGGGGGCTTTTCCGGCCCAACAGCAAATAGGCACGCCGGCACTGGCAGCATCGCTGGTCGAACCGCTCTCGCCTCAAGAGTTGCGCGTTTTACGTCTGCTTGTTGAGCATCGTACCAACGCGGGAATAGCCGAAGAACTGGTGGTCTCAATCAACACAGTGCGCACGCAGGTACAGAGCATCTATAGCAAGCTAGGCGTCCATAAACGAAGCGCCGCCAGCGACGTTGCGCGTGACCTCAAGCTCCTCTGACAATCCTCTCCTTGTGCCCCTGGCGAATCATGCGCGCAATCACCACAACGGATGAAGCCCATCCGGCCATGTGCAAGCTATACTTCTGACATCGAACGAACAACGCTGCTTCACCAAAGCAAACAGACGTTTTGCTCTGGAAAAAAGGAAGAAGCCGTGTTACAAGATTTCAGAAAGGCACAGTACGCATATGATAAACGCAGTATTTCCCTACGAGAAAAAAAGAAAAGTCGTTCTGGGGCTTGAAATGGCCTATGTAGAGCAGGGGCAGGGTGATCCCATCGTCTTCCTGCATGGCAATCCCACCTATTCCTACGTCTGGCGTAATATTCTGCCTTATGTGCAGGAGTTTGGTCGCATTATCGCCCCGGATCTCATTGGCATGGGCGATTCACAGAAGTTGCCTGAGAGCGGCCCCAGCTCCTATACCTTCGTCGAGCATCGCCGTTACCTCGACGCACTGCTCGAAGCGCTGGATGTCAGTGCCCGCGTCACCCTGGTTGGACATGATTGGGGAGCGGCTCTGGCGTTTGATTGGGCACGTCGCCATCCAGAGGCCGTGCGTGGCATCGCCTATATGGAAGCGGTTATGGGAACCTCCTCGTGGAGTGAAATGCCAGAGATCGCCCGCTCACGCTTTCAGGCCCTGCGTTCCCCGCAAGGTGAGCAGTTGGTACTGGAACAAAACTCGTTCATTGAGTTCAACTTGCCCAAGACTATTCTGCGCACCTTAACAGACGAAGAAATGAACCAGTATCGTCGCCCATTTGCCGAGGTCGGCGAAGCGCGTCGCCCGAACCTCTCGTGGGCACGTCAACTGCCGATTGAAGGCGAACCAGCCGACGTCACCGAGATCGTCACAGCATCGGGCCAGTGGCTTTCTCAGAGTCCTGTCCCCAAATTGCTCATTCAGGCCGTTCCAGGGACGCAAGATCCGAATCAGTCTGCCTTCAATCATACCTGGCTGGCGCAAACCGAGGTGAGCGTGCGCGGGCACCATACCCCGCAGGAGGACTCTCCTGACGGAATTGGGCAGGCCATCGCGAGCTGGTTGCAGCATCTGAAATAAGCGTTGTAGGAATGGTGGCAGCTGCTCGGCTGAACCCTCCTTTCCTGTTAGATAACCTTGTAACATATAGTAACCATGTATGTGATTATACATGTAATGAGAAGAAATTAGGAGAAACACTTGAAAACGATTCTTTGGGCAACATTGACCGCGAATGGGAACTATGCGCAATCCAGCGTTGAGAATCCACCCAAACCGGAAGCATTCAACGATTTTGTGGCTCACGCCAAAGCTGCGGGGAATTTCATCGCCGGACGCAAAACGTTTGAAGGCATGCAGACAAGCGGTGGAGTAGGCGCTTTTGCCGATCTTGACATCGTCGTGCTCTCTTCGGGTGTCAAAGAAATCTCCGGCGTTAAGGTTGCGGGATCACCTCAAGAAGCCCTCAACTACTTGCGAGCAAAAGGCCATACAACAGCCCTCCTTGGGGCCGGTGCAGATCTGCACAATACCTTTTTAGGTCAGGGGCTTGTTGATGAGGTGATCTTCGATGTTGTCCCTGTGTTAGAGGGGAAAGGACTCAATCTTTTGCTAGACCAGACTCACTATCAATACAAAGATGTGCAGTTGTTGAATTTCAAGTCCCTTGGCGGTGGCGTCGTTCAGTTGCACTACGCGGTAGGTCATAAATAAAGCCATTTTATAAGAATGGCTGATGTGCAGGCATGTAGGCAAGGTACCGCAATATGAGGTTTTTGTCATTGAAGAGGCTTATCCAGCGATGAACGCGGTGCGTGTGAAGGGATCATTTCCTGGTACTATTGAGCTGGCCTCAATAGTACTTTGGGCCTTGCCAGATGAGGGGCAAAAGTCTTCATGTGGATAATATGTGGGAAAACACACAGAGAGACACCTGTGTGCTTTCCCAATAGCTGTCACTATCGATGCGAAACGGCCTGTAGAGCTGGTTCAACTAAACCGCATTTAACACTCGCTATAGCCGCAACTATAGCACTTCTTGCAACCTTCCTCGTAGACCATCGTGTTGCAGCCACACTCGGGGCAGAGATTGCCGGTGACGCTCAGCTTGCCTAGAGCGAGCGGATTGCCCCCCTCAACCTCTGTGCTGGCCTCGCTGCTATGGCCGTTGCCGTTCTGCCCATTCCCATTGCTCTTGACCTCTGGCACGAAGTCGAACTGTTGCTCGGCCTCCTGCTGGAGCGAGGCCATATGCAGTTCTAACGCGCGAGCAACTGCGTCGGGCATTGAGCGCACCTGCTGCGCGCCGAAGCCGACCGAACGGCTGCCACCGATGCCGCG